>CATLTV010000069.1 GCA_950059285.1 uncultured Pseudomonadota bacterium | reverse complement strand
ATTTACGCAGTAAATTTTCGCCGCCCGCCGCTTTTGTTTGCCTCTTACACAATCCTAGTAACGGTAGTGCTCGGGCTTGTAAGGACCTTCCACAGGCACGCCGATGTAATCAGCCTGCTCTTTTGTGAGTTTGGTCAAGTGCACGCCAAGGTGTTCGAGGTGAAGGTCTGCAACCATCTCATCAAGGTGCTTGGGCAATGTGAACACTTTCACGCCATAGTCTTCAGCGCGAGCGTGAAGTTCCATCTGTGCAAGCACCTGGTTGGTGAAGCTTGTGCTCATCACGAAGCTTGGGTGACCTGTTGCACAACCAAGGTTCACGAGGCGGCCTTCAGCAAGGATGATGATCGAGCGACCTGTGTCCTTGAAGTGCCATTCGTGCACCTGAGGCTTGATCTCGATCTTCTCCACAACACCTTCTTCAGCCAGAGCCTCAAGACCTGCCATGTCGATTTCGTTGTCGAAGTGACCGATGTTACACACGATAGCGTTGTGCTTCATCTGACGCATGTGGTCGACGGTGATGACGTTGAAGTTACCTGTTGCGGTGACATAGATGTCGAAGTTCTGTGCAATCGCATCATCGATGGTGATCACGTCCATGCCACGCATACATGCCTGAAGCGCACAGATAGGATCGACCTCGGTCACGGCCACTTTACCAGCCTGACCACGCAAGGAGTCAGCGCTACCTTTGCCCACATCGCCATAACCAAGCACGAGCACGCGCTTACCAGAGATCATCACGTCTGTTGCGCGCATGATCGCGTCCACAAGAGAGTGACGACAGCCATAGAGGTTGTCGAACTTGGACTTTGTCACGGAGTCGTTCACGTTGATTGCAGGGAAGAGCAAGGTGCCATCTTTCTGCATCTGGTAGAGACGGTGCACACCTGTGGTGGTCTCTTCGGAGACGCCACGGATGTTGGGTGCGGTGCTCTCCCAGTAGGAAGCATCCTTGTCCTGAACACTCTTGAGAAGCTCAAGAATGGTCGCGTATTCCTTGTTGTCTGCGGTGTCAGAAGAAGGCACTTCGCCAGACTTGTTGAACTCAAGACCCTTGTGCACGAGCAATGTGGCGTCGCCGCCATCATCAAGAATGAGGTTTGGTCCCTTGCCATCACCCCAGTTCAATGCCTGGAATGTACACCACCAGTACTCTTCAAGTGTCTCACCTTTCCAGGCGTACACAGGCACACCCTTGGGATCGTCAGCGGTGCCTTCAGGGCCCACTGCAACAGCTGCGGCAGCGTGATCCTGTGTGGAGTAAATGTTACAGGATGCCCAACGAACCTCTGCACCCAGCGCGGTCAAGGTCTCGATCAGCACTGCGGTCTGAATGGTCATGTGCAAGGAACCTGTGATACGCGCGCCTTTGAGAGGCTGCTTCTCTGCGTACTGCTCACGCAAGGCCTTGAGACCAGGCATTTCTTGGAGGGCAAGATCGATCTCCTTGCGGCCAAATGCAACAGTCTCTGGTGAAAGATCCCTTACGCGGAAGGGCTCGTCGCTGAACAGATCCAGGTTGGTGTTTAGGAAGGTGTGTGTCGCCTCAACAGGGGAGGTGCTCATGATGCTTGCTCCGTAGATGCTAAAATTTCTTATCTCTTCAATTCTCTGTGACTTGAACGTAAACCATGAATCTTTTTACCAGACCCATCGTTTGAATCCCTCAAGTTGCATGGCGAGTTCTAACGAGTTTCTGGCTCATGGTCAATTGAAGGATGCTTAAAATCTTGTGTTAGGAACAGGTTGTGAAGCACAACCTGTTCCTGACACTCCATCACCAACACTCTACACACCCGTATGTAAAGAAGATGACACGCATTCACGCCAAAAACACAAGACCACATGCTCCCTGTGATTCGAGAACTTCGATCCTTATAGACTAAAAAACCAACTGGCCATTCAGGCTGTTGTGATTGATCTTTTATACATAAGGACTCACAATACACCCGAGTCCCCCGCTCTGTTTACAACCCTCTGTCACCCTCGCTGTCATGAAACTCTACTGCCCTGAATGTAAAGAAACTTACGACGATGTCACGCTCGACACCTGTCCCAACGATGAGGCTCGCCTCTTTGTCCTGGAGGATCAGGTTGAGGACCCTCTCATCGGACAGCTCATCGATCATCGCTTCAAGGTCGAATCGAAGCTTGGCCAGGGCGGCATGGGTGCGGTGTACAACGCCATTCAGCTCTCGGTTGGCAGAAAGGTCGCAGTCAAGGTCCTGAAACAGGAGCTGATCGACCGCGAGGTCGCGCTGGAGCGCTTCTACCGAGAATCCAAACTCACCAGTGAACTCTCTCACCCCAACATCGTCAAGCTCATCGACTTTGGACAGGATCGCGAACGCGACCTCCTCTACCTTGTCATGGAGCTCGTCCAGGGCATCGATGTCAACGACCTCCTCGCCAAGGGCCGCATGCGCATTCAACTTGCCATGGAGGTCGTCTATCAGGTCTGTGGTGCGCTCACCGAACCACACTCCCTTGGCATTATTCACCGCGACCTCAAGCCTGATAACCTCCTGATCGTGCCCATCTCTGATGGCACCATTCAGGTCAAGGTCCTCGACTTTGGTATCGCACGCGCGCTCGAGGCAAATACACAAATCACAGCCACGGGTATGGTCTGTGGTACACCCGCCTATATGGCCCCTGAACAGGCGCAAAACCAGGACATCGGTCCCCAGGCTGACCTCTACGCGCTCGGCGTCATGCTCTACGAAATGCTCACGGGAATGCCTCCCTTTGATGGCCAAAACAGCCTTCAAATCATGCTCCAACATATCCAGAGCGCGCCCAAACCTCTGTCCACATACTTCCCCCCAAGCACACTCCCACACGAACTTGAAGATCTCGTCAATGACCTGCTCGCCAAGACGCCCGAGTCTCGCCCCAAAAGCGCACGCGAAGTCCGCGATCGCATTGAGCAAATCAGACGCCACTACCAACTTGATCCTGTCAGAATCAACCCTGACCTCCCCAAACACGAACTCTTTGAACACCTCATCCTGCCAAGCATCCCGGGCACACGCAATAAAAGCAACAACACCCAGGCGCTACGCCGAGAAACCGACATGGAGCGACAGGCTGGCGCAAGCTACTCCACAGACCAACGCGCCGCGCTCGAAATCGCAGACACATCGCTTGCCATTGATGAACCAGAGCTTGTGACAGTCCCTGCGCACACATCGCTCTCTCGTGCGCTTGTAGAAGATGCACACCATCACCACGCCCCTGCTCACCAACACACACCACAACCGCCACAACAAGACCAGGAACCTGCCCCCGCGCCCACGCCGCGCCGCGCTGCCACTCAAACCTCAGAGACACCCGCGGCAAAATCCCCCATTCGCCTGATCACTGCCGTTGTCATTGTACTCGTCCTCCTTGCCGCAGGTACACTCATCGCCCTCATCGCCACCACACCTTCAGACCCAACACACACCACGCCTGAAGATGTCATCGCGACCTCTCCTACACCCGACCCCATCAAGGAAGCCACAGAGCTTCCCAAAGAAGAACCAGCCACAGAGCCCAAAGAAAACGCAAAACAAGACACTGAAAAACAAGAAGAAAACCAACCTAAAGAAGACATCAAAGAACCTGAGCAAACCCCTCCCAAAGAGGTCGTCAAGGCAGATCCTGTCAAGACCGAAAAGCCAGCCACCACACCCAAGAAGGTCGTGAAGTCATCACCTGCAAAAGACCCCAAACCACCCAGGAAAATCGTCAAGGAAACGATCACACCCAAGGTCATCAAACCTGCTCCTGTCAAGGAGTCCGTCGCGACCACTGAACCAGCCAAGAAACCCGAACCCAAGGTCGCCGAGCCTGTCAAAACACCACCCAAAGAAGTCAAGAAACCAGGGCTTGGAAACCTCTTTAAAAACTCCAACAAGTGAACTCAGCCATGTCGCATGCTCAACCCATTTCATGCCTGCTCTACATGTTCACAGCACTCCTGTGCCTTGCCACACCACACCTGACCTACGCACAGGACACCACATCGGACACGCTCTCACCCATGGAGCAACGACGCCTCAGGTCACTTCAATCTCAAATCACCGACGCGCTCAAAAACAAAGACTACACCACTACACTCCAACTCATTGACAAGGCACAGGAAATTGCCGCACCACACACGTTCCTCCTTCAACGTGCCGAGGCGCTCGAAGGGCTCGCACAATACAGGGCTGCACAGGCACTGTATCAACGCCACATCGACCTGTTCCCCAATGATCCTCAGACACCTGCGCTCAAGGTCAAAGTTCAAGATCTTGAACATCGCCACAACGCACTCTCCCCCAAACACACCTCGGGCTCTCTGCAAATCACATCCGAACCTGTGGGCGCCTACGTCTCATTCACCAACATGAACGGACGACTCAAGGGAAGCACGCCCACGGTGGACATTCCCGTAACACGTGACACCACATTTTATCTCATCATCTCCAAGTATGGTTACCTTGATGAAAAGCGTACCGTGACGGTCAAACCTGGTGAAAAACGTGTCGTCCATGTCACCCTTGAGCGCGACAGCAGCGTCATGACGACGCTGCCAGAAGACACCACCAACACCTACTCACGCGGCGCTGCCCCATGGGTGCTCTGGGGCGTTGGCCTCGCTGGATTCACAGGCATGTTACTCTCTTACAATCACCTGACCATGCTCTCACGAAATCCAGACGCCACCACACGCCAAATGAGCCGCACGCGTGCATTGTTTGCAGCCTCCACGGTCGCCGCCATTGGCGGCACTCTCGGCGGCTCGATCCTCTGGATCATACGCACCCCCAAAGCCCCCACAATGCAAGGTTCCAGGCTGCAATTTTCGCCTACAAGTATCACACTACACTTTTAGGTTTGGTTCATAATAAAAAAGAGGAGGCGCCTGCTGACATGTCAGCAGGCGCCTCCTCTTTTTTATTGTCTTTTCAGAAACTTATACGCCGATATTGTCCAGGAAATCGAGCTTCACATTGTCACCGAACTCATCGATAAGATACTTCTTGAAGTTCTTCCTGATCTGGACCTCAACCTGACGAATACGCTCCTTACTGACGCCCCATTCGTCGCCAAGCTCCACAAGACTCTTGGGACTTTCAGCGATCATGCGCTCCTTCCAGATTGCCCTTTCGCGATCATCTTTGAGTTTGTCATCACCAAAGCCTTCAATCACCTCACGCAAGCGTGTGGAGAACTCGGAGGCGCTGACGTTATCCTCTGGTGATGAACCACCAGACTCCATCAATTCACCGACTGTGGTCTTCTCATGACCTGGAGCCTGAGCGTCAAGATAGACAGGAGGTGCATCAAGCTGAGCAGAGACACGCACGACCTCTTTTTCATCCACATCAAGATACTCCGCAATCAACGCAGGAGAGGGGTTTGTATGCCCCTGCTTGATCAACGCACGGCGTGCTTTCTTGAGGTTGTAGAATAGTTTACGTCCAGCACGTGAGCTACCAATCTTTACAGGGTGAAGGTGGTTCATGAGATAATTCAAGATCATCGCACGAATCCAGTACTGCGCATAACTTGTGAACTTGACCCCTCGATATGGATCATAGCGAATCACAGCCTCGCTCAAACCCACGTTTCCTTCCTGAATCAAATCAAGGAGGTTGGTCCAGCGACGCTGATACTCTCGGGAGAGCTTCACCACAAGGCGCAAGTTTGTAAGGATCAACATCTTGGCGGCGTTGACATCCTTCTCATTGACGTAGCGCTCAGCAAGCTCCTGCTGCTTCTCAGCAGGCAGCGGCTCAATGTAGTTAAGCCTTGCCAGATACGCTGTCAGCGGATCGGTCTTGGCAGTCAGCTCGTAGGAAGAATCCTTGAGGAGGGGCAAAGAGAGGTCACCAAGAAGATCGAACGCGCGCTGCTGTGCGTCGGCATCACTTCGATACTCCTGCTCAACACTCTCTTCCTCGGCGTCGTCATCGTCATCCTCGTCTTCAAGGACAACGTCCAACTCCTCACCATCATCGTCGTCATCAAGCTCATCATCCTCAAGCTCAATCTCGTCGATCTCTACCTCGACCACACTATCGTCTTCTATATTCGTCTTATCCATGTAAGCCATAAAATGCTACGGACGACCGCATTCACGCAAATCGCCAGCTGTTCTTGCAGATAGAGTTCCAACCACTTTCCTGTACCCACTCAACCCTAGCACAACAGGCAAAAAAAAGCATCCCCCACATTGTCAAAATCAGAGTCTTAATGAGGGCTCTATCGCGTTCAATTCATTACATTGTGTAAGATCTCCTGCGCTTCTCGCAAGCAACATACAACATACACAACGACTCCGTAGAGCTTAAGCGCACCGCTCACAAAAACAAGCAATGATCGCCACACCCAGATATGAATTCACCGAAAGTAGTATCACTGCATGTAGATAGAGACCCCCAAAAAGAGCTGGCCAAACGCACTGCGTGCAAAGTCATGCTCATAACTCAGGTCCAGTCCCGCAGTCTGTGAACGCCAACCCACACCTGCTGTCGCACGGTTCGACTCCGTCGCCCCCAAGCGTCGAAAACCCAACCTGATAGGCACAATCTTCGCCACCAAATACTCACCCCCAACCTCGATATTCAAGGTCGCTGACTCACTCGTCGTCAGGTCTGCATCCACATCTGCGGCCAACGACAGGTCCGTCATCGCATACGATACACCACCACCCACCAACAACGGTGCCCAACCTTGACATGTCGCGTTCTCACACGGATCAATCAGGTTTTTTGCTGAAATCCCCACCGAAAGCTGGTCCACCACGCGGAAAATTGCCCCTGCATCCAGCGTAAATCCATTCAACACCTCAATATCGCCCGCGTTGAACTTCAAATACCTGCCAGCCACACCCACCGAGACACGATCCTGCACCACAGGAATCGCCACGGGCAACCTGACATCAATCCCTTTCAGATCCAATCCCGCCGTGCGACTGAAATAATAGTTAAACCCCACACCCGCCGCAATCTTTGGGTTGGTCTTGCTGTCCACAATCGCCGCGCTCAACACATTGCCATCATCCGTGTAAATAAACCCGCCTTCCAGCGCAAACATATACGCTCTGGCAATGCCCGCAGGGTTGTTAAACACACCGTTGGTCCCCATGCTCAATGCATTTTGCGCCTGTCCCATACCTGCTGCGCTGATACCAGGCGAGAAGTCAGGCGTCGCATTTAACGTCGCGGTCTCTTCTTCTTCCTCAACCATGTCCTGGGCCATCGCCTCGGAACTGACCAGACACACAGCAGCGACCATCATTAGTCTTGAAAACCATGAACCCATACGCACACATCCTTGTTCTTTCTGCTTATCCAACTTCTCTCCTCCACTTGCCTGCGCCACCTTGCACAGGTCAGCTCCTACGGACCAACTTAGACTGTTCCCTTAGAACATAATTCAACGCATCAGTCCAGTTTACAGCACCATCGCGCCATCAACTCACCTGAACGCGATCACATGTCCCCTGCTCCCTGTCAAAAACTCTACCTTCACCCCAAACACACGCTCGATTAACTCCTCTGTCAACACATCCTTGGGCGCACCATCTGCACACACCTCACCCCCGTCACACACCCACACTCGATCACATACTCGCCAGACCCAGTTCAAGTCATGACACACCCAGATCACTGCGCCACCCTCATCACAATGCTTCCGAAATAACGCGCATGCACGCTCCTGATGCCTGATATCCAACCCCACAAGCGGCTCATCCAACATCCACCACGTCGCCTCGGCCAACACCACGCGCGCCATCATCACACGCTGCAACTCCCCTCCCGATAACGATAACACCGACCGCGAGGCATACCCCTCAAGCTCCACACGCAATAACGCATCACGCACACGTGCGCTCTGCTCCTCTCCTCCAAGCGACCATGCGCCTCCTCTCGCATACGCCCCCATCAACACAACCTCTTCCACGCTGTAATCAAAGCCAACATCCTCACGTTGCCCAAGATACGCTCGCATTCTCGCGAGCTCACGTGCCTTCATCCTCCCAAGCTCTCGATTCCCCAGAAACACCGCGCCTTGACTCACACGCTCCACACCTGCAAGCGCCCTTAATAAGGTGGACTTCCCCGCGCCATTCTCACCCACGATCGCCACGCACTCCCCTGGATTCACGCTCAGGTTCAGGCCGCTCAACACCACTCGTCCCTTACTCCCCCCAACCTTCAACGCCACATCGCGCGTCGCCAACGCAGTCATGCTATCCCCCTGCGAGTCAAAAAAGATCGACGCAATAACCACACAAATACAGGCGCTCCACACAACGCGGTCACCACACCCACGGGCAATGTCATGGAAAACACCTCAAACCCCGCCCTCGCCACAACATCGCTTAAAAGCAAAAATACGCCACCAAACAAAAAACTAAGCGGAATCAACAACCTACAATCAGAACCCACTATCAATCGCAACCCATGCGGCACGATCAACCCCACAAAACCAATCAGTCCTGTGTACGCCACCGCCACCGCCACCGCGATCGAGGCCGCCACCACACTCACCAGACGTACGCGCTCAACCTCAACGCCCAACGATGCAGCAGTCTCATCACCAAGCGCCAACACATTGAGATCATTTGCGTAATACATCATCACACCCAGCGCACCGAGCACCACCACGCTCACGCCAGCAATCACGCCCAAAGGCGTCCCCTCCACGCTCAATGAGCCCATCAAATAAAACAAAAGCTCCTGCGCCTTCTGCGCTGACATGATCGCCTTGAATAACGTGATCACCGCCGAGGCAAACGCATTAAACACAACCCCCAGCAGCAACAACGCATACACGCCCATCTTGCCGCCACCAATCCATCGTGACGCCAGCAACAACCCCACCACGGTTAATAACGCTCCAGCCATCGCCGATGCAGGCAATCCCCACACACCCATCCAGAGCATCCCGCCCAGCGCAATGTACACGGTCGCGCATAACGCACCACCACCACTCACTCCCAGAATGTAAGGATCGGCCAACGGATTTCTCAACAGAGACTGAAACACCACCCCCGCGCTTGCCAACGCACCACCCACCACGGCGGCAAAACACACGCGCGGAAATCGCGCAAACCACAGAATCATGCGCTCTGACGATGTCAGCGCATCTCCTCCCAGAAGCACATCAAAAATCCTGGCGATACCAAAACTTGAACTGCCATAACTTAACCCAAGCGAGGCCGCCAGAAGCTCCGCCACAAGCGCGCACACCACCCATCCCCAGAAATATTTCCAGGTGAGCCGTCCTCGCTGGTGTCGTGCCCCATTCTCATTGGCGAGCTGAGTCACTTGAGCTTTCCAAAAATGGTCTTGATGATTGTGTAGGCTTCATCCAGACGGGGGCCAGGTCTTAACAATGAGGGATTCTCGAGATGATGCACCTGAGAACGCTTCACCGCAGCCAGATCAGAGTATGGCTGCCAGAACGATTGAATCGAATCGCTCTTATCACCTGTCATCGTCGCATCAAGGATGACATCGGGGTTGGACTTGAGCACATACTCCATATCAATGGTCACATAGCTACCCTTGTTCGCATCAATGACATTCTTGCCACCTGCACGCTCGATCAGATCGTGTGCAAAGGTGCCATGACCTGCGGCGACCATTGGATCATGACCCATCAAAAACAGTGTGCGCGCTTGCTCAGGCTTTTTATCCACAGGACGCAATGCATCTTTTAACGCACCGCTCAATGTGGTTGCCTTGTCGCGTGCGCCCACAACCTCACCAAGAACCTCAATCCCTTCAAGGGTTTGATCAAGATCATCCATCTTCATAAAGACATATGGAATCGTGACCTGCTCCAGCTTCTGCACAAGCTTTGGGTCGCCCGCCTGCATGCCCACCACAAGATCGGGCTCCAGCGAGAGGATCGCCTCCATATCAGGATCAATGAACCCACCCACTTTTTTAATATCCTTGATCTTGTCAGCAGGCTCATCACAGAACCTCGTCACACCAACCACGGAGTCCCCCTTGCCAAGGGCAAACATCAACTCCGTGATGTTGGGCGCCAGCGAGACCACACGCACGGGATCGGCAGGAATCGTCGCGCTGTGCGCAACCACACGCTCGGACTTTGGCGCAGCCACACGTGTGGCGACCTCCTGAGAGACACCCTGATCCTGTGCAACTTCCTGCGGTTCGGCAGGCGTTGAGGGTGCCTTATCGCAGGCCATCATCATGACAAGCGCACCACAAAGACACGCAATCCATGCTCGCGATGTCTTCTGAACTTGCCCCAAAGAACTATCAATGCCATCCTGTCTCAAATCGTATCCCTTTTGATCTCAAGCTGGCCCAGGGCCACATCAACACAAGATCATTCTGAAATCAGCGCAAACTTCGATGATTGGATTTCCAACCATCTACTGGTATACTTAGCTACTAGGTTGTTCCTGGTAAATTTGCAATTCTCAATCCGTCCGGTGGTTTAATGAGCAGTGGAAAAGCGAACATCTCTCAGGCAGAAATAGAAGCCAAACTCAACCACTTTGAGAAACGCATCGAAGATCTCAAACATGCCTTTGACATGTACTTCAATGGCATCGATCGACGCCCACCCAATGAGCTTGAAAAAGAACTCAAGCGTATCTGGCTTGATCTGGAGCACCGTACATTCATCCAAAATACAGCCCAGAAATTCCGCCTTCGCAGCCTTGTCCAGCGCCAGCAAACCTACAAGCGCTACACTGACCGCATCATGCGTCAGATCGAGGAAGGCACCTACGTGCGCGACCGTGTCCGTGCCAAGCATCACGCCGAAAAACGCGCACAAAAACGCCAGGAAGACGAACAAAATCAGGTCTTTGAACTCGACATCGAACTCGATGCTATCGATGACCTCGATATGTTTGCTCAAAACATCACACAACAACCCGTGTCACAACCTGCGCCCCAGCCCACGCCTCAACCACAAAGACCACAACCAACTCCCCAACAGCGTCCGCAACCTCAACAACCTCAGTACCAACGACCTCAACCTGCCGCCCCCGCTGCTGCTGCACCTCAGGTCAATGAGGACATTCGCGCGCAACGCATCCGTGAGCTGCAACAAAAGCTTGGCATCCCACAAATGCAAGCCCCACAACCTCAATACCAACAACCTCAGAGGCCTCAACCCACGCCTCAACCACAAAGGCCTCAACCAACCCCCCAGCCACGTCCGCAATCTCAACAGCCTCAGTACCAACAACCTCAGAGGCCGCAGCCAACACCTCATGCTGCTCGTCCTGCTCCACCACAATCCTCCGAGCAGGACCAACGTATGGCCAAACTTCAGGCCATGCGTCAGCGCCTTGAGGAACGCTCCGCGAGCAATATCACGCCTCCTCCTCCCCAGGCTCAACAGGAAAACCAGGACGCAAAACGTCAGCGACTTCAAGAACAATTGCGCGCCAAACTCGCACGACGCACAAACCCAAATTCAAAGTCCTGATACAACAAGACGCGCCAAAAACTTCTGGCGCGCCAACATATCCCCCTTAAATCACAACCACTTATGAAGTTCACTCCATAAGTACGTCTGCGACATCTTCCCACAGCCACTCGAATGCCTCGCGGTCAAACTTCGCGCCTGAACCAAACCAGTCCGCGCCATCCCTCACGTCAAATGGCCCTCGTAAATAGTGCCCCAACACGTCGAGGTGATCGCCTCGCACCACGCCTCGAAACTCACCCCATACCTGAGAATACGTCGGCACCACACCATCACTGGTGCGCTCATTGATCGAAAACGGCAACGGCTTGCCAGTCATCGCCTCCACTCCTCGAATATGCTCGCCACCATAAGGATACCCCTTCTTGGCCCTTGAGGTCAGCGTCCACAACATGCTGTACAACACCTTGTTCAAGGGCGTTAACGCATGACGAATCGTGATCTCCTTGATCACCTGCGTTGGCGCTGGCGCTGCTGTCGCATACGACACATAACGCACATCAGGGTGATCACGTGTCGTCGCATTAAACAAATCCATTCCCTCCGGGGTGAGCTGCAAAATCACACCCTGATCCTCAAGAATAGACCTCAAAAACTCTCGTACCTCGGCCTCTACCGTGGGGTTAAAGTCCTTCAACAACTGGTTGGTTAACTGACTTAAAAACGTCTCATCCAATCCCATCAAGCTGTTAAACTTGCCCAGCACACCAAGCAAACTTCCCAACACCACAATTGGCTTTCTCCACAACCCAACAACAATCATCAAAGTCACGAAATACAAGAGATTCTTGCCATAAAGCGTGCTAAAAAAGTTCGCCAACGGAGTCCCATAATGCGCGCCACTTACACTGACCACATTACGCACGTTCTCCAGAACTGCCTGGCGCACTTCCTCCTCATCGTCATCCCCAAGCCGTGAACCAGGACTCACCAACAATCGCGCATCCAACGCTCCCGTCGAATGTCCCACAAGATGCACTTCCACACCTTCACGATGACCGCCGTTCTCTTCAATGCTCTTGAGCAACTTCCTCGCCCTGTGCCTCAACGATGCTGTCGGCAACGTCTTCACATCGACAATCTTGACCTGCTCGCCTCGACGCACAAACACATCTTCCAGAGTCTCCCTGATTTGACGAAAATAAGAGAGACCTCCCATACTGGAGAACCCAAAAAATCCTGGTATAAGATACACCTGATGTTGCCTACTCACGCTGCTCCTTCTCGTTGAGCCTATCTTCTCATATCGTATTCATGTGCTCATGATCATCACATGATGCAAGAAACCTATATCAACTCACACCACTGGCGCAATCTACTTCCCTTATTACTCCATAACACCATGACTCACACACCACCCTCACTCCTCACCATTGCAGGCACAGACCCAACCTCTGCTGCGGGCATTCAGGTCGATCTCAATATGTTCGCACACCTCGGATTCCACGGCACAAGCGTCATCACAGCCATCCTCTGGCAAGACACATCCACAGTGCATGGCTGGCATATCCCTCCCACCGATGTACTCTCAGCACAACTCGCTGTCATTACACATGATATCCCCCCTGCTGCCATCAAGATCGGCGTCTTACCAAACCCCGATGCTGTACGTGTTGTGGGCAACCACATTCAGAACCTCCCCACACCTACACCCGTGGTCCATGATCCTGTCCTCTCCAATGGTGATGACTCTTTTGAACTTGTCACGCCACACACCCTTGAGGCCATGAAGACACACCTCTTCCCTCATATCAGCGTCCTTACGCCTAACCTCCTCGAGGCCGCCAAGATCCTCGGTTGCTCCATGGCAGACCTCGCCACACAAGACCTCTGCACCATCGCAACACACGTGCAACGCACCACTCAGGTGCCTTTTGTACTCATCAAGGCAGGACACGCCCACACCACAACACACATACAGGACGCGCTCGCTTCGCAGGACACCTCCGTACTCCTCTCACCATTACCCAAACTCAACCTCCAGAACCACGGCGTTCGAGGCACAGGCTGTCAGCTTTCCAGCGCGATCACTGCGCGCATTGCTCAAGGAAATACTGTGATAGATGCGGTTGAACTGGCGAGAAAAGACCTACATAATCTACTGAAAAACAAATCATTTTCACCAGGAAAAGGTCGACACATCATCGGATACTTCACACATCCCTGATACAAAACCTGCTCGCCAAAACGCTCACGGGTGCTCATATTGCACACGTCTTACACTGTCACTGAACACACCCCAGATCCTCCATGTCAGAACGCCCCGCTCCACATCTCAAAGACTCCGAAGCAAACGCTTACTTCCGCGCCATTAACAAGGAAGTCGCGCTTGCTCGTATCCTCTCTCAACCCGTGTCTCTGACCTGGTTTGTACTCGCTGCCAATATCATCCTTTACATTGGCGCATGGACTTTTGGTGAATTTCTCCTCCACCAACACTACAACTTTGAAGCCTGGGCACTGAATGTCGGGCAGCTTGCCTTTTACACGGGCATGAAGTTGCCCGAGCAAACGCTTGAACAACACCAGTGGTGGCGTTTGCTCACCAGCGCATTTGTACACATGGACATCACGCATATCCTGTTCAATGGCTACGGTTTGTATACAATTGGCCCCCTGATTGAACGATTCTATGGCAAAGCACGCTGGATTATCTTTTACTTCGGAAGCGCGATACTGAGCGCGCTCGCAAGCTTGCTGCTCAACGACGCCGTCAGTGGTGGCGCCTCGGGTGCGCTCTATGGGCTCGTCGGGGTCATGCTTGTGCTTGGATTCAAGTACCGCAGCGCGCTTCCAGATCGCGTCTCGCGTGCGCTTACTCGTGGCATGCTCCCCTGGGTTGTGTTTGGTATTGGAATTGGGTTCTTTGACTTCATGCCCATGGATAACGCCGCGCACATTGGTGGACTGCTCTCGGGCATGGTCATGGCTCTGATGACAAAGAGCAAACTCTCTCAACACGGATCACGAGCACATCAACAAGGCGCACCACCTGTGCTCAAATTCATGGCAGCACTGCTGCTCATACTCTCCTCGGTGTCCGCGTTTTTCTGGGCAAAAGAGGTGCATACCTGCACCGAAAGCAAAAGCGCTTATCTTCAGTGCTACCCCGAGATCGCGTCTGAAGTCACGCTCTCAAGAGACGCCTACATGAGGTCAAATCCTCAGTAGATACAATCACCTACCCCTTGTGCTCGCTCCAACCACACTCTTTGCATGTGTCCACTTTCAATGTCTGCATCACCCCCCAGATCATGAAGACCACGCTTACACCAAGCGTGGGCACAGCAAGCAGACCACAGATGAGCGTCACAAGAAGGCCCACCAGCACGCGCCAGAAGTGGCGCTTGTGCACAAGCGCCTGTGCACCACAATCTGGACAAACCTTGTGCTTAAGCTTTGACTTATTACCCACACCACTATCCTGTATAATCGCTGAACTCATCGCTTTATCCTCTCATCATCAAGGCGCGTTCTCGCTTCAGCTTCTAACGTGTTGCATCGCGAAAAACAAGCATGAGACATGACAAGAAAACTCAAGCGTCCTGCTCAATGATGCTCAACCCACCATCATCCATGTCGACCACAGGAGACAATCCACCCATCACATCCGTCTCGATAAGCTCGTGGCGGAGCATGACAAAGTCTCGCTGAAACAACTCCTGAAACACCTGCAATTTCCTGTATTTGATGTACATCACCACATGGTAAAGAAGAACCCAGGTCGTGAGGAAAATAAGCAAGGGTGACACCATCATGAACAGTGCTCTGAATGCACGATTAAAGAGCATTGGGGCAGAAGACATTGCAATAGATCCTCCCACAAGCGACACAAAAATCACAAACAAGACAATCACTTGCCGTCCATGACGCCTCACCTTGCTGGTCAGTGACATCTTCGAATGAATGAACGTGTGGTGCTCACGTTCCAATCGTGTGATCAGCGCTCTGGACTCCTGTGCATCGCTCATCACATGCTGTGCACGTGCCTTCTTTTCAGCCAATCCGCGCCAAAAACGCAGCCCACTCACGCTGCTCCACACAAAACACATCAACAGAATGAACACGAGCCCTCTCAACACAAATATGTAGTCGGTCGGTCGTGCAAACTCCACCACAGAGAGCGTCCATTCCACGCCAACAAAGCCAAGCAAAGTCGCCGCTCCCGTCACAATCACTAACCATGTGTGATAGCGCGCCCTCTGAGCAAGCAAAGCAGGTGTGTTGAATGATTCCAGCAAATCCACATGACGCTCCTTATCGCGAGATTAATAGTCACCAAAAATCGTAACAGAAAGAGGCCAGAGATACATTGTATCTCTGGCCTCTTTCATTGTCATATCTCACGAGTTTTACCAATCGCATCAGTCACGTAGGTAAACCATGATGTGAACTCTATTTCGCGCCAGGCAAGACGTTATCGGTGTTCTCGGGCATGCCAGGCATCTTTGCGCCCTCGACATTATCTTCCTCGAGGTTCTCGGTATTGGTCTTATCCTTGCCAAGAACCTTTTCATCATCACCGTCCATCGCCTCCTTCACCACAGGATTGCTTTCACATGCGGAGAATGCAGCGACACTTGTGAACGCCATCATCACCATCATCATCCATGTTGCTATTCTACCTGTCTTGCCTCTCATATCTACGCTCCTTAAAACTCTTGCAGTTCTTAAAATTATGAATGAAATCAAAATAATATAAAATAATATAAAACGGCTTCGTATATCACCGTCACTCAATAACTTAAGACGACGCAGCGCAGCGTCAAATATCCACGAGTTCGCCTGTCTGCACTCGCCAGAGCTTGGCGTACAAGCCATCCTGAGACACAAGCTGTTCATGCTCACCGCGCTCCACGATCTTGCCCTGTTCGAGCACCACAATTTCGTCGGCGTTACGCACCGTGGACAACCTGTGGGCGATCACAATCATTGTGCGTGACTGGCTAAGTTTATCCAGCGACCTTTGCAATGCAGCCTCTGTTTCGTTATCCACAGCGCTTGTGGCCTCATCAAGAATGAGGATGGGTGGATTTTTCAGCAATGCTCTGGCAATGGACAACCTCTGCCGTTGACCGCCCGAGAGCGTCTCTCCACGCTCACCCACCACGGTATCAAACCCCTGTGGTAATGCCTGAATAAACTCAAGTGCTTCGGCCTGTTTTGCGACCTCAATGACTTCCTCACGGGTAGCATCAAACCTCCCATAAGCGATGTTGTCATGCACCGTGCCATGGAACAAAAACACGTTCTGACTCACGAGCCCCACTGCTTGCCTGAGAGACTTGATATCAAGCTCCCTGGTTTGCTTGCCATCAAGTAAAATAGAACCTTTTTGGACCTCGTAAAATCGGAGCAGCAGGTTAATCAACGTGGTCTTACCTGAGCCCGTCGCGCCCACAATACCAATCGTCTTGCTCGCACCAATATGCAATGAGAAGTCCTTGAGTACGGGCTCTCTGTTGGCATACGCAAATTCTACATCCTCAAAGCTCAACTCACCCTGGACACTGTTCAGATCAAGCGTCTTGTCACCATGTTCAATGGAAGATGGCGAATCAAGCAGGTCCAACACCCGGCGAGCGGAGGCCATGGCGCGCTGGTAGAGATCAAAAGTTTTGCCAAGACGAGTCAGAGGCCAGAGCAAGCGCTGAGTTAAAAAGACGAGCACAGAGTAAATGCCCACATCAAGCGCGCCCGAGATGGCCTGCTGACCACCATAAACAAGCGTTGCGGTGAAGCCGACCACGATAAACATCCTGATGAGTGGTGAGAACGCCGAACTTAACGAGATCGCCTTGCGGTTACTCTCACGATAGTTGGAAGAGAACTCGTTGATACGCCCCAGCTCGTACTCTTCTGTTGTAAAGCTCTTGATCGTGGCGATGCCCGCGAGGTTATTGGCGAGCTGACCGTTCAAATCCCCAACCTTTGAGCGCACTTCCGAGTATCTCCCGGCGAGCATATCTTGAAATTTGAACGAGCCCCAAAGGATAAAGGGCACAGGGAGCATCGCCATCCAGGCCACCTCGGGCGCAAAACAAAGGAACAGCCCCGAGACCACGACCGCCGTGGTAAACACCTGAATCAGATCGTTTGCACCATGATCAAGAAAGCGCTCCAACTGGTTGATATCATCATTCAAGATACTCATCAGGTGGCCTGTGCTTTGCTCATGAAAATACTGCATATCAAGACGCTGCACGTGATCGTAAGCATCCAGGCGAAGGTCATGTTGAATGCTTTGCGCAAGGTTGCGCCACACGACCTCCAATAAATACTCAAACAAGGACTCCAACCCCCAGACGAGCACAGTGACCACAGCGAGCGCGATGAGCTGGCTTGAGACATCCTCAATACCAAGCTGAGCAAAGAATGAATCCTCCTTCTCCACCACAATATTCACCGCAGCACCAATCAACACGGGAGGCGCGAGATCAAAGATCTTGTTGAGCACCGAAAAGACCGTGGCCAGTATAATGCGGGGTCGGTGGTCGCTTGCATACGAGAGCAATCGACCAAGCGGTGCCTGAGTTTTTGTTTCTGCCATACCCTGTTATCTCCTTGTCGATAAAACATATTTATGCCATGGATGACCTCGTTCATTGACTCTGTTGGCTTTACTCAAGAGTAAGGATCGCTTAAGAGCTTGTTTGAGGAACTTATTTCAGATCACTCCTACCAGAGGTATCCATGAAGAACGTCACTGTCATAAAACATCCGCTCGTACAGCACAAACTCACGCTGATGAGAAAAAAAGAAACCAGCACCGCTGGCTTCAGACGACTCCTCCAGGAGATCAGCATGTTGCTTGGCTACGAGGTTACGCGCGATATGCCGCTCACATACGAGACAATCGAGACCCCCATCACCACAATGGATGCCCCCATTCTTGATGGAAAGAAAGTGGCGGTGATCTCTATCTTGCGCGCGGGCAATGGTATTATGGATGGCATCCTGCAACTCATCCCATCTGCACGTGTGGGACACGTGGGTCTTTATCGCGATCCTGAAACTCTTGAAGCTGTCGAGTATTATTACAAGGTCCCCGAGCAAATGGAGGACCGTGATGTCATCGCCGTCGACCCAATGCTCGCCACAGGACATTCGGCGATCGCAGCGATCAACAAGATAAAACAGAGCAACCCCAAGTCCATCAAGTTTGTCTGCTTGCTCGCAGCTCCCGAGGGCGTGAAGACGTTCCATGAGGCGCACCCCGATGTCGACATCTTTACGGCGTCCATTGACAGTCACCTCAACGATCATGGCTATATTGTGCCTGGTCTTGGTGATGCAGGCGACAGGCTCTTCGGAACAAAATAACATTAAATAACAACAACATAAAAAGAACACACCCAAGGAAAAACAATGCCCACCGCTCTTATTACTGGCGCGTCCGCAGGAATCGGACAGGAGCTTGCAAAGTGCTTTGCAACGGATCATCACAGCGTCATCCTCGTGGCTCGTCGCAAACAAAAGCTTCAACAACTGGCATACGATCTGCGCGAAATCCACGGTGTTCAGGCGCACGTATTTGACGTTGATCTTGGCAAACCTGGCGCAGCAAAGGAGCTGTACGACAAGGTTAAAGAAGCTGACCTTGAGGTTGACTTCCTTGTCAACAACGCAGGCATTGGTCAAAACGGCAAGTTCCACGAACTTGATGCAGATCAGATGAGCACGATGATTAACCTCAACATCACTGCACTCACCGAGTTGACGCGTTACTTCCTCCCCGAGATGATTGAGCGCAACAAGGGCCGTATCCTCAACGTGGGCTCCACCGCAGGTTTTCAGGCAGGCCCTCACATGGCCGTGTACTACGCCACAAAAGCCTACGTGTACTCATTCACAGAGGCGCTCACCGAGGAGCTCAAGGGCACCAAGATCACCATCACAAACCTCGCTCCTGGCGCGACAGCATCCGAGTTCCAGTCACGTGCCGAGATGGACAACTCCATGCTCTTTGCCCTTGGCGCAATGACCTCTGAAGCCGTCGCCAAAGCAGGTTACAAGGGCATGATGAAGGGCAAGGATCTGGTCATTCCAGGGCTTAAAAACAAGCTCATACCTATCAGCGCCAACATCCTCCCAAGGAAAGTGATTCGTAAAATCACACATCGCGCCAACAAAGATAAATAAGTCAAACAGATGGGGCGGCTGATGAATATCAGCCGCCCCATCTGTTTGACTTGGAGGGTGTTGACAGTTGTTCTTCTCATGAAACGTTTCAGGTACACAAAAAGAGCGTAGAGTAAGGTTTCAGGAGTACAAGAAGCTCTTTTATGCGTTGTTTTGCGATCCACGTGCTACTTGTTTTGACCTGCACTTCGTTTCGGTCAAACCTGCGGCACGTGTTGCAAAACGCTCCGTCAAATTCCTCGTTTCGCCTCTTGTGCATAAGTTATAGCTCAACCTAAGCTACTAATAATTCAAATAATTTCGTCGTACTGAAAGGCTACACAAAAAATTTATCGTCGCTTGCCTTAGTGGAGGGTTGTGATGTGCATGACCTGACTTTTGAACACTGTCAGCACCATCTTATTTATCATTTTAATCGAGGACTTACACCCATGAACACGTTACGTCATTTACGCCTTATTGCCACAACATGTGCGTTCGTATGTATGCTTGGAGCATGTCAGAAGAACGCCGAAAACCACACGGAAGTAACCCCGACACAGACATCGACTGCCCCACAAAAGGTTGATTACCAGGTTGTGCTTGATGTACGCACGGATCAGGAGTTCAACTCGGGCCATCTTGATGACGCGTTACATATTCCTGTCCAGGTTCTTGAAACTCGCCTCTCCGAGTTGCCCGAGGATAAAAACACCACAATCATGGTGTACTGTCGCAGTGGTAGCCGTAGTGCAGCAGCCAAGCAGATCCTTGAAAAAGCTGGCTACACCGCTGTCACAAACGGCGGTGGTTACAGCGCGCTGAAAGACACATACAAGAGCAAGTAACCTGATCATGACGAGAGAAAGAGGGGCGGCCAATCGCATGCGATTGGCCGCCCCTCTTTCTGTCGTTACAGCAGCCTGATTTTGGTGTCAGGATGATCATTCTGAAACGCGATCTTCAACCCCTTGAAGTCATCGCTTGGCAACGCGGGCTCCTTTCCTGGGTAAGAAGGCAAGATCAACGTCTTCAACTGTGGAAAGGTGAGCTCTGAAAAGAAGGGTTCAAGTGCTGTATATGAAATCGAATTGTGACTCAGATCAAGGTATTGCAGCGTCTTGACATCAAACCAACGATGAAACACAGGGATGAAGTCATCACCCAGATTGTTGCGCGACAGGTCCAATAACCTCACGCGTAGCTTCTTGTTCTTGCCGATCACACGCTCCAGATTGGACATCCCCAGACATGTGTCCACAAGCGAAATGTAACGGTACTCGCTCATGTCATGTTCACAGATTTCCTCCAATTGGCGTGGAGAGAAACGGAAATCCATACCTCGGCGATAAAACCACTGCTCGATCAGACGTGTCGCAAAATCATAACACCCCGACTGCGGTTCGTTCTTGAAATCACCAGGAACCAGCCGCTTCAGCGCCCTGATTCGTTCGCGCACACGATCAAGCTCCTTGCGCTCTTCATCCGTAAGTCGCCCTGCTTCTTGTTCCTTCTTCATCTTCTGGTGGTAAGCACCAAATGACATCTCAATGGACTGATCAAATAACTCTCTTGCATGAGAAGATACCATGGATAAGACTCCCTGCCACAACTTCATAAAGTGTTCAAATACTACTACCCATCACGTACACTGTGTTCCAATGGCATCTAATATATCACATCTTGTCTATTTTTCTATACTTACAATCACATCCATGATGCTGGCTTGCAAAACCCCAGAGCCAACACACACAATGGACACCACACCCACCACAACAGAGGCGCACACCACCACGCCACAGGATGAGGCAGAAGCACTACCACCAATCACGGCAGAGATGCTCAGCGGACTCACGCCTGAAACATGGCCAGCACGTGCACATCATGTGGCAAAGATACATGTGCAAGATCCTGATGGCCTGTTCATCCTGAACGTCAGAGGCGAAGAGAACAATTACGCCGTGGACTGGGACAATGATGGCACCTTTGATGACCTCAACCTGACAGGTCAAACCTCTCATGAATATGATGAGCCTGGCACATACACCATACGACTGGCTGGTGACATCCACGCGTTGAGCTGGTGCAGCACGAGCCATCAAGCAAAGAACAAGTTGTCATCCTACACAACCACCGATGAAGAACACATCGTGGACATTGAACAATGGGGAAACATCCAGTGGCGCTCCATGGAGCTGATGTTTGCACACTGCCCCACTCTTGAGGGCTGGAGCGCATCCGATACACCAGATCTGTCTCGCACCACATCCATGGCGAGCATGTTTCTTGGCGCAGCACAGTTCAATACGACTATGGGAGCATGGGATACACGTCATGTCACTGACATGAACAGCATGTTTTTAGGAGCGACACGGTTTAATCAACCTCTTGACCAGTGGGACACACGTCATGTCACTGACATGAGCAACATGTTTAACTCGGCCAAGGTCTTTAACCAGCCGCTCAACACATGGGATGTGTCAAATGTCACACGGATGAATAACATGTTTGCTTACACGCAGCGCTTCAACCAACCGCTTGATCAGTGGAAGGTGGATAAGGTCACTGACATGAGCAACATGTTTGAGCATGCCAACGCATTTAATCAGCCGCTCAACACATGGAACATGTCAAATGTCACAACCACCTACAATATGTTCCAGAGCGCGCTCTCATTTAATCAACCTCTTGACCAATGGGACGTGAGCAACATCACCAACATGGCGGCGATGTTCAGCAGAGCACGATCGTTCAATCAACCGCTCAACACATGGGATGTGAGTAATGTCACCAACATGAGCTGGATGTTTAGCCGCGCCACAACATTCAACCAGCCTCTGGACACCTGGAACATCAAAAACGTCTTCGCTATGCAAAGCATGCTCAAGGGCACATTCTCCATGAGCACAGAAAACTACGATGCCACGCTCAATGGCTGGGCAAAGCTGCCATCACTACAAAAAAACGTCATCCTCGACGCCACAGGGCTCTCATTCTGCACCTCAGCAGATGCTCGCCAAAAAATTGAGGCGACCCACAACTGGACAATACAGGGCGATCATAAAAAGTGTCCTTGAACTCACGTTCAAGGACTTGCCCAAACACAGACGCAGGTGAGGGCGACTATTGCGCAGCAATAGTCGCCCTCACCTGCGTCTGTGTTTGGGCGTTGCGTCGTAGGCGCACTCAACAAAAAGCACAAAATACCTACACCCAAACCACTGCCTATATCGTCATTTCACGATAATAAACATTATCTACACCACAAAGTCTAGCGCAGAAACACACGGGGGTGTGCATCTGCGACAAGTCTATCATGGAGGGAATTTCACCGAGGAATTCAAATAGTTTATACATAGACAGTGCTACATGTAGGAGAAAAACGCACCAACAGGGAACATTCTCGCGCACAAAAAATCTATAGTATTCAGTATCTTTCAGCTCATCAAACGAGGAGAATATTATGATTCAAATATGGGACAGCAGAAGACCACAGCCTGGCACCACTACGCTCATCATGGCGCTCATGGGATTCCTTCTCATCACGGACCAGACACATCTTCGCGACAACACCATCACGCAAGAAAAACATCACGCCACAATCAAGCCAGACGCGTCACATCTTCTGGTCACCATACAGACCGATGAACTTGGAAAAATGCAGCTTTTTGCTGGCAACGGTCAGCATGACTACGCCATTGATTGGGACAATGATGGCATCTTTGATGACACTCACCAGACAGGCACTGCTACACATTATTATGACAAACCTGGCATCTATACGATTCGCATCAAGGGCACCCTTCAACACATCACGTGGTGCATCTCCCCAGGCAATTCAAATGATGAAAACGATTGGAGAATAGCAAAACAACAAATTCATGATGTAGTGCAGTGGGGAGACATTGCATGGACTTCGATGCGCGGTATGTTTGCACAGTGCAATAAGCTCCGACGTTGGAGCGCCAGAGATACCCCAAACATGACACATGTCACCGATATGGGCCGCATGTTTGAGAGCGCGACACGATTCAACCAACCTCTCAACGCATGGGACGTCTCCAATGTGCGCAACATGAACAGCATGTTTGACTTCGCCATCCGATTTAACCAACCACTTGATCACTGGGACGTCTCCAACGTGCAAAACATGAGCTACATGTTCAACAATGCAGACAGATTTAACCAACCTCTCCACACATGGGACGTCTCCAACGTCAACCAGATGAGCGGCATGTTTGCCCAGACTGAAAACTTCAATCAACCTCTCCACACATGGAATGTCTCCAACGCACACTACCTCGACCACATGTTCTATCGCGCGCAAGCCTTTAACAGCAGCCTCGCAGACTGGAACCTCAAAAGTGCTGTCAGCCTTGACTCCATGTTCAAGGAAGCGATCGCGTTCAACCAACCTCTCAACACATGGAATGTAAGTCAGGTCAGGAACATGAGTCATATGTTCGCCTATACAACCTCGTTCAACCAGCCACTTGACCAGTGGGATATCCGTCATGTCCACACCACAAATTACATGTTTTACCGGGCAAGTTCGTTCTCTCAACCTCTTGATATGTGGGACATCAGACATGTTCAAAACATGGACCACATGTTTCGTTGATTGATGGTGTGTCCTTGAACTCACGTTCAAGGACTTGCCAAAAAAAGAGGGTCCGTCTGTGGGCGAGATTTGCGCAGCAAATCTCGCCCACAGACGGACCCTCTTTTTTTGGCGATTAGAACCTACACCTCGTGAATTGAGGAGGGCTCCAGATACTTTTCAATGGTGGTCATAATATCATGACGATCCACAAGGTTCGTCATGTAATCAAGCTTGTCCGTGGGGATAATCACCACAGGAGACAGCGTATAGCGATCAATCCATGCTTCATACAGATCATGAAGTCGCTTGAGATACGCGGTGGGGATGTTGCTCTCCATCTCACGGCCACGCATGGCGATACGCTTGCGCACGGTCTTCACAGGACAACGCAGGTAAATCATCAAGTCTGGCGGCCTGATCTGGGCGCGCATCGATTCATACAACAAGCGATAGGTCTTGTAGTCTCGTGGGCTCATCGTCCCCTGCTGATAGAGGTTCTCGGCAAAGATCTCGGCATCCTCCCAGATGGTACGATCCTGCAACACACTCAGCGGTCTTGACTCAAGCTCCATATGAAGCTTGAACTTGGCAGCCAAAAAGTACATCTGGCTCTCAAGACTCCAACGCTTCATGTCCTTGTAGAAGTCCTCAAGGTAAGGGTTCTCCTCGTTGGGCTCAAAGAACGGCGTGAGGTCGTAGCGCTTGCACAGAAAGTCGACCATCGTCGATTTGCCTGCACCAATATTCCCTGACACAGCAATGTACTTGCGCACCACAGGATCAGGTCGTGAGGCTCGTGGTGTCTGGCCTGGTGAACGCTCGCTTCGATCGAGCTCAATGATATCATAGGGATTGGACTCAGAGAGGATTGCACTCAATGATGACATGGCTTGGCACTACCTTTGACACGCGGTCAGGAGGAAATTTTAACGGGTGAGACCATGCTAAAGCATGAAGTCCCACACTAAAGCAAAGAACTTTACGCGCGCAAGGACCTTGCTTTAAACAGACACCAACCAAAACAAAAAACAACCAACAAAACAACCACTTAAACCTAAAACACACCACACAACAAATTCACATTTGCCTTAAAAAACAGAAGGTCTGAGCCATATCCGATCAGCCAAGAGCGATCTCCTTGAGCCACACTTGCCAGACACCCCTGTTGTGCACACGATATCATTGTTTGACATCACCTTGAGCACTCTTTACAAGCATTGCCTGGAAGATGTCCGATGCATTTCATCAACTCAGCAAGGAAACAGCACATGCCGACCATTCAAGGAGCCCTTATTCTGGATCACCTCACCGTGGGACCATTTCAGACCAACGTCTATGTTGTCGGTTGCTCACACACCAAGGAAGCAGCCATCATTGATGGTGGTGGTGATGCTCAAGGCTTGCTCGCGATCGCTGAAAAACATGAACTCAACATCACACAGATCTTGCAAACACATGCACATGTTGATCATGTCGCCGCTCTCCCCGAGTTGAACAAGGCACTCCCAAACGCACCCATCTCCCTGCATAAAGCCGACAAGATGCTCTACGATCACGCCCCCGAACAGGGCGCGATGTTTGGCTATCCTGTCAACCCTCTGCCCAGCGTCACAACCTGGATAGAGGAAGGTGATATCATTGAAATTGGTGACCTCCGAGCACAGGTCCTCTGGATGCCTGGACACAGCCCAGGGAGTGTGATTTTCTACTTTGAAGAGCAAGACACCATGATCAGCGGCGATGTCATCTTCTATGGCAGCATGGGGCGCGTTGACTTGCCAGGCTCAAACCCTGAAGACATGAGAAAATCGCTCAAACGCCTTCGCGATTATCCTGATGCTACAAGGATTTATAGCGGACATGGCCCCGACACATCACTCGGTAGAGAGAAGCAAGGTAACCCCTTCCTTAGCCAGGATTGGTAAGCTCGTCGCCTGCCAGGTCCTGTTGCTACTCTTCTCCTCTTCTCTTCAATGCAAGCTCCATAACGGGAGCTTGCATTGAAGAAACTAAAGAATAATCATCACTGCAAGCACAACACACACGATGGAGAGCATCACCACAATGCCAATCCAGATCTTGTTGGTTGTGCCAGCATACCAGGACTGAGCCTCTTGCAGCTGCACGCCTCGTTGCTGCTGTCGCACTAGCTCGCTCTTGTTCTCTGGAGGATATTGATCTGCGGTGATCGTGGCCTCGTACGGCTCATGAATATCCTCAAGCTCGGCGTCGTTGAGACGAAATGGCGTCGTACGATCACCTGTATCCACACCTGCTGAACCCACCACAATCCTGCTTGAGTGCGGTGCTTGCACAAAATCAGCAGGTGGCGTGGGGCCCGCATTATGATTAAACGGGATCGACCCATCAGCACGTGGAATTGAACGCAAGCGTGGGCTGGAATCAGGTGCAGAGTGACGGTCAGATGGCGTGTGTCGCTCAAAAGGATTGGAGCGAGTTTTTTGCGGGGATGACTGTGAGCCACCAGCTCGCCCTGATGGTGAAGGAACCTCCGAGGTTTGCATGCGTATTGGACGAGTGCTGTCGCTCTC
>CATLTV010000068.1 GCA_950059285.1 uncultured Pseudomonadota bacterium | reverse complement strand
TGCCTCATTTCGACTTGGGCAGCATCCTCCGCAACTGGTTTGAGGCGCATTCTTTCGTCAACCTGCTGAACGCTTACAATAAAATTATTTGCAATTTTTTTGGCACCTTCATCGCCTATAGTATTACGACTCAAGCATAATACATTTAAACTTTTTAAATATTTTGATTCGGCCAACTTTTTAATATCACGATCAGTTATAAAGTTGTCAGACAAGTCAAGTTTTTCAAGACTATCAAATGCACTTGATTTGCTAATTATTTCGGCAGCTCTGTAACTAATTTCATCATTATTTGCTAAACTAAGCATACTGAGATTAGATGACTGCGATAATGCCTCGATACCTTTATCTGTGATCTGATTACCATCAATATTCAAACTTTTCAATCCAGGGTAAAGATCGCTATTCACTAAAAGATTTAATCCTTCATCTTTTATTTCATTATTTTTTAAATTTAAATGCTTTAAATTAAGCAATTCAGAAGTATTTAGTATACAGCCTATTTCTTTCGTCGAAAGATAAATACCTTCCATGTGTAATCCTATCAAATTACTTATATATGGAGTGCTCATTATCTTTCTCAGGTCATCTATTTTTAAAACAATATAACCCATGCTTAGATGTTTAATATTTCTTATATATTTGTAACTTAAAATGTCTATTACTTTAATTACTGATATAGATGATAAATCTAATGCAGACACATTTAAAAAACTTGGAGTCAATTTTAATTCTTCATTTGAACTCATTTTGTAACGACACGTTGCAAATGGCGCAACTTGAACAAAATACTCCAGTTCTTCGCAATGAGTCGCTGTGTATATGTAACTATGTAATTTATCTTTAAAATGAGTCATATAAGGAATAATTTTATCGATGTATAGTTCTTTATCAAAACGATACATATGGTTTATTAATTCCCAAATATCATCGTGATCTTTCTGAGTTAAAATAGGTTTTTGAAGAATACTTCTTATATCACTTATATTTACTTTCATCGAATTGATCCAAGTCCAAAAACGGCTTAATGTGAAGGTGTCCATGCCCAGTAAGAAGATATCTCAGATGGGTATTCATCTGGACGATGAATTTAGGTGTAAGGAGGCACATCATAAGAGGGTGTTGACAGTGTTTAAAAGTCCAGCCGTTCCGACATGGCGAGCAACGAGAGATTTTTTGTGTAACCTTTCAACACGATGAAATCAGATGACTTATTTATTAATAACTTAAGTCAGCCCAGAGCTTATACACAAGAGGCGAAACGAGGAATTTGACGGAGCGTTTTGCAACAAAAACCTACAGAGATGAACGGAGCAACCGCGAGAGGAAGCAGAGCTATCACAACCTTGTATATTGTGCTCGAGAGCAGTAAAGCTCAATACATTGTGTTCAAGCTCTGCGAGCCGTCACAACCTCACAGGTTCGGTTATGATAGCCTCGCATCCTTTCACACCTTCGGAACCTCGCAAGCGAGAGTGCGAGAGTAAGTGAGACTATGTGGAATGAGCTTGCGAGCTTGGGACGGCCTACTGATCTTGAGCGAAGTGTATCAAGCGCAGTGAAACTCCAGAGGTTTTTGGTGAGCCTTGTGAGAGGAAGCAGGGCTATCACAAGTGAGCTTGCGAGCTTGGGACGGCCTGCTGATCTCGAACAAAATGCAAAAAAACAAAACAACGCATAAAAGAGCCCCTTGCGCACATGCAACCTTACTCTACGCTCTTTTTATGGACCTGAAACCTCTCATGCTTTTGAAATGAACAAGAATAACTGTCAACTCTTAAGCTTGATAGGTTACGGCATCATCTTGGTGCTCAAGTGACGATCCTTGATAACAGTTTAATGGTCTCTTTTATTGTAAAGTTGAACAGAAATAAGGACTGTGCAAAAATCGAGCTTACGAACGCCATTCTCAAGGACAACGATTTTGAAGCAATTGACATCGTTGCAAATGGAGGAGTCATTACAGTTTAGAGTTCAAGCGTGCGTGTCATTGTAAAAAAACCCATAAATCATGACATATTGAACGCACATATAGGTAACTCTTTATGGCTTGAAATTTTTGATAAATCTAACACATCACATCAATACTATATCGTGAAGTAAACACCATGCTCCGTCACTTCCTACCTGCCCTGATCGTAACTATCTCTGCAATCTCTTGTAAGAAAGACAAGGGCCAGAAATCTCCTGCCCAATCAAAAGAGACGCCAGTCTTTGTCACATACCGTTGTGCTCAGGACATGCAGACTATTCAGGAAGGCGCACAGTGCTGTTTTCGCGGACAGACATTTCGTGGTTCCTCCTGTCAAGGCACTCCTGTATGCCCTGTAGGAATGCGTGCCGAACATGACACATGTGTCTGGGAGATGAAAAATGTCAGACATGAGCCTCCTGCCTACTCTAAGGGCCAGACAAAAGGCCTCATGCATGTTGAGAAAACTCAAGATGAACACAACCACACTCGACTTTCAGTGACCGTGCCCAACTCCTCAGCCTTTCCTGATGTGATCTCCGAACTCAACTTGACCTCCATCCCACATGGTGTTCTGTTCGATGCATCGAAGACGAGGCTTTACTTGGATAGGGGTCAAGCCATCCCCCTCACTTACGATGCTCATTACGATTTCATCTGGGATACAGATTGGATCCGCGATGTGGACACACTCTATCTTGCCAACTGCACACAAATCCATCCTTCCAAATTAGTCACCTTTCTAAGATCATCAGACGTGTCGAAGCTTGTGCTTGAGCACAACGTACACGTGCAGTGCTCCGACATGCTTTTCTCGTTTTTGAGCCAACAGGATGATCTTGGCCAACTCACCTCTCTGAAGCTCGAAGGAGATATCGCGTATTCACAGACGATGAGAGATCCGAGCGATGAGAACCTTGACGTCATAATACTCAAGCCCTCTAATGGCTTCCAAGAGTATGTGTCCTCTCCGCTTTTCCATCAGCTCAAATCGCTTGAAATCTCGGGCGATGCCACTCACGAGGAGCTCGCTCGTGTTTTGAAGGACTCGCCTCTGGCTCCGTCGCTCACTTCGTTTCTCCTTAGGAGCGCACATATCCCTGACACCGCATGTTCACAACATCATGACAACAAGCTCATTGAGGCATTGCTTACGCGTAATGCGTCACGACACCTCGAACATATAAGACTCGTCTATCCTCAAACCCAGTATGGCACTCCATGCAGCCTTCAAGGCGCGTTCAACCTCCTGTCCGACGCTCACATCGAACGCATCAGGACTCTTACTGTAAGTCACCCTTCACTTGGAGATGAAGCGGTCAAGGGCATATTCTCTCGCCAGGATCTTCATCACATCGAAACCCTGTCATTTTCTTCCTCTTCCTTGACCGCTTCGATTTTCCACGCCCTCCCCAAAAGCGCCGTTATCTCGCAGGTGCAGGAGCTGAATTTGTCGTACAATGCGCTGCGTGGAAGAGATTTTCCCGATCCCAAGCATACTGAGCAGGTAGATTCTTCCCTGCAACGATTCAATGTGTCGCACAACGCCATCGATGCACGAGCCATGACGTGGTTCTTGTGTCGAGGTATGCTCTCTCGAGTACGGGACCTTAATTTGTCTAAGAACTTGCTGCTTGATTCCGAGGACTGGCATGAACCTGAACATTGTGAGCATCCATACATGCATGCTCTACGTAAACTATCCTTGCGAGGAACTGCCATATCCGTGGATGGATTGCGATGGTTTGCCCGTCATGGACTGGGCGAAGTCGAGGAGCTCGATCTGTCGTACAACAGGCTCAATGATGAGGCGCTCAAGGTGCTCATCGAAGAGGTCGACTGGAAAAGGCTGCGCATACTCAATCTCAGCCATAATAAGTTGACGGATGTGAGTCTTGGTGCCCTTGCCAAGTCCAGGCTCCTGTTGAAGCTTCGGGAGCTTGATCTCTCCTATAACCTCTTTATGGGTGAAGACGTTTCAACAGGTTCGCACCCTCTCTCATACCCTCTCCTACGTAGGCTCGATCTGAGTCACAACCCCTGGACCACGAGGGGATACAAAATGATGTTTACCTTGCCCTGGTTCAACCATGTGAACCATGTATCGATGATCAGTTCATCTGATGAGACTACTGCATATGACTGGAGCCAGATTTTTGATGTGGCAGCTCGGGCATCTCTGCATCCAGCGATCCTGACCATTGAAGATAAGCACCTTTCGGATGCTGCTCTGGCTCACCTCTCCCAAGTTTCCTGGCTTCGACACATCAAGGAGCTTCATCTACAAGGGTCCTTCTCTGGTGACACCCTCTCAAAACTCGCAGATAGCCTGAATTCAGGAAACCTGGTTTACCTCAAACTGAAGTCTTCCCATCTCTTGCCAGAGCATGCTGGAAAGCTCGCCTACCACGCGAATATGAGGCAGCTAAAGCATGTGGATATCGATTATGACCCCTTGAGCCACGATGAAAACGATGCCGTGTTGATCGACTGGCTTTCCTCGCCACAGACTCATTCACTCAAGTCACTCGATGTGACCACGCTCTGCTCTAAAGTTTATGAGGATCATGGGGCATATATCTATTCGCATTTGAGCCCTTACATGCAGGAGGACATTGTAGCGAAAGCATTGAGTCAACGTACTCAAAAGGCAGCTCTCATATCTTGGATCGAATGGACGGATTCCTGTCCTGATATCGCCTTGATGAAAACCCTTGCGTCTTCAAAAGCCATCGATCCATTTCTTCGCCAGTACTATCGTTTTAGGATAAACATGGAGGTCATGCGTCAGAAATCATACAAGGATAACCTTTTAGATTCTCACTGAAACTCATCACTCTGATGGTGCTCGAGAGCAGTGAGCTCTATGATATCGCATGCTAACATGCTCAAAGAATCTCAACAGTATCTATTTGCAATTCTTTATGATTTCAGGCGGTATTTGCCACAATGATACAAAGCCGTGTATGGTGCTGTGGCAAGAACGCCATGTGGTGTATGTGATGTACTTTATTACTTTATTCCTCACATTAATCCAGCGGCGTCATTTCATTTATGGACCGAATACTTTACTCGGTGTCCTTTAATTCTGGAGAGATCATGATCAAAAAGTATGTGTTGTTTGCCTCGTCACTGATGTGGTGTGGAGGCTTGCTAACAAGTTGTGGCACCGAACCATCATCATCCGATGATGATGTCATTGTTATTGCGGGAGAGTGTACACGTGATGCCGAATGTGCTGACAGTTCAACAGGTCCTGTGTGTGACCTGAGCACGCTCACGTGCAAAGCTGGCTGTCTCAACGATTCAGACTGTGATGGCGAAGAAAAGACTGTATGTGACACATCCACCAACGCATGTGTGGCCCCTGAGCCCGAAGGATGCGCCGCCGATGCTGACTGTCAGAACGATGGCGAAGTATGTGAAGTCGCCACTGGAGCCTGCGTGCCATTCACATGTGAGGCCGATACAGACTGTGAAGCACCTACTCCTGTATGTGAGGTTGCCACTGGGGCCTGCGTTGCAGGTTGTGTCACGGATGCAGACTGTGTAGACGCTGCCCTGCCTCAATGCAATGTAGACGCTCATGAGTGCGAAGCCGCTCCCGTGGCGACACTTATTGGCACAGGTGATGGCAGTGTTGAGAGCGTTAACTTCGCAACCATTTACACGCCACCCACACCTATCGAATCGACCGACCTCGGCTTTCATCCTGAACGTGATGAGCTTTGGGTATTGCATCGTGAGTTTGAGGTCTCTGGAGAATGCACAGAGGCCAATCCAAGTAGCGCACGTTGTAACTCATTGTGGGGCTCGACCACGATCATCTCCTTGCCAGGCTCTCCGCTCCAAAGAGAAGACCGACGCATGGATGCCAACGCGTGGCACTTCATGAGAAGACCTACCTCCATGGCCATGGGTGTAGGTGAAATGTTTGCTACATGTGCGGAAGCCGCGACAGGCAACTTTGAAGACAATGATGTAAACTTCATCGGACCCACGCTCTGGTCTACAGACCTTGACATCTACGCTCGCCCTTCAGGCGGCAACGGCTCTCACATGGACATGCTACACGCCACGCCATGGTGCATGGGTATCGCGCACGAACGTGACAACGTATACTGGGTTTTAAACGGTGATGCAGGCTCCATTGACCGCTACAACTTCAACATGGACCACGGCCCTGGTGCTGACGACCATGCTGATGGAGAGATCTGGCGTTATGTGCCTGGCGAACTCTCGCGTGTCGCAAACGTCCCAAGTCACATGGAGTATCACGAGGCAGATGAGCACCTCTATGTTGTAGACACAGGAAATGCACGCCTGATCAAACTTGATACCACTCAGGGAACGCTCGGTTCGCCATTCACACCCGTGTACGAACCTCTGATGAGCTACGGCTTCATGAACGACACAGCAATGACAGAAGTCATCGTCGATCAAGGTTTGGTACAACCAAGCGGACTCGCCATTTACGAAAATACCCTGTACGTAGGAGACCACGCCACAGGTATGATCCATGCCTTTGACATGGACGGACAAAAATTACGCGCCTTGCAAACACCACTGGGTGAAGGTGCGTTGGCTGGTCTGGAAGTTGGTCCAAAGGGTAAGCTCTGGTTTACAGATATGAAGTCTGGTGCGGTCTATCGTATCGATCCATAACGTAAGAGTAGAAAAGCAGAGCAAAAAAGCGCGACCTTGGCGAATGCCAAGGTCGCGCTTTTTTGCTCTGCTTTTCTACCCAGCCCCCTGACCAACACCACGCAAAATGTATTGTATCAATTTATTACAGTGAATTGATTTCGGCTCGCCAGTCGCTACGTTGAGTAAGACTCGCAGGGCGACCGCCAGGGAGCCTGAATGACAAGAACGGTACAAACCACAATGCATGGAGCATGACTGGCGTGGCTCAATCAGAAGATATAGCTGAAGATATTTTGAACACAATCAAGCCCAAGAAGCGTCGCTGGCCGTGGGTGGTTGTCGTGGTGTTTATCCTTGGAATTATTGCCTTTGTCGCAGTACGTGGAGGGCAGTCCAATGAGGTCAAGACCTCGTACAAAACAGCCGCGCTTGACCGTGGTGATATCACGCTCAAGGCCACTTCCACGGGCAACCTTGAGCCCCGTCGACAGGTCACCATCGGTGCAGAGATCTCGGGCCAGGTCACCGAAGTTTTTGTGGAAGAAAACGATCAGGTCAAAGCAGGACAAGTACTTGCAAAGATTGATGTTTCAAGAACAAAAAATGAGCGTGCTCAACTCGTGGCTCAGCTCCAGGGCGCGCGTGCATCGGTCAAACGTGTCAAGGCTACCATCGAAGAACTTGATATCTCAATCAAGCGCACCAAAAGCCTTGTTCAACAGGGCGCATCTCCACAAAGTGACCTCGATACACTTGATGCTCAACTTGCGCGCGCCAAGGCTGACCTCAGCTCGGCCTATGCAGATGTCAACAGGGTTCAGGCTAGCATTGAAGCACTTGATGCGGACATGGCAAAGGCCACAATCACAAGCCCTATTGATGGTGTTGTGCTCTCACGTGATGTCGAACCAGGCACCACTGTCGCGGCCTCTTTCCAGGCGCCTGAGCTCTTCATACTCGCCGAGGACCTCTCCAAAATGGAGCTTCATGTCTTGATCAACGAGGCAGATATTAGCCTCGTGCAAACAGGTCAAAAAGCCAACTTCCTTGTGGATGCATGGCCTACACAAACCTTCGAAGCCACCGTCAAAAGCGTCAGCTTTTCTCCCACAGAGACCAACAACGTCATCTCCTACAAGACCGTGCTCTCCGTGGACAACTCCGAGCATTTGCTGCGACCAGGCATGACAGCCACCACCGAGATCCAAACGGGTACAAAAGAAAATGTGCTCAGGGTGCCTCTTGAAGCGCTGTGGTTTGAACCTGCACAGGAAGAAGAGTCAGGATTTCGTCTGGGACCGCCTCGTAGAGATCGCTCCGAGAAAAAGGGCAGCTCCGTCTATGTATTGCGCAATAATCAACCTGTGCAAATTGGTCTGAAACTGGGTCGATCGGATGAATCCTACATGGAGGTTCTTGATGGTGACATCAAGGAAGGTGACCTTGTGATCACAGGCACAGATGATCCAAAACCACCACAGGACAAGGCCCCCGAACAGAACAAAGAGGAGGGCAAATGAGTACGGATCACACCAAAGCCCCCAGGAAAGTACAGGCGTCGCCTATTATTCGCATGGAGGGCATCCACAAGGTCTATGGCGAAGGAAACACGCGTGTACATGCACTAAGAGGAGTGGATATTGTCGTCAATCAGGGTGAATTTGTGGCGGTCATGGGACCATCTGGCTCGGGCAAATCCACCTGCATGAACATTGTTGGCTGTCTTGATGTACCCAGCAAGGGCTCCTATCAGTTCTCGGGCGTCGAGGTTGGAGAACTCAGCCACGAGGAACTTGCCATGTTACGCCGACATTACCTCGGGTTTGTCTTTCAAAGCTTCAACCTTATCGCGCGTACGGATGCGTTAGGAAATGTCGAATTACCTTTAATTTACAAGGGTGTAAGCGCTCGAGACCGCAAGCGTCTTGCGCTCCAGTCACTCAAGGATGTGGGCCTACTTGAACGCGCTGATCATACGCCTGCGCAACTGTCTGGTGGACAGCAACAACGCGTCGCCATCGCACGTGCGCTGGTGACTTCACCGCGCTTGCTTCTTGCCGATGAGCCCACAGGTAACCTTGATACCACCACCAGTGAGGAGATCATGCGATTGATGCGTGAACTCAACCAGGAGCGCAACCTGACGATCATGATGGTCACGCACGAACCCGAGACAGCCAGTCATGCGGACCGTGTCCTGATCTTTGTGGACGGTGAGCTTGTGCAAGATGGACCTCCCTCCGAGGTGCTAGCAACTGATGGGGGGTACAGATAGATATGTTTTGGGATACAATGCTCATGGCGATGAGCGCCATCGCACGAAACAAGGTCAGGAGCTTGCTCACCTCACTGGGTATTATCATCGGTGTGGGGAGTGTGATTGCAATGATTCACCTTGGCCAGGCCGCCAGTCAAAGCGTCACGGATAGCATCACATCACTCGGGTCAAACCTCCTGATGGTGCGTCCCGAGCGCTCAAAACGAGGTCTTGATGGACGTCGCAAGTGGCCCGAAGATCTGGACATGGATGATGTGCAAGCAATCCGTTCTGGCATCAAGGGCATCACAGTCGCAGGCACCAATGCAGTAAGCACAAACATTGGTTACGGGACGGCCTCAAGAGCAGGTGAAGTCACAGGTTCAAACGAGGACTTTCTGAGCGTCGGAGGCTGGAAACTTGCCACGGGCAGAAACTTCAGCAGCGCCGAAGTCAACCGAGGCGCGCTGGTATGTATTCTTGGTCAAACCGTGGTCAAGGATCTTTATGTGGACCGCGAACCTCTTGGTAGCACCATGCGTATGGGCCGCACCTCGTGTCAGGTCATCGGCGTGTTGGAGTCCAAGGGCGAGAGCTTTGGGCGAGATCAGGATGACACGGTAATCATGCCCTTCAAGGCGGTGCAGCGCAGGTTTATCGGGCGAGATAGCGTGAGCATCATCATGATCACCGTGGATGATGAGGCCAAGACAGATAGCGTAAAGAGGAGCCTCAAGCTCTTGCTTCGTACTCGACGAGGACTGGCCGATCGCGAGGAAGACGACTTTGTGATTAACGACATGAAGGAAGTCGCCAATGCGTTGAAACAGGTCACCTTTGCGCTCACAGCATTGCTTGGCGCAATCGCCGCAATCAGCCTTCTTGTCGGTGGTATCGGAATCATGAACATCATGCTCGTCTCGGTCACAGAGCGTACCCGAGAGATTGGTGTGCGTCTGGCGATTGGTGCGACAGCCAAGGATGTACAGTGGCAGTTTCTGATTGAAGCGAGCATGCTCTCGGCGCTTGGTGGTGTGATTGGCATCACGTTGGGTGTGGGCGGCACGCGTCTGGCAACACACTTCCTGGAGCTTCCCTTTGTATTATCACCCGAGGCCATCTTTGCCAGCTTTGGATTCTCGGCACTCATTGGTGTGGTGTTTGGATTTGTCCCCGCACGAAAGGCTGCTCAGCTTAACCCGATTGAAGCATTAAGACATGAATAAGAAATTGAATTTATTTACATTTTCCACAATTTTAACGTCATCCATTTCACTGCTTTTGATGTCTGGTTCTGCGCTTGCTCAGGAGCAAGGCGAGGTTGATTCGGAAGGGTTAACAGTGAAGCAAGCCATTGAGCGTGCATCGGGAGAGAATACCGTGTTGCACGCCGTGGTCATTGATAAGAAGCGCGCTGATTTGTTGGTCGCGCTTGAGAGAAAGCGCTACGTCCCGACCTTTTCGGGGGAGGCAGGTTACAGAGCAGGTCAAACTGCGCAAGCAAGCCCTCTGGGCACGCAGTTCATCACTACACAGACGCTCTCAAGTAATGCAGCCTTACAGTACACCTTGCCTTATGGCACGAGCATGAGCGCAAGTTTGAGCTTTGAGCGCGCTGTTCAGGACTCCGTCGTACTCGGCAACCTGGGTACGGTCTATGGCACCCAGCTCGCGATGGAGGTTGCACAACCCTGGTTGCGTGGCTTTGGCAAGAAGGTGGGTGAGAGCAACCTGACCGATGCCCTGTACGCCTATGAAATCGCGTCTCTTGAAGAGCAGGCTCAGGCCAACAACGTGATCAGTCAGATTCTGACAAGTTACTGGACGCTGTGGTACTTGAAGCAGCAGCAGCAAGTCACGTTATCTTCCATTGAGCAACAGCAGGAGTCGCTTGAGCTGACCAAAACACGTGTAGCTGCGGGCGTCGCCTCACAAGCAGACCTCGTACTATTGGAGGCCGAGATCGCGCAGGCAAAAGAAGAGGTCGCGACGTTGAAGGGGAGGATTATCTCTCAACAACTTGAACTTTCAAGGATCATGGGAGGTACTGAGGAGAGGCATTACTGGGAGGCGACCACAGAGCTTCCCGATGTGGCATCACTTCCAGCCGAGAACGCGCTTCTTGAGCAGGCGTATTTGAATTCTCCAGCCGCACGTCAGGCAGCACAGAGTATTTTGCGCTCCAAGTTGCAAGCCTATCTTGCAGAGAATGAGGCAAAGCCTGACTTTCAGACCATCGCCACACTGAGCGTCAACGGCATTGGTGATAATGTGGGCTCGGCGCTGAGCCAGTTTGCCCGATTTGAAGCGGTGGTGGGTTATGTGGGCGTCAGGGTCTCGCTGCCTCTGGTACGTGAGGGATTGAAAGCTCAGGCAGACCGTGCACAGTTGAGCGTGGAGCGTGCAGAGACAGACCTTGAGACGGCAAAACAACAGCTCAGGGCACAGATTTTGGCCAGCAAAACAGACTGGGAGGTGGCACGACAGCGAGTGGAGCTTGGTGATGTGGCGGTGAAATCTTCCGAGAAGAGCGTGGAGATGGAGCAGGTGCGCTTTAATGCAGGGCAGGTGACATCCTTTCAGGTCACGCAGGCCATCACGCGGTTAAAGCAAGCGAGGTTACGTGTGGTGAGCGCGAGACTGGACGCTGAGCTTGCGCGCATTGAGCTGATGAGGTTGATGGGCATGCTGGTTGAAGAGTTTCTGGCATCCGAGGGTTGAGTTTGCTAAACTGCGTGACGCAACAATGATGTTGAGCAATCAGGAACGTGCACCAACTGCACAGCAACACCGAGTTTATTATGTTGAAAAAGCTTATGTTTCAATCACTTGCACTGTGTCTTTTTGTAGGTCTCACAGCATGTGGTCCCGATGAGGAAGCCGAGGATGTCGCGTCCTTGACAGGCGACTCCGCAGCGGGCCAGAGCAAATACGACTCCAACTGCGCAGTATGTCATGGCTCAGATGGCAAGAGTGGTACACAAAACATAGACATCGTTGAAGAGACCAAGGAACATGGCGACGCAGCCACCGCAGATGTCATTCTGAACGGTAAGGGCTCCATGCCAGGATTTAGCGGTACGCTCTCCGATCAGGATGTTGCTGACACGATTGCATACATCAAAACTCTGTAAGAGTTTGTTTTTTAAATAAAACAAGACAGGCCGGAGGAGTTTTCTCCATCGCGCTCGAGGTTCTGTTACCTAAGCTCCCGTCGCGGAGCTTAGGTCAACAGAACCTAGCGTTTCGAACTCAGAATAACGTATCGGTTTTTTTAGGTTCAACATAACCTGGTATCTTCATTCTAAGAATTCTGCGTACTCCTTCCAACGTCTCCAAGTTTTTATGATATCTTTTGATCACTGATTTGGATGGGTCCTTGTAATGAGCGAACCTCCTCACTGCTTTTCTGCGTAATTGAATAAGTTTTTTTGTGTCCGGGTCACAGGTCGTTGGGATGTTATCAAGAGTATGAAGCGACTCAAAATCCATCATAATTTTGGGCAAGGTGTTGACGTCAAAGCGATGTCGTCCTTCAAGAAAGATGTATCCCTTATCACCCAGTAACAGCTCCTTGTATGGATGTTTACCATACAGAGTATAGAACTCACCAAGTCCCATATACGTTGCGTAGGTGGCAATATGGAGATCTCGAAGACAAAGCGCTTCATCACGAGCTTCTTTTGAAGCATACCAGACGAGGTTGAGGTCATAGACCTGATTTACACTCTTTGGAGTATCGTAATAGAGGCGAAACTTTGTACCTGTCACAAAGCCCTTACATGATTCAGGTGAAACTGTAGTCTCAAAGACACAGGGCACAGGCTCAAGGTGATCCACATCGTCATCTTTACCCTGCATAAAATTAGTGTTCTGAATGGTTTCTTTCAGAATCTGAGCAAACGCGTCAAGACCAGCTTGTTCGGGTGAGGGTGTTAAGTCAAAGGCAGTGTGTTGATCTGCCTGATTCATGTCCAATTTCATATCCACAGATGGCATATCTGATGTCACCACAGGTGGTGCTTCGGATTCTTTTTCAATGTGTGGTGACACATCTTCAGACATGTCTATGCGTTTGGATGATTCTGTGTTTTGGCACGCAGAGAATACAATGAACACACTCACACATGACATGACTCTAATACAATTCAATCCCATGAAAAACCTTATGATTTCCGCAACACAACAGGATATTTAGCTTACGATACTCCACAAGAAAGAACAAGAAGCCACAGACAAAAACGGGAGGGGCGAGTGTTTACTTAAGTAAACACTCGCCCCTCCCGTTTTTGTCTGTGGCTTGATATGTTTTGAGAGCTATTTACTGAAGGCCAAGAGCCTTGAATGTGTCGCAATCCTGTGGGTTACCTGTTTTAAAGCCCGTGGTGAACCATTCGACGCGCTGTTTTGATGAACCGTGGGTAAAGGTTTCAGGACGCACGGTTGCACCTGCGCGTTTCTGGAGGGTGTCATCACCGATGGAGGCGGCTGCATTGAGGGCTTCTTCAAGATCGCCTTTCTCAAGCAGTTGTTTTGCCTTGTCCGTATGGTAGGCCCAGATGCCCGAGTAGCAATCGGCCTGAAGTTCAAGTGCGACGCTCCACTTGTTGCCCTCGGTCTTGCTGAGGGTTCTTTGCTTGTTATGAACGAGCGTGGATGCACCAAGGAGATTCTGGACATGGTGTCCAATCTCGTGGGCGATGACGTAGGCTTGAGCGAAGTCTCCAGGGGCCCCGAGTTTCTTTTCGAGATCCTCGTAAAAAGAGAGGTCAATGTAGGCTTGCTGATCAGCGGGGCAATAGAAAGGCCCCACCGAAGCGGAGGCTCGGCCACAGGCCGAGGCGACGCTCTCGGTAAAAAGCACAAGCTTGGGTTCCTTGTAGGTCTTATTCATTTTCTTAAATTCGCTGGACCAGACATCTTCTGTTGTCGCGAGCACGACCTTGACAAATTCAGCGCGTCGGTTCTCCTCGGCGGGGCGTTCAGCAGCAGGGTCACCACCTGATTGAGGAGATGAGGTTTGAGGTGAGACCTGTTTTTGAGCGTCAAGCAAGGGCTCAGGATCAACACCAAGGAGGAGGGCGACGACAATGATGACGATGGTGCCCACACCACCTCCGAGGGCGACCTTGGCCTTACCTCCACGCTGATCCACGACATTGGAGCTTTTACGTTGATCTTCCCATTTCATATCTTATCCTTCATTTTTATTGTTTAAAATTATTTATTTTATAAGAACTTACACACATTTATAATTACACTTCCTCTGGGATTGTGAGTTCAAAATGTGTGGCCAGAGCGTGGAAGTCCTCGGGGATGGGGGCCGTGAAGGTGACCTGTTCCTCGGTGATGGGGTGAGGAAAGGAGAGCTGATAGGCGTGCAGCATGACACGGGAGATGTCTTGATGGTAGTAGCGCGCCTGACCGCCATACAGAGGATCACCAAGGATAGGGAGCCTGATGCTTGCAAGGTGTGTACGGACCTGATGTCGACGTCCTGTTTTGGGCTCAACCTGGAGGAGGCAAAGTTTCTTCTGCTGGGCGAGCAGGTCAACACTGCTCAACGCATAATCACCACCTGAATGGACGGCGATCTGGGGTTGTGGACCTCGCTGGCCTTTTTGTTTCTTCTGTGTCGCGAGGTGGTTTTCAACCGTGCACGGAAACGAGGGGAGGGGGGAACACGGTGCAGTAAGAGCAAGGTATGTCTTGCTGGCAAGGCGTTGTTTAAACATGTTCATCAGAGGTTTATTTGCACGTTTTGAGCGGGCAAGCACCATGACTCCCGAGGTGTCCTTGTCAAGGCGATGATGGAGCGCGACGTAATCTGATTCATCAGGGAAGTGTTCTTGCAGCAAGCGTTTGAGTTCAAGCAGAACATATTTTCTGGTTGGATCAAGGCTTTTTTGGCTCAACAAACCTGCGGGTTTATTGATGACGATGATGTCCTGATCCTTGTAAAGGATATCGTTTTGAGTGAGCATAAAAATGGTCTTCAAATAACGTTATGAATTAATCCATAAGTGATTGATATAACTGAAACTTATTAACCATCAAAGAGTTTAAAACCTGAAGGTGATATCAAGCACACGAATGACAAGTCGAATGAGGAGCATGATGAGGAGCTTCAGGAACGCTGTAAAGCCTTCATGAAGAAAGATGAGGAGGATAAAGGTTATCAGAAGGAAGGCAAGCAGCATCCACACACGACGTCGAGGCTGTGGTGTGGATGGGAGTGGATGCTCCGGGTCGAGGCTCTGTTGAGATGGTTGCTCATTCTCATTGTTGTATGGGTGTCCCATCGGGTCGCCAACGCTTGATTGAAAGTGATTTGCCCCTGATCGTACCATCTTGTTCTTCATCGAGAGCAACCTGACCGTTCTCATATGTCATCACAGTGCGGATGGGGCCATAACACCCACCAAACGTGGTAACTTCCGTGACATTTTTTTGGCCGTGCAGGGTGCGGCCTCTTCGGGTCAGCGTGACAGGCAAGCCGTTCTGGTAAAGGATATCAGTATGTTCATCAATGGTATACATTCCATCGACGATTCTGTGATCAAGGTACTTGACGTGATATTTCTCACCCACGCTCTTGTCTGTAATCAGCCAGTAGCCCTGTCGCCGGCCCATCTCATAGGAACCTTGCTCTACGATAATGTCAGCATAATAACTGACATGAGGCCCCTGTAAGATACCGTCACTGTAGGTGCTTTTTTCGCTGAGCACACCACGCGGAGTCCATTTTTTCTGTTCACCCGTCTTGAAGCCTCTGGAGAACATCACTTCACGGCGAGTTGTACCGTTCTCATGGAAAGCCTGATACAAACCATGCAACTTGCCGTCCTTGATTGTGAATGAGTCTCTGACGCTGCCATCATCATAATAGCTCTTGTAAGAGCCATCCATGACCACATCATCTTTAAGCATCAGCGATATCTTTTGTTGTCCATTAGGATAGAAGACATTGTAAACGCCTTGCAACATACCGTGCTTATAGGAGTACGTTCTGTGGGTATAGATTTCAGGTGAGGAGAAGTCCTTGGACTTCTCTTCGTAGAAACCATCCTTTGGTTTTTGATTTTTGTCATACTCCATGAGGAAGAGCATAGTGTTTGATGGTGTATGTCTTATTGTTTGCTTGATGATCTTCTCATCATCCACAGCAAACACTGTTTTAACCTGCAAGAAGTCCATCGTAAGGAGATTGGCGTAATAGACTAGCCCTGTGCGTTTGAAAAAACTCTGTCGCCCCCCATTATAACCATATGTTATGGTGGGTTTCCCCCCTGCGTTTCGCCTCACATACTGACCATCAACAATCTCACCTGCGTTATAATGTAGCATGAAGTGCTCTGTACCATCGGCATGAAAGGCTCTCCATATGCCGTCTTTCTTGCCATCTTCGGTGTAAGAACCTTCAATAAGAGGTTGACCACTGGAGTAGTGCGCTGACACGATCTTTCCATGGTCATACGTGGTGGTTGTGGTGTGTTTGTTATCCTTGCTCCAACACTTTCCTGCCTTCTTGATCCAGACACCATCCTTCTTACCTTGCGTATAAGAACCTTTGAGATAGCGGGATGAGACCATGCCATGACGTTGGCCTTCTTTATATTCAATGATGAGATCATCAGGCACAGGTCTCCTGTCATACATCGTCCAGATGCCTGTCATTCTCCCTTGTGAGTCGTAGGACCCCGTGGCCAGTAAACTGACTTCAGAATAATCCGAAATCGATTGTCCCAACTCTGAGAGCATATAGGCATTTGTGACAAGGTATCTATACAGATACCATGTATCACTGCTCTCTCCTTTGACAAGGATATGATCCCGCTCACGTGTAAACATCGGATTTTGCATCAGATCAAGGTCAAGTGCAGGAAAATCCTCCTCGATCTTGGTACTGGGTATTTCAGAGAGCTTACGCCTGTCTTTGCTTGAGGAGGAGTCTGATGTTGTCTGATGTAAGAGTGCCTTACCAGAGGTCGAGGTCTTGTGTGTCTTATGGCATGCCGATGATACAAGAATGAGCGCGATGAGCACGCACTGTATCAGACGAATTGATGTAAGCATGGCAAACTCCCTGTAAGGTCACGTTGTGGAGATCATGTGTTCAAGAGTTACGACTTGCACAAAAGCAAGCTTCTTGCTCGACACAGTAGGCAATAGTACGTGGCAACCTATCAGAACAGACCTACAAAGTTTATGCTAAAATATCATACAGTCTCTTGTCACAACGAAACTCGACAATCAAAGCGCGCTGCCTGGTGCGTATGGATGTGCCTGTTGATAACCTCGCAAGGTTGTATCGCGGTGCATTACCGCAACCCTGTGAGGCAGGCCCTGGAGTACAGGTCAGTCACGCGGCGTATTGGCAGTGACAGGATCAAGCCGTTGCATGAGAAGACGCTCTCATACAACGAGGTTGGGACTGACAAGGCCACCTTGCAGGGTATTTTTGTGGGCAAACGGGATGGCGGCACACGCGGCCACAAGATTGTTGTGGCTTCACAAAACATGAACCAGATGGAGTTTTCTGAACGTGAGCAAGTCCCCTATGAGCTTGATGCAGACCTGATCTTTGATGAGGCCACACTGGTGAGCTATCAACCACGGACCTGTGTCGATCTGGTGATTCGTTCAGACGCGCTCTATGATCTGCCGCTCAAGGAGCTTGGACTCACCATGGAGGTGGACAGTCAGGAGGTGGAGTTCACTCTTGAGCAGGAGCATGAAGTTCCGCCCATTTCGCTGTGGTACTCAAAGCGATTCTATCTGTTCTGGACACATGAAGAGGTGTTTGATCAAAAGAGGCGCACAGGTCGTGTGTGTGCAGATGTTCGCGCACGGGATGTCGTCTCATTGAATGTGTCTCATGACCTTTACAGCGTCAGGCTTGGCGAGTTGTGGCGACAGAAGTTCAGATGGTTTCTTGGCGGCTTGCCCGATGTATGACCGACAATTGAGGGGGCGAAGGTTTAATTCTTATGCAATCTGTTCGAATCGAGAACCCTGTTCATTGAAGAAATGAAAAAATTGACCCAATAGTCAAGTTGTATTGCACAAAATCGTGTCATATTTGACACACTTTTGATTTATCAATGCCACAGGATACATGCACCTACATTGTGGTATAGTTCTTCACACAAAATCATCAATTATAAGACATTGAGATTAAAAGATAAAAATAATTATCGTTCACGTGTAAATCTCTTGGCATGTAATATGTAGTATAAGTCAAATGTCCAGGACGGGAGATGCTCTATCAGTGGATGGATGAGTTATGTGGTTCTGGAGCAATACACTGAATGGATAAATGAATGAATGAATGCATAATTGTTGGCTGAATGAATTCATGGATGTGAAATGAATGATAAATGAATGACTTGATGGTTCATGTGTATTGAAATTTATGATGGATGTATGAATTGAAGAGAGCCCGCTGTTGTGAAACAGCGGGCTCTCTTCATGTACATCAGGAGCTTTCCTGTGTGGTCATGGATGGAAGAATGACAATCGGCCAGAAGTCATTCTCACCATCCCTCCTGATACGGAGAGGTTTGTCGTTTGACACAAAGAAAAAGTCGTCACCCTGGGGTGACGACTTTAACAATTCTGACAATTCCAACTTACTTTTCAGTCAGTTACTCGGAAGGAGGACGAACGCCGTCGTCGTTTGCATCAAACTTGCGACGTGTAATCACAACGTCCCATGTATCGACCGTGTCACCATTGGGGGCGGAGATTGTGCCCTTGAAGGTGTCTTCGTTCTCCATTGTGGTGGTGGTGAGTGTCATGTTGTAGTCCCACTGTTCGGTGGGGTTGAACTTGAAGGTAAGCTTTGAGCCATCAAAGGAGGCATCCTTACACTTGCCGATTTTTTCAGCGAAGTTGGTCTCAAGACCTTCATACATGATGAAGTCGCAGGTAGCTGTAGTCGCGCCCTGATCGTGCACAAAATCAATATGCATCACAGGGGCGTTATTCACATCGTTGATGCCCACTCGCCAGGTGCCACTGAGAGTGCCCACGGGAATCAACAGGCTGGGATCTTCCTCACCAAGACCATGACCTTCATAGTCAGGCATGGGGATGCTCTCGGTATCATCGGGGATCACATCGGAGGTTGGTGCGATGGCACCACCACCTGTGGACTGCTCTGGATCGATGGTGGGTGTGGTGACCTCTGTGGTTTCGGTGGGATTGGAGCTCTCTGGATCACAGGCACTCCAGCTAAAGAGGGCCAGGATGGCAAGAACATAGATGGGTGTGTTGGACATGCGTGACATGGAATCTCCTTGGGGCGGATCTACTTTATAATATTAAGTGTTGTGACCTTGATGAACGTGATGAAAGAGGGTGTAGCGCGCTGGATGAGGAGGCGTGCGTGTGCACATCTCCTCATCCAGTGATGTATCAGTTTGAAGGGACAAACACGTAGGAGCAGGAACCACCGCCGCTCTTGATTGTACCACAGTAATCGGAGCATGCACGGCCATCACCAAGAGCAATCTCTACGTGACCATGTGTGGCGTGATAACCGTTACAGCCTCTATCCCAGAAGATGATCGCGCCGCGAGGAGCTTCTGTGGGGTGGACATCGAGCTTGGTGAAGCCCCATGTGGACTGAAGGTCAGAGGGGTTGGCGTTCCAGTTACGACCACCACAGTATGCGGACAACTGGTAGTTGTAGCTTGAGCAAGGTCCTTTACTTGCCATCGGGTCACTGTAGCCAAAGCCATCAAGACCTGCACGACCTGCGGATTGCTTGACGTACTTCCAGCACAGACCCTTGGAGCGTTGACCGTCGTTCTTGGCAGCTTCCGTGGCGAGTCGCTCGGCGAGCGTCTGGTTGATGTTGGTGCTTGAGGGGGCTTCGCCGCCGCTGCCGTTGTTGCCACCAAGCTGACCTGATGGATCAAGTGTCGAGGTGTTGGGGTCAACAGTAGTGCCGCCGCCTGTGGAACCACCACCTGTGGAGCCACCTCCAGAGGTGTTTCCTTCAAGGCTTGGCAACAGGAGGTTGGTGGTGCCTGTGACGCCTTCCTGAGCGACAACCCAGGTGTTACCATCCTCGGAGACTTCAATTTTTGCGCTACCACCAACAGGAGGCATACAGGTGGAGAGGTCGCCGCTCTGAGAGCTGTAGAAACGTGCCTGATTTCCTGTAGGAACGTTCAACCCGCTTTCGAGCAGGAGGCTACCAAGCACAATGGAACCACCTGGAGCAAGTGTTGCAATTTTGCCTGTGAGGACATCAGCACAACCTGAACCATCCTTGGCTGTAGCACCGTTGGGGCTTGTTGCGCCCGAGTTGCTGATGACCTGATCAAGGATCTCAACATCGGTGCTGTTCACCTGAACTTCCACAGCGTCAACAGGGAAGGGGTTCTGGTTTGTGGCATCTGCGGTGATGCGCACGAAGTTGTACTTACCAGGGGTGCCATCCACGGAGGATGTGCCACCAGGAGTGATGCCATTGCTTGGATCTCCGTTGACAGAGCCCGAGCAGAGGCCGCTTCCGCCGCCGCCACCAAAGAGGAGGTTCAGGATGCCACCGATGATGCTGCCACCTTGACCATTGAGGAAGCCACCAAGGAGGCTGTTGGAGCCGAGGTTAAATCCAAACTGGTTGGCGACCTGGAGTCCAAGACCAACAGCGGACTGAAGCTGGTCTGATGTGGGTGCGCTGCCAGCGCCGAAGCTTCCGATGAATGCAACACCCACGTTACCTGCGTTCTCACCTTTCTGGTGTGCACCCATACGATCCACAGGAGTACCTGCGTAGACAGTACCATCACGATCAATGATGTAGTGGTATCCGATATCGACCATACCGTATGCTTGCTTGTGCCAGTTCTGGATCTGACGCACAGCGCTTGGTCCAGTCATGCCTTCGGGCTGTACCGTGTGGTGGAAGGTGATGCGGTTTGGAGTGTGCGGTGTACGGTTTTGCTCGGGAGGTGTAGCGCCCCAGAGTGAACGTGGGAGGATACTTGAAAGGATACCCCCGTTGGTGCAGGAGCTACCTGATGTCGAGCCGCCGCCTGTGGTGCCACCACCTGTGGTGCCGCCGCCAGAGAGCAGGTCTGTCGCACCTGATGTATTTGGTGCCTGAGGGTTACCAGGGGAGCTTTGTTCAGGCTGAGATGGACCCTGATCAGGATCGACGCTGCTCTGATCCACACAGCTACCGCCGAGTTGTTCAATGCGGATGTCATCGCCATAGTAGAAGCGAAGGATGGAGTGTGCATCGCGTCCCTGAGAGGAGAGGCAGGAGCTACCATTTTGGCTCATGACACCACGGTTGTGGGGGTTGCCAGGGACGGCCATGGGGCGCTGTGCAGGGCGTACGCTGGCACCTGATTTTCCTTCATTGTATGTAATGCGCTGTTCCATCTGGCGATCAAGGCTTGCTGCGCGAGCGATATCGCTGCTGGAAGGCTTACAGGATGCGGTGGAGGGCATCACACCAGAGACGTAGAAGGAGGCAATGATTCGGCCATTATGTGTAATGACCTGACCACTGGTTTCGCGTACCGCGCGACGATGTTCTTCTGTGGGTGTACGACCACAGCTTGACACCTGATCAGACTGGCTGTTGCGAATGGATTGCACGCCTTCAATATCAATCTTGTACTTGAGGAATGTACGGGCTGCGATAGCCTGTGCCTTGAGAGCTTCAAAGTCAGCGTTACCGTTCTCACAAGCGACCACGCCTGGAAGGTATTGCTCCTCGACGTTCATGGTTCCGCCACCCTGAACGCTTACAGTACACATGGGGGTAAGCTGCTGAAAGTGCTGAATAAATTCAGAGTCACTACCAGCATCAGATACGGGCTCATCAAAGCTCTCACCGCAAGAGACTGTTCCAAAAAGCGCCAGAAGAGTCGCTAACCAAAGCGTCTTTTGTGTTCTTTTTAACGTGGGATGATTGAAAGACATGAGAGCCACTCCTTTGTATCTGGTAAGCTTTTTAAGATGCCGTGAGGCTGACTTACGCGTTTGTTCAAGCTTATCACTGAATTGTCATGTGTTACGTTCGATGCTCACACTTCATTATCATACAGCAAGTAACATACCATGATCAACGAGACTTGGGCCAAAACACAAATAACTCAATATAAACAAAGACTTAAACAACAACCACTCATGATTTACATCATGCTGCAAATCACCAATGAGGCATTCATGACTCACACTGTGACATCCTTGCTACGGATTGGATCCCTCAGATCGCTTTGCTTTTGAATTATCAAGGTGTTGGGGGATCTCCATATAGAAGACAGACCCCTGACCAACTTCACTTTCCACATGAATCTGTCCCTGGAGCATGTGACAGATGCGACGACTTAACGCCAGCCCAAGACCTGTACCACCATATGTGTGCGTGGTCTCGGCTGTGGCCTGAAGGAAGGGTTCAAAGATTTTGGCCTGTTGTTCTGAGGTCATGCCGATGCCCGTATCCTGGACCGAGAACTCGATCCAGTCACCATGTTCATGACGTCCTGAACAGCTCTGGACACGCAACCAGATGTGACCATGTCGCGTGAATTTGACAGCATTGCTCAACAGATTGAGCAGCACCTGTCGCACCCTCAAACGATCGGTGTAGAGCGTGTCGACAAGACCATCCTCGATCTCAATAATAAATGTGTTCTGATTGCCTTTGGCGAGCGGGTCGATAATCTTCGTAAGCTCCTCAAGCAATTCGTCAATTTTGAATTCTATGGCGATAATCTCAAGTCGACCAGCCTCCATCTTTGAGAGGTCCAACACATCATTAATCAGCTGCAAAAGCTGCGTGGATGCCTGATGAACACGACCAAGCTCCTGATCAAACCATGGATCCTCCTCGCTCTCTTCCTGAATCAACTCCACATAACCAAGGATGGCATTGAGAGGGGTGCGCAGCTCGTGGGAGACGTTGGCAAGAAACATGGACTTGCTGTTGTTGGCGACCTTGGCTTCGCGCGCGGCAAGTTCGGCGACGCTCTTCTGATGTTGGGCCTCCTGTTGCCTGATGAGCAACTCATTAAGTGCCTGACGCGTCTCACCAATATTATAGAAGAAGAATGCAATCACGGCAGTGAGGATAATCACGATATCAAAGATCAGGGTCTGGAATCCTGCCACGCCAAAGTGAATACCACCTGGCATAAAAATAACGGTGAGTGCCAGTACACCGACGGTCATACCGTAGAAGCGAAGCAGGAGCTTTTGATCTAGCCCATAACCTGGAATAATCACAGCGATCAGGATGTACAGCAAGCGCTCCGTAAACTCGCCATGGAGCACATCACCAATGACAATGGACAGAAGCATTCCAAACGATGCTGCAAACAACGCCTGGGAGAACTTCTCCTTGCGTGCAAAGACGGCGCTGAGCACGAGGCTGATAAAAATGCCTGTACCCACACCAAGATCATTAAACGCACGTGTGCTTCCTGGATTGAGGAATGCAATACACACATTTGCGATGGTCAGGGCCATTCCCACAAACGTCATCTTGAACATGCTCTGGCATCATTTGACGATCAGCTCCCTTGGGAGGCTATCCTTGACGATTGCCGCGTGAGGTCCTGTAATCATTAGATGGCCTTAAAAAAGTGTTTGTTCAAAGTAACCTGAGTGATGATCATGTACATTTTTCCTCACGATAACGTAGAAGTTTCTTGATGTTCCTGCTAGAACATAGGTGAGTCGCCAGGAGAACCCCTGTCTCTTAACCCATTTGCGGCTTCCTTTAAAGTTAATAAATTCACACTGTTATTTTGTATTGCTAGGGTGCAAACCATGTCCCAAAGAGCTTCTCTGTCCCGTTCTTTCTTGTTGTGTTCTCTCTCCACCGTACTTGGGTTATCGTCATGTGGCCCCGATGAGTTGAACATGCCCGCCTCGAACACTGAAACCTGTCAAGGTACAAACTGCTCGTCTGGCGACATGGTTGATCCTGCACGTGACAAGCCCACGGGTGACTCACGATGGAATGACACCGATGGTGATGGTATCATTGATGCAGAAGATAACTGCATAAATGTAAGCAACGTCACACAAAAGGATATTGATAACGATACCTTTGGTGACCTGTGTGACAATTGCCCTTCAGTTGCAAACGCAGACCAGCTTGACTTCAACATGAACGGCAAGGGGGATGCCTGTGAAGAAGAAGTCTACAACCCCTCACGTGATGGCGACAGCGATGGTGTACCAGACATCGCCGATAACTGCCCCGAAGTCTCCAACGCAGATCAGGCCGACCAGGATGGTGACGGTGTGGGTGATGCCTGTGATAACTGCGTCAAGATTGCAAACCCTGGCCAGACAGACACCGATGGTGATGGCAAGGGCGAAATTTGCAAGTACGAAGCGACCGAGACACAATGCTTTAATGAAGTGTTGACCGCCGAAGTTGACACGGTCGAACCCGATATTTACTTCCTGCTCGATTCTTCAGGCTCCATGGCCAACGAAGGGCGCGATGGACTCCCTTATGATCGCCCAAAACCATGGCCAATTGATGATGCTGTCGCGGCATTGACCTCCGTGGGACAGAGCCTTGACCAGAAGGCGCGCATCGGCCTTGGCACCTACCCCTGGGAAAACCGCACAGGCACAGACTGCGGCTTTGTGCACTTGCTTGATGTCGATTACCAGTCCTCCACTGTGTTCTCAAACCAGGTCTCCTCCATTGACCCATGGGGCAACACACCCACAGGCTACGCGTTGCGACGTGTCCTTGATGACAGGCTCATCGAGATGTCCACAGATCCCGTGGGTATTCACCGCCCTCGCGCCATCGTCCTGATCACAGATGGCGACCCAAGCCAGGTTTGCACCAATGGTCAGAACCGCCTTGATCGTGAAGCTGCCTACCAGGAAGCGCTCACCGAGGCCACGCGCGTATACAACTCGGGCATTCCCATCTACGTGGTGGGCTTCCAGTTTGGTAGCGCGCCTGACAAGCTCAACGCCATTGCACAGGCTGGCGGTACGGACGCCTCAAATGGCTCGGGCGGAAACCGCTTCTACACCGCAAACGACACCTCTTCACTCGTCAACGCGGTCAACGATATTACACGACGTACTTTCTCCTGTGCGTTCCGCCTCTCGGGCTATCCCTCGGCTCCCGATCAGGTCAATGTCTCCATTGGCAACCAGACCTTGAGCGAAGGACCTAACGGATTCTCTCTTGATTTAAACTCTGGTGTCCTGACCATCAATGGCAGCGCCTGTGACAGCTTGCGTAGCGACACAAACCAACAGTCTGTACGTGTGGATGTCACCATGACCTGTGTCAATAACCCACAACAACCTATCGATGATGATCCTGGCCGCTGCATCATGAGTGGTCCAGAGCGCTGCGATTACCGTGATAACGATTGCGATGGTATCATTGATGAAGATTGTGACATGTGCATCGGCGGCGAAGTCTGCGATGGCAAGGATGATGACTGTGATGGCACCATCGATGAAGGTTGCCCCACATGTAGTCAGAACGATGAGTTCTGCTCCTCGGATGACGACTGCTGCTTTGGTGTCTGTAACGACCAGGGCTTCTGTGGCAGCGAATGTCGCCCTGATGGTGTGACCTGTCTTGATAACGATGACTGCTGTAGCGGCACCTGCTCTGGTGGTGTGGGCGGCGTCTGTATCTCGGGCTAACATGCAAAACCCTGTTGTACACAACAAGGAGAGGGAGCAGGAGGTTGATGAATCAACCTCCTGCTCCCTCTCTTTTTCACCTGGTGAGCTCTCGGTCGACTTTATTGCTGCGCTCTTACAGCAACCTTTTGGCCCTGATATTCACACCCTTGATCTGTCAAAACAACAGCTCTCGGGCACACTTGTTGACGCGCTTTTAAGCAATATCAAGTCATTGAATAAACTCGACATTCTTGATTTGAGCTACAACCCCATAGGCACACAAAAAGCATGCGAAGTATTACATGCACCATGGTCAAACCTGTGTCATCTGGGCCTACAGAATTGCGCCATCTGGAGAGGTGATTGCGAGCAGCTCGCACAGAATCCGTGGCCCACATCGTTACGTTCACTTGATCTTGGACACAACAGGCTGACAGATCAGGGCCTTGAGAAAATCACCACGTTCACACAACTTGGGCAGCTTGAAGCGCTCGGCCTTGAGAGCAACGAGCTCTCCGATGAGGCGCTCGTTAAGCTCGTAGGTTCATCTCTGAAAGCGACCACACGTTACCTGAACATTTCTCACAACATGCTCTCGGATAGCGGTTTTTGCGCGCTGGCCGAGGCCGACTTTTTCCCATTTCTCACGCATCTGGAACTTGCTCATAATTCCATCAGAGCACAGGGCTTGCACGCATTCTTTCATCCTGAACGTCTCTCAAACCTCACGCATCTGGGTTTAAGCCACACTCGTTGTGGAACACGTGGCGCAGAAGCCATTGCAAAGGGCAATAACCTCTACAGCCTGGAATACCTCGATCTGAACGCCTGCCTTATCAAGGACAGCGGCTTCGCCGCGTTGCTTGGACGCAAGGAACTTGATGCCCTCACATTCCTTGATCTTTCACGCAATGACATCTCGAACACGCCTCTACTCAAGCAGCTCCCCGAGCACCCCATGGCACACAGCTTGACGTCACTCACCTTGAATTACAACAATATCAGTCAGATAGCAGTGCTCCCATTCCTTGATCAAACGCTGTTTCCAAGGCTCACACACCTCTCCATTCGAGGCGTGCAGCTGGACGACAAAACACAACACATGCTCTCACAATCACACCTCAACGTGATTGCCTAGAGCGTGATGGAGAAGGAGCTGTTCGAAGAAAAGCGAAGTAGAAGGCGTGGAGTTTAAGGAGCAAAAACCAAGAATAGTAGCCGTGTTACATTCTGTTTT
>CATLTV010000067.1 GCA_950059285.1 uncultured Pseudomonadota bacterium | reverse complement strand
CCAGTTGGACCAGCGCCCACGCTGCGTCTGCGGCAGATAAAAAGCGCTCATAAGGGCGCTTGCGCAAGAGTCTTCTAAACCACCTCTCAAGCCCCACAGGGACCTCGTAACGTGGCATCAAACGAGGCAATTCCTCATAGATATGCAAGCTCGCCAATTTGACGATGCTATCAGCAACAAAAGGAGTCTTGCCCGTGATAAGCTCCCAGCCAAGACAGCCAAGAGCATACAGATCTGTCCATGGCCCAAAGTCGCGCCAGTGGCCACGCAACTGCTCAGGGGGCATATACGCAGGTGTGCCTGCACCTGCTGTCTGTGCCCCTATGACTTCTGCGGTGTTATCCTCGTACTCACCGACACCGACATGGCCTGACAGCGCATGAGCAATACCAAAATCCCCAATTTTTACAATCACATCAGAACTACCACCCAGAAGCACATTTCCAGGTTTGAGATCACGGTGCACAATCCCACGGGCGTGGGCATGTGAGAGCGCGCGACAGATCTGCAAGAGGATCTGTCGCGCAAGCGGCCAGGTCATGACATCAAGGAAGCCATTATCAAGGCTTCCTCGTGGCATGTATTCCATGACAAGATAAGGGCGATCTCCTGCTGATGTGTGCAAGACACCGTGGTCGTGCACCTCCATGATATTGGTGTGCACAAGGCCCGCCACTGCGCGCACCTCACGCACAAAGCCCTGACGATGGAAGTCCTCCTGACTCCACTGCTCGCTGATGACTTTGATCGCAACCTTCAGCCCGAAATCGGCATGGTGGGCCTCCCAGACCTCTCCCATTCCCCCCACGCCAACACGTCGGTCCAGTATAAATGGACCTACTCTGACACCCCTGGACGGTCCCATCCTGGTACCTCCTCTTGCCGTACTTTCTGAACGTTACTCGCTGGCTTGACCGTCGTCTGCTTTCGCGTCGCCATATGCTTCAGCATCAAGCATCGCACTGACGCGCTCAAACAACTTCTCACGAAGTTTCTGAGCAAGTTCAAAGAGTTCCTCGTCATCACCCAGAGACTCTTCTAGCTGAGTCACGATCTTTTCTGTGGCCGACAAAGAACGACGCAAGATCTTGATCTGCTCCTTGGGGAGCGTGAGATCTTTCTCTGGCTCAACGATGGACTCCTTCAAGGTCTTCTTCAGATCCTTGATATCATCCTCTCCCTTGAGCGCCTTTTCCTTGAGCTCGTCGTACACATCCTGCGAGAGACGATCCTTGGCAACCTCACGTTCTGCCTTGAGCAACACGTTGACCGTATCGATGTCGGGCAGTACACGAGGCACATCCTCATCCACGCGACCATCTTTTGCTGCGGCTCGCTCGCCGCCCTCTTCATCGATGTAACGTGGCAACAACTCGGGGATCTCACGATCAACCCACTGAAAGCTCTTCACAAGCTTTGACGCCATGGATGACGGGATGTGAAGCTCTTCATCGCAGTAATCCTTGAACTTGGAGTAACCCCACTGCTTGAACTCCTTGTTTGCCGCCACCACATTCAGATGTTCGGCAAGCTCAATCCAGCTCGCCTTGTAATCCACAACCGCCTTGAGCACCTGGTAACGAGAATCCTCGGGGTTGAGGCTGACCATCTTCTCCATGATCAACGCTGTTTCACTCGTCAATTTCACTGTATCTTCAGACATATCCAATCCTTCAATGTATAAGGAAACGTAAATTAGAGCGTGATGGAGAAGGAGCTGTTGGAAGAAAAGCGAAGGAGAAGGCGTGGAGTTTAAGGAGCAACAACCAAGAATAGTAGCCGTGTTACATTCTGTTTTTGCGACACTGAAATTCAACCTTTATACAAGCTTTTCCGAACGGATCCTTCTTTATTACGCTCTAAAGATGTTGTTTTCTAACCTCACAACAACTGCTCATTGATGTACCGCAGTTGCCACAAAAGATCACCCCACAACTTCGCTCTCCCCTCCCCCCATCACGATCAATAAGCAAGTCTCCAACATGGTAAGAATAAGCAAAGGCTACGCCTTACGGCATCACGGCAACAATCAGAGAGCGGTGTGCAAATGATAATTTGCGTTGCGGTAATAGTGCTCAACGCCTTACGGCATCACGGCAACAATCAGGATTGTGGCCGTCACTGCCGGAATCATCGCGGCTCCAGGGTGCTCAACGCCTTACGGCATCACGGCAACAATCAGCGACATGGCAGAGCGTGTACGTGATTCAGAGTGACATGTGCTCAACGCCTTACGGCATCACGGCAACAATCAGGTTCAGCTTGCACTTGAGCTGTACAGACAGCGATGGTGCTCAACGCCTTACGGCATCACGGCAACAATCAGATCCTATTGAGGCCCTGAGAAACACCGTCCCGCTGAAGTGCTCAACGCCTTACGGCATCACGGCAACAATCAGGATCGGCGCTGTTGGGTCGACTGGCAATTCTACAGGGCCAGTGCTCAACGCCTTACGGCATCACGGCAACAATCAGGCGATCTCCGCGCTCTTCCCCGTCGCAGATAATATCCCGGTGCTCAACGCCTTACGGCATCACGGCAACAATCAGACCCTTGTAGCGAAATGCTTGCCCCATGGTGTCTAGTGCTCAACGCCTTACGGCATCACGGCAACAATCAGAAAGGTGATACTGGATGAAGAGAGCATAAAAGACTCGTGCTCAACGCCTTACGGCATCACGGCAACAATCAGGTGCTTTTCTGGGGCGTGTCGATGAGGAAAAACAAGTGCTCAACGCCTTACGGCATCACGGCAACAATCAGATCGTTGTACTGTCGTTGTACCAACAAGGCACACCCTAATGTGCTCAACGCCTTACGGCATCACGGCAACAATCAGGTCTCCCCAGACGCGAATACTCACTGGCTCCATCTGTGCTCAACGCCTTACGGCATCACGGCAACAATCAGTCCGCTCATAAACACCTCCTACACACACCTTGTGAATATTGTGCTCAACGCCTTACGGCATCACGGCAACAATCAGGAAAGCTCCATTGCTCCAGACGTTTGAAGCTCGTGCTCAACGCCTTACGGCATCACGGCAACAATCAGTCGTGAGCACTGGTTCCATGCAAGCCACAGGCAAAGTGCTCAACGCCTTACGGCATCACGGCAACAAGCAGAGATACGTTGCCCGAGGCCCTTGATCATGCGTGAGGTAGTGCTCAACGCCTTACGGCATCACGGCAACAATCAGGGTCGCCAGCACATATCACCGCCGCCGCGTTGACCTGTGCTCAACGCCTTACGGCATCACGGCAACAATCAGAATGGGCAACCGCTTCAACGCCATAACTGTTTGTTTGTGCTCAACGCCTTACGGCATCACGGCAACAATCAGGTGACGTGACACAGTAGAGCGGCTGATTGTTCCGGTGCTCAACGCCTTACGGCATCACGGCAACAATCAGACGCGCGAGCACCTAAACTGTGCTCAACGCCTTACGGCATCACGGCAACAATCAGCTGAATCCGCGCCGCCGCCTCTAGCCGTCTTGAAATAGTGCTCAACGCCTTACGGCATCACGGCAACAATCAGTGTCCATGACCACGGGCGATAAGCACCTCCCCGTGTGCTCAACGCCTTACGGCATCACGGCAACAATCAGAATGCAATCAATGCTCCTAGCGCCAGGTAAATCAATAGTGCTCAACGCCTTACGGCATCACGGCAACAATCAGCGTCGTCAGCCCAGACCACTCAGAATGCTCCCTCTTGTGCTCAACGCCTTACGGCATCACGGCAACAATCAGGCAGGTAGGCACTTTCATCATTAAATTTTAGCTTGGTGCTCAACGCCTTACGGCATCACGGCAACAATCAGATTAGAATTGTGTTCATTTTTTGTCCACCTGGCTGTTTGCCTGTGCTCAACGCCTTACGGCATCACGGCAACAATCAGCTCCAAACTTGAACGCGTACCTTCTAACACCAGGTCGTGTTGTGCTCAACGCCTTACGGCATCACGGCAACAATCAGATCAATGTAGGTGGCGGCGAGGTTCTGGCCTGGCTTGATGGTGCTCAACGCCTTACGGCATCACGGCAACAATCAGGGAAACCGAGTTGCTAGGCGTGATGCAAAATTCAACCATGTGCTCAACGCCTTACGGCATCACGGCAACAATCAGGCAATGAGGCACGCGGTACGAACCGAAAACCGAATTGTCGTGCTCAACGCCTTACGGCATCACGGCAACAATCAGATAATCCCGTACACGTCTTCGGGGTCGGTCAAACGGTGCTCAACGCCTTACGGCATCACGGCAACAATCAGGTTCTTTCCGAATACATTTAGTGTTTGTTCGAGGCCGCTTGTGCTCAACGCCTTACGGCATCACGGCAACAATCAGTCCTCAAGTAGTTCATCTGCGAGCGTGTTCCCTAGTGCTCAACGCCTTACGGCATCACGGCAACAATCAGTCCTTTTTGTTTTATTTTGTTCGCTTGTAGTAAGTAATGTGCTCAACGCCTTACGGCATCACGGCAACAATCAGAGGAGTGGACAACCGACGAGCTCGGCGGCGAGTAGTGCTCAACGCCTTACGGCATCACGGCAACAATCAGGGTGGCCGTGATTTTCTCTCCTGAAGGTCAGGAAGCCATGTGCTCAACGCCTTACGGCATCACGGCAACAATCAGGGCCTGGCTTGATGATGGTGCTGTGCAGATCCCAAGACGTGCTCAACGCCTTACGGCATCACGGCAACAATCAGAAAAACAGCTCAAAAACCTCGCCAACAGGGTCGCATTTTGTGCTCAACGCCTTACGGCATCACGGCAACAATCAGACGGAGATAAAAACGAGCGGTCGGCCCCAAGTCATGTGCTCAACGCCTTACGGCATCACGGCAACAATCAGATGGCCATCGCCGCGCCTGGCGTCGTGGTGCGGTTGTTGTGCTCAACGCCTTACGGCATCACGGCAACAATCAGGCCAGGCGGATTTTACACGCCGATAATGATCGCCAGTGCTCAACGCCTTACGGCATCACGGCAACAATCAGGCGGGCGGCCGGCTGGTGGTCTGTTTTCGATCTTGGATGTGCTCAACGCCTTACGGCATCACGGCAACAATCAGAACCTCCAACCGCCCATCTCAAAACCTACGCCATTACGTGCTCAACGCCTTACGGCATCACGGCAACAATCAGGGTGACCTGGTGACAATCGCCGGCCTTGAACGCATGTGCTCAACGCCTTACGGCATCACGGCAACAATCAGATGATGATGAGGTGTGGGTATTTGAACGCGCAAAGGTGCTCAACGCCTTACGGCATCACGGCAACAATCAGAGCTAGGTGGAGGTGCGGACCCGTACTATTTCCAGTCGTGCCGTGCTCAACGCCTTACGGCATCACGGCAACAATCAGGCTATATGCTGCGTGTTTCATAAATCGATTTTCGCCGCGTGCTCAACGCCTTACGGCATCACGGCAACAATCAGAAGCAGAGAAGTAGCGTATCCCTTGGCTCTTCAGATAATGTGCTCAACGCCTTACGGCATCACGGCAACAATCAGCTATCGCCCCTCTTAAGGCCCTTCTTCACAGATGAGTGCTCAACGCCTTACGGCATCACGGCAACAATCAGGAGACGAGAGGACTTTACCAGTGCCTTCAGAATATGTGCTCAACGCCTTACGGCATCACGGCAACAATCAGCTGTCGAGGCAGTATTTCACCTCGTGGGTCAAATCAAAGTGTGCTCAACGCCTTACGGCATCACGGCAACAATCAGCTCCTCGCCAAGCTCTTCCATATCAGAGCGTACAGCCTGTGCTCAACGCCTTACGGCATCACGGCAACAATCAGTCTACAGTGCACTTGGGCGGCCTGCCCAGCCTCGGTTTCTGTGCTCAACGCCTTACGGCATCACGGCAACAATCAGACTCGCGCATCTGTGGACGGCAACTCACACGAGACGTGCTCAACGCCTTACGGCATCACGGCAACAATCAGGCACGGACGAGAGAGTGACACGGGCCGCTCGTATCAGATGTGCTCAACGCCTTACGGCATCACGGCAACAATCAGGTCAATGGCGTGACGGGAGATACGATATCGGAGATGTGCTCAACGCCTTACGGCATCACGGCAACAATCAGGAGGTTGTCACGCCAGGACACCAGCGCTGAGATCTCCGGTGCTCAACGCCTTACGGCATCACGGCAACAATCAGGTGCCAAATGGGACTCGCTCGTGACGCTGATGGTATTTAGTGCTCAACGCCTTACGGCATCACGGCAACAATCAGAGTTTGTCAGCATTGAGCGGGGGACGATGCTCCTGTGCTCAACGCCTTACGGCATCACGGCAACAATCAGGTCAATGCCACGCATGATAAACTGCTTGAATCTCACCCAGTGCTCAACGCCTTACGGCATCACGGCAACAATCAGGCATCATGATAGACTCCTATGAGATGACACGCGCAATCAGTGCTCAACGCCTTACGGCATCACGGCAACAATCAGCCTATCATTCTATTCCCCCGTCATCATCAAACAGGACGTGCTCAACGCCTTACGGCATCACGGCAACAATCAGAAAAACGTGTTGCGGTATTGACTCTGCGGAAATTATACGGTGCTCAACGCCTTACGGCATCACGGCAACAATCAGGCAACCTCGGCGAGACGGGCATCGCGCTCATCAAGGGTGCTCAACGCCTTACGGCATCACGGCAACAATCAGTGAACAGCTTCACAGAGAAGGTGTGTTCAAATGCATGGTCCTCCGGTGCTCAACGCCTTACGGCATCACGGCAACAATCAGAAGCGTTTTAGCTCCCTTCCATGCATTCTTGAATTCTTGTGCTCAACGCCTTACGGCATCACGGCAACAATCAGATACCATGTAGGTGATTGGTTGTTCGTTGGTACGGCAAGTGCTCAACGCCTTACGGCATCACGGCAACAATCAGTGGATCGGCAGGTTTTTAACCTCAGCTCCAGAGCGTAGTGCTCAACGCCTTACGGCATCACGGCAACAATCAGACTCCTCTGGTACATGTGGCAAGAGAGCCTCTTATCCGCGCTCAGTGCTCAACGCCTTACGGCATCACGGCAACAATCAGTCGGCGTGGTGGTGTTCAAGGATGAGGAATACATTTTTACGTGCTCAACGCCTTACGGCATCACGGCAACAATCAGTCCCGCCATCCAGCGTGATCGACCCTCCCCCCTTTTGGTGCTCAACGCCTTACGGCATCACGGCAACAATCAGAATTCGACGTTTCCGCTCGCGAGTAGACTGTCATGTGCTCAACGCCTTACGGCATCACGGCAACAATCAGGCCATTCTCCTGAATGTGACGAGCCAGATTCTCAGTGCTCAACGCCTTACGGCATCACGGCAACAATCAGAAGGAGACCTGGAACGTTTTCCAGCCAGACGAGTGGAGTGCTCAACGCCTTACGGCATCACGGCAACAATCAGGTTGAGCATGGAGCGCAGTACAATACAGCGGTAAGGATGTGCTCAACGCCTTACGGCATCACGGCAACAATCAGCGGTAATAACGGTGCTCCTGACAAGGTTGCTGAACTGTGCTCAACGCCTTACGGCATCACGGCAACAATCAGCCTTGTATACCCTCTTCAACGACCTTCAACACGCGGCGGCTAGTGCTCAACGCCTTACGGCATCACGGCAACAATCAGAGGTCGTACAAATACACCCTGACAGAATGCGGTGTTCACACAGTATGAATCATGCACCCTTCTACGACAAGAGATGTTCATTACCAAACAACAAGCACCGCCACAAACCAACACAAGCCAAACCATTGAAATAACTAAACAAAAAACAAAAATCACGCACCCAAAGAAACACAAACACAATCTAAATAACTGAAAAACAAGGACTTTACTAAAACAAAACCCAAGCAATCAAGATCACGTATAGGTGCTTGATCCTCCTGCTCTACCAAAAAAACGCCTTATGGCATCATTGCAAAACTGCTGAACAGAGGGGGTAACGGGCGAGTTTTGCTGGCGCAAAACTCGCCCGTTACCCCCTCTGTTCAGATAAACAAAAAATCCTATTCTACTTTCAAAGACATCAAAAGCTCCGCTATCACACAATATAACAGCATGGCTTATCTAATGAAAAAGGCTCTATCGGAGCGCCATGTAACATCACCCTCTCAGCACATCCTCGGCACAACCTGATGAACGCTATTCGATCCCCATCATCCGTATTCATATGACACACCACCTCAAAGCGAATCCTCTCGATCTCACGCGCTGTGCTCTGTAATGAATACACCGAAAATTGAAACCTCGCGCCCCAGCTCGATAAAACGTCCCGGATCTTTGAGCGACGACCATCTTCTGCAATATCATATAACACAATATATGTATGTCTTGGCTCTGGCATCTTCCCCTCCTCTATCTAAACCTGAACTGCGCAAACAACCCTGGCTCTCCACTCCACTCCTTCTCAAGCAAGCGAACCTCCAGCTCCATCTGACGCGCATAGGATAACGAATAATCCAACACGGGATGCTTGTATTCCTCATGTTTTCGACGCTCATATACCTCCAACGCCTTCTTCCTCCCACTCTCTGACAACCACACCTTCACTGGCGTCACATCAAAGTCCTTCTCAGAATCAAATGTCTGTCTGTTTACCGCCCCCAACACTGCCATATCCACCACAGGCACACGAAATAACTCAACCATGTCAAGAACCAACGGCGGCGCGGCACTCCTCGGCGTATGCATCACTCCCAACGCTGGTTCCAATCCCACCCTCATGATCACTGACAATAAATCTCGATACAACTGCCCATACAAAAACGATAACAATGCATTAAACCTGTCTTTTGGAGGTCGACGACTCCTCCCCATCGGCTTCATCTCCTCTCCCGCTCCTTCCTGAACAAGATTAGACAACGCACCAAAATAATGCCTCGCAACGACCCCCTCATAACCCAATAGCTCCTGAACTTCCTTGCTGCGGCTTGCCTTTGCCCTCGCTGCCCTCATCTGTGACAAATCCAAAGCAATGGACTTTCTTACCTCGACATTCCCCCTCGATGACCTCATAAGATGCTGAATTTGATGTTCAATCTTACATAACACAACCTTCTGCGCAAGTCCTCCACATACCTCCGCGTCACTCAACGCCTTGTACTGACGAACCTTCCTCTGCGCCGCCAACACTGGCCCATAAAAACTCCCCGCGTGCGATCCTCCTGTCGTCGCCCAATGCACTGGAATCCCCTCAATCGCACACCTTCTTAAACACTGCGTCGAAATCTGCGCATAACCATGCAGCACAACCTCGCTCACACCATTCATCTGAACCTCATCCAAAACCTCCCTGCCAAATGACACCCTCAACCGCCCCTTCGATACACCCACCTTCGCTCCCTGTGTCACCACATGCAACGCCCTACCTTCCACATCCGGTGGAAACAAACGCACTGGTGTTGGCGTATCATCAACCTCATCCGGCACTAACACATCCTCACTCACCTCTCTCTTCCACAACATCGCCTTTGCCAGACGTGTCTCCTCCGGCAAACACACTGGTGCAAGTGAACACCTCAAACACCTGCCATCATGCTCTGTTACATCTGGACGTATAATTTGCTGCGAAACTTTACGTGCCTCTTCAATCGCCAACTTCACCATACGATGCTCACCAGGCCCCACTGGAATTACCACTGTCACATTGTCCTGATGATAATGCACCCTCGCTTCTTTCACACTCTCGCCAAGGTGCTCCTCCAATAACATTGCATATGCAACAACTTGCACAAAGTCACTCTCCCAGGCATGCGCATTATTTTGCCCATCCCTCAATGAACGCCCCCTCTTGTGCTCCACCGGATAACTCGACCCTCCTCGTCTCCTCACTGCATCCACCTTACCTCGAATCCCCAGCGCCGAAGACTCCAACACCATCGAGACAACCTCCTCGTCCTCCCCCAACTCCTCATGCAAACGACGACCACTCCACACCGCTGCATCCGCCACTCGAATCTCTTCTACCTCCTCCAAATAATACAGCCTCGGACAATACACGACCGCATGCAACGCCATCACTCGAATCAATGGCTCATTCTCTTCCACCAGTGTCATTGAACTCATATCAGTCCTCCAGAAAATGAATTAAGATGATGAACTTCACCTGCCTTGCAGGCTCATCCATCATCTTAATTCACTCTCCGGAAAGGTTTTTTCCACCCCCTAAACTTTCCTTAAAAATTCAGGGACAAACCTCGGTCCAACACTCCGCCAATGGCCTCCATGCAGTCTCATCATCCACCTCCTGAACCTCATACGTCCCCCAACGTGTGCCCGATGCGCCTATATGATTTGGCCATACAGGAAGTGTAAATAACCCAGTATTCTCAGGCATTAATACATCTAAACGCTCCGAACTATCCACACCATAACCTTCCCTGTACCTCTCCATCTCCCACACCGCATCCACCAAATGCGTGGACTCCCCCAAAGACAGACCGCCAAATCGATCCACACCCTCTGGATTCTCCAAAGCTGCCTTGACGCGCGCTCTCAACGTCCCATGCGTACTCGCTGCCGGTTCATCATCACCATCCGCAAGCCACACCGCTACACGCACATCCGTAAGCAACTCCTGCCAATCCGGAGAACGATTCTTCGCCGAAGTAATATCCTTCATATCCTTCCATCGAAAGTTTGTACGCAACACTCGCGACACTTGCGATGCTCTGAACCGACCCACAATAATTCGGGCAGACTGATGTTGCAGTCGGTCAGTCTCACCCACCATGCTCAATAAAAACCCATACACTGTCGAAGGCGGTGCAAATGGATAACTTTGCGAATACTCCCTGGCATATGCATCCCGAAAACATGCCATCGGTACATGCACACGCAATGCTAAAAATGGACCTGAAAATGACGCCTTCTCAAGATCATTATCATTCATTGTGAGCCTCAATCGCTTTCAACACAGCTTCTTTTGCCTGCTTCACACCATCAAAGATCTGCACTCCAAGCTCCTTGAGCTTCTTGCCATCCGCACCATCTGCAAGAATCCCTCCCACAATCAACTCCTCAGGCTTAATGTCACCACAACTCACAGCTCGCACCAGAGAGGTTGCGCCCACACCAGCCCCCTTCTTATCATCAAAACAATAAAGGATTCGAGGACTTGGATCACTTGACACTCGAAACACTACCGAGGCAGGCGCAAAGTCGTACAAAAACCTTGAATGGTTACCAGCAACCTCTCCCAAACTCACAATGGACTTCAATGCCTCCACCGCTCGACTTCCGTCCTTCATCCTCGCAGGAGTCATCGAAAAACCATACTGATAACGTGTCGCATGAACCTCTGTACCATACAACGACGTCGACCCCTTCTCACCTGCCCTCGCATTAAACGTAATATCCCCGGCAAATGGCTCCAGACTCACCGCACGGCACACCTCCAAGACACCTCGCCTCTTGCTGATCGTCCCCTTACTTTTACCCTTGCCTTTCTTGTTTTCCGCAGCGTTCCCCTCAAGCTTTGCACCCTCTGCAAGCATAAAACCCATCAGGTCATCATCTATAAACGCATCCGCATCAAAGTTATTTGCCTCATTGTAATCCTCAACATCATCGTCCCAACGACGTCGAACATCCAAACCACGTTGCTGCCAGTCATAACGAATCGCCCAACGAATCGCCTCTGCACTGACTGTGGTATGAACTGATCCCTTCCACAACAACTTCTGAAGTGTCGTCAGGTTCCCCTCGTTTTCACCACGGTTATTCGCCGCAGGTGCGTGATGTGTCACAATGTTCCCAGCAATATGCAAACTCATACTATCTCCTTCATTTCAAAAGACTTTCAATCATAAAACGTGATATTAAAATTACTCTTCTTCACTCAAATCTTCTTCATCACCGTCCGACGAGGATCTTGTCGAGCGTGATAACAACGCAATCAATGCAAGTTGCCGTGCTTTCTTCCAATTCTGGTCTTCCAACATCGGTAAGATGACCTCCCAACCAGACATCTCAAGAACCTCACCACTCTTATTCTGAACCTTGATCGTTCGCCCCAATACACTGTTCTGCTGAACCTTATCCCTTGATGCTTTGGCCCAAAAATCAACCAGGGCATCCCTCAATGTATCTTCGTTCTTGGCTCGCAAGAGAGACGAACGAATCTTCGTCAACTCAACTTCAAGCTTTCGATCCACGTTTGTTCCCTGCGCTTCACCTCGCTCCCTCACAGACCAGTACAGCTGCCCCATTGCCTTGTGACACACTTCAACAAACAACTTCTCGCGTTGCGATAAACTCTCTGGATACTCAATCATGGCGCTTAGCCCTCCTTGTTCATATTGATGAAATCTATTCCTCAACTCACTATCCGCAGATGTATAGGTATCAATCACACTTTCATACCAAGGCACTCCCTCAGCCAACGCCTCGGTGATTGCCTCTCGTACTGGGCTGATGGCATAAAAATAACCATTCTTCCCCTGTATCTTTTTTGGCTGAAACTGCGCTAACCCCATCACAAACCGGTACAAAGATAACGTCCGCTCATCAGGTTCGTTGATATACATCACTTTCGTGCGAGTCTTCTGTTGCGATGCCCAGGGCTGGGTGCCCAGCGTCATCACCTGCAAGAACTCCTGCCTTTGACGACTCGCAAACTCAAAACCACTATGCATCGCTGCTGCAATCATCAACCCTGCATCGGATGCGCTTGATACATACATCTGTGAGGCATCAAACTTTGCAAACCTCCTGCGAAAACGTCCAAAACGCTTCAAGTCGGACACCACAGGTACAACCAGCGCATAAGCTCGCCTTTTTCTGTCAATATTACTCACCACCTTGAAGCTGAACGTCCCCACTGGTGCAAAACAAAGTGCCACAAATGCACCTACAGACACCTCCATCCTCGACCAGGATTTGCCTGGATGTTTTTCAACCGCGCCAGGATATGCCCATCCCGCAATGCGAATGTCGTTTGTACCCTTGGGCGAGAGCGCTCCAACAATGTCTTTGGCCTGTTGCTGATGTTTAAAGCTCTCCATCGGACGATACGACCGCTGCCTCTTCTGAGCTTCAGGATCAAGTACCAGAACCTTTTCAGAACCCAACGTTCGACTCTTACCATGCTGCAAGAACGTCCCCATCAACGCATCCTGATATGCCAGCCTCGCCTCGTAGGACGCTGAATGTCCGAGCCGATTCTTGAAGGCAGGAAAATCAATAATACCAATACTTTTAGGGTCCTGAATCGCAAGCCCTTCCGAGAGCAACTTCTCAAAAAACTCGTTCGCCTTGCCCTCTTCCCACGTCAACTCAACGTAGGTTTCTTGCACATCCCATTGCCCCGGATAATCGCTTACCTTCAAACTTAACAAGCTCGCTGCCAAACCACCCAGACCTGCTCGATGTAATGGCGTCATACCAGGATCATATAGCCCAATCTTAAGACTTGTGGGCATCGTCGCCTTCTTCTTTGCCATCATCGACCTCCCGTCTTCACTCTCGACTTCAACACCGCATTATTCCACTCGGCGCCCTTCTCCCTGTCGTAATGAATGGCTCCTTTTGGCGCGATGATCACAAAACCACTCGCATTCCAGTCGTGGTAATCACTCCCCCTTGGCAACGTCATTGGTATGGTCCTCTTGACCAGCAGTTCACGATCAATCCCTTTGTCAAAGACTTCATCACAATCCTCGGCCATCAAGAAACTTCCTGTATAACCTCCATCCCTTAATTTCCCTCGATTGGCATAAACAGGATCCCCCACCAAGCTTGATATCTCACCCACATCTTCAAGCGCCTCGCCTACAGAATCTAACCTGTTAAACTCATCACTCAAATCTCGTTGCGACAACCCTCTGCCTTGCAATGCCTTGACCCACTCACGACTCATATCCAGATCAACGTCGCCATACGGAGCACTACTTTTGCTGTCCAATTCAAGCACGTAACAGGTGCGAATCTCCTTGTTATCTTCCTTTGCTCTCCTGTTTAACCTCCCCATACGCTGAATCAATGAGGGAATCGGAGCAATCTCGGAGACCAACACATCTGCATCCAAATCAAGAGACATCTCAGCCACTTGCGTAGTAAATGCAATCACGCCCCCATCATCAGACTTTTGCTGAAATGCCGTCACCACTTCGCTGTGATGCTCAATACGATCCTCGTACTTGAACCTGGAGTGATACACATGCGTCCTCACTCCCTCAACATCTTCTGCATACTTTTTACAACGACTCACCGTATTACAGACAAAGAGCACATACTTCCCTTGACTTGCCGCTTCTACAGCAATCTTGAGGGCTTCATTATCTTTTTGAATAGTCTTTAATTCGTATCTCTGGACGGTCTCCAACCCCTCTGGCCCTGGAACCTCAAGCTTATCAATCTCAATGCCAATCACATCGGCAAGCTCTTGCTTCCTATCCTCTGGCAAAGAGGCCGACATCAGAAGAATATTTGCACCAGGAAACAGTCGAATAAAGTCCATCAATGTAGACCACATGGACGCGTCATAAGCATGAACCTCATCAAACACAAAGCTTGCGTTCATCATCGCCGCCGAGCTGTACAAACCTCTTCGGTGATTTTGCATTATCCCCAACACACTGTCCGCAGTACACACCGTGACCTTACAACTGAGCGACTCCATCCCTCGCAGACGTAACCCAAGCTCCTCAATAGCATCCCCTCCGCCAGACTCTGAATATTGCAAATACTTCAAATCCAACGAGGACTTACCATGAATCAACTCCTTGCTTCCCTCAAACTCCGGCAACATCACATAGTCACCAAAACCTTCGGTCGCAGTTCCTGTTGTTGGATAACAAAAAAACAGCTTTTTACCCACCGCATGCACACTGGCCCACATGTATGCACCAAGTGTTTTCCCTGAGCCACAACCTGCCAGAACAACTCTCCTGCCAGCATCCTTATCCTTGAGCTCAACCTGAAACTCTCTAGGACCGTAGTTGCCAAGCTTTGTTGCAATCACACGGTCAAGCTCACCAGGCTCCAACACCTCTTGCAATGCCCCTCTTACCCAGTCCGCAATAGCCTGCTCTCCATGAACTGGCTCGTTTTGAGGCACTGCAGAGCCCACACCATCACAACAAATGAGCAACGCCTTCACCGCAGCAAGCAGCCTCCCCCAACCATGATTGAACACACTGGAAGGTTCTCCCTCTTCACAAAATGGTTCTGCGGAATCCAACAAGGCATCATAAAGCTCTTCTGTCTTCTCTTCTAAAAATGCCAACACTTCCTGCGCGGTCACCTTGAGATTCCCACCCCTGAACCTTAGCCCCACATCCCCCAAAACCTCCTGAAAATCTGGATGACTCAGAAGCAAGTGAATATCTCCCGTTGCCCCTGGACTACTCACTCCAGCTGCCAACACCGCACTTCGAGGATAAAACTTGATGTGATGCCCAAGAATAGCAAGTATGACAACAAGTTTAATGGGATCATCCGCCAAATCTTTACCCTGTAAAAACGCATCTCGTAAGCAATCCTCATGCAAGAGCATGTATACTGAGAGCGCCTCATGACGTATGGGCTGCATCCCCAGAGGACCACGCAAGTGCTTGACCATAGCCTGAAACCTGTCATTTCCTTTGCCAAGGTCATGTAAGGCTGCTGCCTGTGTTAAGGCATCCTTTAAAGGCATCATCCATGCCTCAACATCCAGCCCCAATTGTGACAACATCTGTGGACCCTGAACCTCACACACAGCATTTGCCACGGCATGCACATCCCTCAAATGCTCCGTCAACAGCACACCATGGGTCCACGGGTCCTCATACACACCACAACGATCACAAAACACTGATTTTGCTAACAAACGATCTGTTTTCATAGGTGGTGCAGGAACCCTTTTTTTCTTGCAATCTTTAGCATCCTGACTCATCGTTCTTCCTCCTCATGACCTGAAGCATCCTGCATCAAACTCTCCACAGACTGAGGAAGAAAGACCCCCGCCCCCATCTTTCTCTTGCCACCAAAACCAACCTTTTGAATCAACATCGATTGCTCATCCGAAAGGTTTGATAAACCCACAGTATAACCCACCACCTTGTAATGTTTGATGCGCATCACACGACGCGCTCCAATGTGCACCCCAACCTCAGCGACATTTGTTTGAAGCAAGGCTTGAAGCTGCCTTTGAAAACTCTCCTCAAAACCCGCCTTGGTCTCCGCTCCCTTGATCGTCACATACCGAGCACATAGCTCCTTGGAAGGTCGCAACATGTGAAGTTCAGGAATACCCACAATTACACGATACCCCTGAATATCCACCTCTTGGCCTGCCAACGGCAGCACCTTTGCAATATCACCTGAAGGAAGTCGAATAGTAAGACGTGAGCTATCTACAATGGACAGCATATGATCTCGACGATTTAAACCCCGTACAGGCAACACAGCCCAATTCATCACACTCTGATGTAACTCTGGTAACACCCTCGAAATCCCCGCAAATAAACCATAACCATGGTCAAGCGGTATCGGCTCTGTTGCGTTCAGGTGAAATGATGCATCTACAAAAACATCTTGCATAAAATGGCACTCCTCATAACAAAACAAACCAATTGAAAGCTACCAAGCACTTTCAATCCAAAAACTTGAAGACCCCACACCGAAATGTTCCTCAATGCTCTTTTGCATACCCACACAATAAAGATACCAACAAATAAAAGTCTACCTTCATTTTGATCGCTATTGCGACTACCAAAGACCATCCTCGGCGCTTCACCCTTTAGAGCACCCAAGCCACCCCTTACTGACACTTCTACAAAAATAAAACTGCACACAACACTCTTGGGTTGCAATGCTAATTGAAATTAAATATCAATATCATTGAGACAATCAGAGAACATCTGTCACCGCACAGCAACATTTGTTACAAAAGATAACAAACATTATTCAAATTTGTGATTTCATCGTTTCTGTGCATAATCCGGGCATCGGCACGCGTTCGCCAACCCTGAATTACCCCTACTTATGACCTGCTCCTCACACATCCTGGCTGCGATGTCTGCCTCTTGCTGTCTTGTGTTCTGCGCCTCACCTCTTTACGCGCAGGATGACGAGGACGCACAGCAAGAAAGTGACGATACTATCATCACTTATGGCAAGCCCGATGTGCCCAACAAAACGGGAGCAGCTTCATCTCAGGTGACAGAACAAGAGCTCTCCGAACGCTTACCCCGCTCCGCGCCAGATGCGCTCCGCTACGAGCCCGGGGTCTTTGTGCAACAAACCGCTCACAGTCAGGGATCTGCCTTCATCCGTGGACGCACAGGCCAACAAACCATCCTCGCCTTTGATGATGTACGCATAAATAACAGCCTCTTTCGACAAGGCCCAAACCAGTACTTCTTCACCATCGACGCACGCACAATACAGAGCATTGATATCACTCGTGGCTCCGCATCCACACGTTATGGCACCGACGCCATCGCAGGTGCCATCAACGCCACACCACTGTCTCCTACCTTTGATCCTGAACAAACACAGTTCCTGCGCCTCTCCCCAAAACTCATGTACCGCCTCGGCACCGCCGATGATGAACATGGCGGACGCCTCCAGCTTGGCGCACAACTTGGCAAGCGTGTAGCAATCCTTTCGGGCATTGGCTCTCGCACTGTCGGACAACTTGAGAGCGGTGGTCCCATTTATAATCCTGATGACGGCGAGCTTCCACAGGTCCCTCGTTTCGCCGATGACGATCGCACACAATTAGGTACTGGGTTTGAGGAACTTACCGCCGATGCTCGCCTGATCGCTCAACTCTCACCCAAACTTCAAGCCACACTGGCAGCCTACACATACCGCCAGTTTGATGCGCCTCGCACGGATCAATGCCCTCCAGCATACGCACCATTTGATGAATGTTTTCAATATGATGAGCAATTCAGAAACCTCATCTACGCATCACTGGATGGCTCGTGGGGCTCACTTGCGCACGCATCTCGATTCATTGTCAGCTCACAAACACAGCATGAAAAACGCACCTACAACAAACCAGGCGCTCAGGCTGTAAACCGTGGTGAAGATAATGTCACCACCACAGGCATCTTGTGGAAAGCACAGAGCAAACCATTTCGCGCGCACCCAAACGCACGCTTGCTCCTGCGTCATGGCTTTGACTTCTACCGCGACGCCGTCACATCCACCGCAGAAACAGAACTTCAAAACCTCAATAAAACCTACCCCGCCACACGTGGACAATATCTCTCAGGCTCAAGCTATGCCTGGGGTGGCATCTGGGCAGAGCCCGAGGTGTTGTTCTTCCAAAAACTCATCCTGCGCGCAGGCGGACGCCTCTCACATATCGCAGTCAATGCCCCTGAAGATCAGGAGTCTGGCACGCTCGGTGTACGCAACACATGGAACCCCATCGTGGGCAACATTGGAGTAGAATACTGGGCATCTCAATGGCTTACACTGCTCGCAAATGTCGATCAGGGATTCCGCGCGCCCAACCTCGATGACCTCACATCAAGACAACGCACGGGACCAGGATTCCAGATAGAAAACGCCAACTTAAAACCTGAGCGTGGCGTCACCTACGAGGTTGGAGCCACGTTCAATATGCCTCGTTATGAGGCGAGCGTCTGGGCATTCTATTCAACCCTGGAAAACGCGATGATGCGCACGACACGTGACATCGATGCTTGCCCACCCAACACACCTGCCTGTCGTACAACCTGGTCAAGACTACAACTTGTGAACCTTGATGGCACCGCCGAGATTTATGGTGCCGAAGCAAGTGTCAAACTCAACATCACAGATCAACTCTCATCTGCGGCTACCGTGTCCTACGCCTTTGGTGAAGGCCCAACACCTGTGGTGCAAGCAGATGACAACAACTTCTTTAGCGGCGATCGCGTGCCACTGTCCAGAATCCCTCCTCTGAACGGTACACTTGATCTCGTCTGGAGATCCTCCCGAGGCTTCTACCTTGGCTCCTCTGCACGATGGGCCAAAATACAGGATCGGCTCGCCATTTCTGACATCAGTGATGAGCGAATCCCCCTGGGTGGAACCCCTGGATTCTTTGTTCTGGATGCTCGCTCAGGCTGGCGTCTCGACGCCCAAAAGGGCATCCACCTCCTGTTCGAGAACATGCTCGATCAGGCTTATCGTTATCATGGCTCCAGCACAAATGGCCCCGGCAGGAGTCTCACTTTACAGGCCGAAATAGGATGGTAAGCACACATGTACAAGCACCTCTTCCGCGCACTTCTCTTCTCTTCCACACTCGCAATCACTGCCTGTGGTCCCTCGGATGAAAACAACGCCACCGAGAACAACACCACCACAGAAAACAACTCCAGCATGACCATCGATAAGGAAGCTCAACGCATGGAGTTTGATACCTGCGTCGCTGAAAATGCTGACACCACCACCTACACCCCCTTTGAAACAAGCATCAGCACCGCCGCTCGCGTCGCTGCGTTTGAAACCATGGGTGATAAAACCTGGCGCAACGAAGACCTCACAGGCACAGACTTCGAAGAAGCAAACCTCGCTTATGTTGAAGATGAGGGCCTTGATTCTCGCGTCTCTCGTCGTGAAGATGAGCACTACCCCGCCGTGACCGATGACGCTGGCGAGACCGTCAAGTGCAACGAGTCCGATGAAATCGCTGAAGCCAACCCCGACCGCTGCGTTGGACCCGCTCAAATGCGCCCCATCATCGTGGACTCACTCACCGTAGGTGCCACAAGCACAGATACACAGGAACAAAAACTCGCGGCTGCACGCCTTGAGTCCACGCTCCTGTGGTTCTTCTACGTGTCCACCTTCAAGGAAGCCACAACCTGTACATCGAAGAAGAAAGATTGTGACTCCTCCTTTGGTTACTACACTGGCGTCCAAGACAAGGACATGGGCCTTGGCCTCTCGGGTTACTTCATCCGCGAAGTGCCCGAAGCTCACGACGCTGTGTGGGATGGCATCATGCAGATGCGCTGCTGGCGTCAGGTGGACTCCACAGACACAGCTCAAAACCTCGAGCTTCGCGACGAGGCACTCTCCGCCATGGATCATGGCTTGCTCTACGGCATCTCTCGCCTGATCACCGCACGTCTTGAGTCTCTTGCTGATGCCACAGACGACGAAAAAGCCGTCACATGGCAGTGGCTCCAGATCATGGGACCTGTCCTGGATCGCTCCGCAGCCGAAACAGACGCCACCAAGGCAACCACACTCCGTGAAGCCTTCGCTCAGGAATCTCCCGAAGGCGTCGATGCAGCCGCACTCGTCACCACCATCGAGGAGCTGTTCCCCTCAGCAAGCTAAGACAGTTGAATAAGCAAGAATAGAAGAAGGGAGCTGCCTTGAGGCAGCTCCCTTCTTCTATTCTTGCTTATTCAATTTCACACCACACGCAACACCACAGCCTTGTGCACACACTTATCCTCGTCTTCTTTTGCTGCCCTGCTCCTCCTGTCTCCTTCCTCCAAACTCTGCGGCCGACACACAAGACGAGCCATGCTTCTCAAAGACATCACCTCGTCTTGCTGCTCAACTTCACCATCCGAAAAACTCATCACTGCGCAATACTTCTTAAATTCTATCAATGACATATAAAGCTCCTGCAACGTAATTCATATCGATCGAGCACATGCATTTATCATAAAAAATGAAATTATAACTTGCAATTGAAAATCATTCTCATTATCAAACCAAACATCAGCCGCTTTTTGGCGGCACCATCTATTCAGAACTTTTCCCAGTTAACCCATTTGACAAAGAGCACGCTTCATTATGAATCGCACACTTTACTATACCCCCCTCCTTCTTATCGCTGCCCTCCTTGTGACATCATCCTGTAGCGGTGATGAAAACAACCAGTCCACAGGTGAGCAAGAGGTCATCCCTACCGAGATCACCACACAGGCCCTCGAAAACTACAGCGCCATCGTCTACGCATCTTACGAAGACTCACATGAAGCTGCTGAAGCGCTCGACACCAGCATTGAAGCTTTCGTGGCTGCTCCCTCTGAAGACACCTTCGCAGCAGCCAAAACAGCATGGCTTGAAAGCCGCGAGCCCTACCTTCAAACCGAAGTCTACCGCTTCTACGAAGGCCCCATTGATAACGAAGCTGATGGCCCTGAAGGTCTCCTCAACGCATGGCCTCTTGATGAGCAGTACATCGATTACGTGGAAGGTGAGCCTGAAGCTGGTATCGTGAACGACACATCCAGAGACATCACCGCTGAAGCTCTTGAAGCCCTCAACGAAGAAGGCGGCGAGAAGAACATCGCGACAGGTTACCACGCCATCGAATTCTTGCTCTGGGGTCAGGATTTCTCCACGGACGGCCCTGGCGATCGTCCCTACACCGACTACCTCCTCACTGACATGGCAACAGCACCCAACGCTGACCGCCGCGCACTCTACCTCACCACAACCTCTGACTTGCTCCTCACACACCTTGACCAGCTTGTCACCGAATGGGCTCCCGAGCAGGACAACTACCGCAAGTCCTTCCTTGAAGCTCCCGCAGCAGACGGACTCGCAAATGTCATGGCTGGCATGATCATCCTCAGTGGTTTTGAAACTGGTGGTGAGCGCCTTCAGACAGCGCTTGACTCTGGTGACCAGGAAGATGAGCACTCCTGCTTCAGCGATAACACACACCGCGATATGATTCAGGACATCCAGGGTGTGCAGAATGTGTACCTCGGCTCCTACACTCGCCTTGATGGAACCACAATTTCTGGTACAGGAATCAAGGACGTGATCGCAGCACGTGACTCCGAGCTTGCTGATGAACTTGAAGCACAGATCCAGGAAAGCCTTGATCTTGCCAACGCATTGAACACTCCTTTCGATCAGGAAATCGCGATCTCCAACACCGAAGGACGCGCTCGCGTTGCTGCTCTGATCACATCCCTCCAGGAGCAGGAAGCTCTCCTTCAGGATGCATTCAGGCTCTTCGAACTTGAAATCCCCGAGGCTGAATAAGTCTCACCTTTTCAGGAGGGGCAACGATTTACTCTGTAAATCGTTGCCCCTCCTGTGCCCCAGAAAAACAACAACAAAAACAAAAACCTATGCACACACATACATATAACATCCTCACAAAAAGAGCGCTCGGCGTCCTCCTCCTCTTTCACGCCCACACCCTCGCAGGATGTATCGAAGAAGACCCCACCGAAGAACTCGACCCACACACACTCTGGAAAAGTTCTGGTGAGCTGTACCCAGGCGGAGAGACCACTGAAGATCTCTTGCTTGGGTCCAATGCGTTTATATCCCCCGCCGAAAACATCTCCACTGAACACGAAATGATGTTCTTCTCGGGAAACAGCTTCTTCAACCAGGCATGGGTTCAGGCCCCCGCCAGCACGAAAAATCGTGATGGCCTCGGCCCACTCTTTAACGCACGCTCCTGCTCTGCCTGCCACTTCAAAGATGGGCGTGGCGAGCCTCCCACAGAAATTAATCCCGATGCAATCGGCCTGCTCCTTCGCCTGAGTGTACCTGGTGAAGATGAGCATGGTGGCCCCATGCATCACGCCACATATGGCAATCAACTTCAGCCTCTTTCACTCCCTGATGTCTTGCCTGAAGCAGACTTCAGAATCGTGAACACTGAAGTGCAGGGAACCTATGCAGATGGCTCTACCTACACGCTCCACAAGCCATCATATGTCATTGAGAACTACAATTATGGAGAACCTGGCGATGACCTCATGGTCTCCCCTCGTATCGCTCCACAAATGATCGGCCTTGGCCTCCTTGAAGCAATTCCAGAAGAACGCCTCCTTGAACTCGCTGATCCTGATGATACAGATAACGATGGTATCAGTGGTAAAGTACAGCGAGTCTGGAGCCCTGAAGCTCAGCAACACCTCGTGGGACGTTTTGGCTGGAAAGGCGACGCCCCCACGGTACGTCAACAGGTCGCAGGCGCGTTCCTTGGCGACATGGGTATCACCTCTCCAGTGAATCGCTCTGGCGAATGCAACCCCACGCAAATGAGCTGCCTGGAGCATCAAACTACAGAAGAGATGGAGATCGATCCTGGCAACTTTGACAGGGTCGTGGTCTACTCAAGCTTGCTTGCCGTGCCCGTCAGAAAACCAAAAAATATTGAGCAAATCCAACAAGGTAAAGAGCTTTTCTCACAGGCAAATTGTGCAGCCTGTCACACACCTTCTCATATCACGGGCAACACCACTGACCTCAAAGAAACGCACGACCAACTCATCTGGCCCTATACAGATCTCCTCCTCCACGATATGGGCGAAGAGCTTGCTGACCACCGCCCTGTCTTTGAAGCATCAGGACGCGAATGGAAAACACCGCCACTCTGGGGCACAGGTCGCATCAAACAGGTGAATAAACACCAACGATTGTTACATGATGGACGCGCCGATGGTGTCGAAGAAGCCATCTTGTGGCATGGTGGTGAAGCAGCCGCATCCAGAGATGCGTTTAAATCCATGACCAAGGAAGAGCGCGACGCGCTTGTAGCCTTTGTTGACAGCCTTTAATTTTCCCTCGCACACACAAATTCATGTCCAGCACACTACATACACAGCTCAAGAAGGTTGCCTTGCTTTGCATCGCAACCACCACGCTTACACACTCGTGCAGCAAACCAGAAACAGCCGATGTTGACCCGCGAGAGTTCATCCTCAAATCCTGGTCAAACAACCTCATCCTCCCTGAATACCAAACCTTTTCAGAGAGCACCGAGACGCTGCAAACCCATGTCACCTCGCTGTGTGCCGAGAAAACAGAGGCCAACCTTGAGCAGGCACAGCAAAGCTGGAAAACATCAAGAATTCACTGGAAACGCACAGAAATCTTCGCCTTTGGGCCCTATGCTGACTTCCCAGATCGCTTCGGAACTCAACTAGATTTCTGGCCTGCTCGCCCTGAAACCATCGAGACCACGCTCGCTGAACTTGGCGCAGATATCGACGCACAAACGCTCTCCACTCTGGGAGCCGCCTCGCGTGGACTCCCCGCCGTGGAGTACTTTCTCTTTGCCACACCTCAGGAAGACGCTGCCGTCATCGCCACTCAGGACGAGATCCTGCAACACCTGAACAGCGACCCCACTATATGTATCTACCTGACCGCTGCGGCAGAGGATGTGCATAATCAGGCAGTCGGGATCTATCAGGCATGGAGCCCCGAGCATGGCGACTACTATGGCAAGGTCGTCAACCCCGAGAGCTACGAAGACAACATGTTCATGGATCGCACCGAATCGCTCAGCGAAGTTGTCAACCGCATGGCTTTTACCATCGACAACATTCGTCGCGACAAGCTTGGCAAACCTGCGGGCGAATCCACAGGTGCACCTTCTCTTGAGAGCATGGAGTCTCGCTACAGCCAGCATGCACTGGCAGATATTCGTGCCAACCTTGAGATGATCCTCTGGCTCTTTGAAGGTAACAAAGATATCACCGACCCCGATGCGTACTGGCTCAAGGACCACCCAAGACTCTTTGTCAGGCAAGACCTCATTGATGACTTCTACGCCAACTACGAGCAAGCCATCACCGACCTTGATGTGTTGGAACCTTCACTTGAAGCGAGCATCAATGACGACCCACAAAAAGCACTAAAAGCCATTGATTCACTTGGTGAATTACAAAAAACCATTCAGGTCGACATCATCAACGCATTATCACTGACTCGCAGCTTCAACGACAGTGATGGGGACTGAACAAGCGCCGTGTCCAAGCTCTCTGCCAACCATATCACGCAGTGGCTCACAACACCTGTTGATGCCCATGGGCTGAGCTTTTTTCGACTCGTCTTCGGTCTCCTCATGGCCCTGGCCACGGCCCGATTCATGTGGATGGGTTGGGTAGACACCATCCTTGTTGATCCCACATACCACTTCACATACACGGGCTTTGAGTGGATCAAGCCATTGAGTCGTGGTCCGATGTATGGCGTCTTCATCGGGCTCCTCCTCAGCGCACTTGGCATCATGATCGGCTGGAAGACGCGCGCCATGGCCGCGATCTTCTTTGTACTGTTTACCTGGGTCGAGCTGATTGAAAAAGCCGCCTACCTCAACCACTATTATCTGGTCAGTCTGATCGGCTTTCTGCTGATTCTGCTACCATCAAACCGCGCGCTCAGCGTGGATGCAAAGCAACAAAAGCTCTCTCCTGTCATACCTCGCTGGGCACATCTCTGGCTCGCAGGACAGGTTGCCATCGTTTATTTCTTTGCAGGGCTTGCAAAGTTTGGAAGTGACTGGCTGCTTTATGGAGAGCCACTCTACACCTGGCTACAACACCACACCGATTGGCCCATCCTTGGTCCACTCTTTGTCCACAGATGGTGGGCCATCCTGATGAGCATTTCAGGAGCCATCTTTGACACCACGATCGTGTTTTTCCTGTGTTGGAAAAAGACTCGGAAACTCGCCTATATCAGCGCCGTGGCCTTTCACCTCATGGTCTGGTCACTGTTTCCCATTGGCATGTTTTCACCCGTCATGCTCCTGTGCGGGACGCTCTTTTTTGACCCATCGTGGCCACGACAACTGCTCGCACTTGCCCACCAACACGCACCATTTAAACGCCTTATAAATAAAGACAATCTGTCGACACAAAAACAACAACCTCCTCACTTCGCACGATCATCGCTGATGTACCTCATGGTCATCTGGCTTGGTGTTCAGGCCATATTACCCTTGCGACATTTCGCCTACCCTGGAGACACAAACTGGACTGAGCGCGGGTTTAGATTTGCCTGGCGAGTGATGCTCATCGAGAAGACAGGGCAAGTGGAATATCGTGTTGTGTTGCCTGCGCAATCAGCGGACCAACCACCACTAACATTGAAGATCTATCCACGAAAAGATCTTACGCGATTACAGTATCGTATGCTCTGCACACAACCAGATATGATGCTTGCGTATGCGCATAAACTTGAGCACGATCTTCGCCAGAAATATCCCCATACAGAGGGCAAGAAGATCAAGATTTATGCTGATTCATACGTTGCATTCAATGGACGACACTCACAGCGGTACATCGATCCAGACCAGGATTTATTGGTGTTAGAGCCATGGTTCACCTGGAAAAATCACCCTGATTGGATTCTTGAAAAAGAACCGCGATAAAATAGAGAAAACGACAACTTGGGGAGCGCAACACACAAGGATGGGTAATAAATTTCTCAACTAATGAAAAAAAAAGTGACGCAATTTCGTTGTGAGTGCACATATTAGAAAACACACAGACGATATCCTGTTTGTTTACATCCAATACTTCTAATTAATTGCATTGAGGAATTTTATATGTTGCACAAGAAATCCACGAAAGCCAAATCACTCATCTTCTTGACCTTCACCGCGTTGATGCTCTGGAGCACACAGGCGATGGCTGGCGCACCTATTCGTCAGGGTGGAAACTTCGGTCTTGGTGTTGGTGGTGGTTATGGTGTCACAGGTCTTTCGATGAAGTATTTCATGACCGAAGGCCAGGCCGTTCAGGGTACAATCGGCTTTCACACACGCGCAGACTACATTGGTGCTACGCTGGATTACCTGATTGAGATCCCCGAATTTGTGCAGAGCGATGTGATTAACATTGGCCCGTCCGTGGGTGTTGGTGGTGCGCTTGGATTGTGGGATGAAGGTCTGGCGCTTGGCGTAAGCGGTGTGGCAGGTCTTGAGTTTATGCTCAATCCTGTGCCCATTGACTTTGTCATTGAATGGCGCCCCACCCTTCGCGTTGTTCCTAACCCTGACCTCGATCTTGTTGGGTTCACAGGACATGTAAGGTTCTACTTCTAAGTTGAAAAGCGAGACATGCCAAAGGGGCGGGTT
>CATLTV010000066.1 GCA_950059285.1 uncultured Pseudomonadota bacterium | reverse complement strand
GCCCCCTGCATACTCTCAGGGCGTGTTCTCATCCTCTTTTTTCGGTCTTCAACTTTGTTCTTGATACAGGGTTGCAGGCTCGCTCCTGCTTCGATACGTCATCGATGGTGTGGCGCTCTTACATACATCATCCCACACCAACACACGATGGGCTCGCAGGTGAGCTCACCGTGTTTGTGGGGTGCTTGCAAGTTACAGGGTGTTGTAGATGGCCTGGATGGAGCGCTCGTGGTCATCAGACTCGAGGGTTTGTTGAGGGGCAAGGGTCCAGAGGTTAATGTTGGGCTCAACGGTGCGTGTGGTGATGGGGGTGGCGAGCTTGAGCTGCTGGAGCGATGTGGGGGTGTGGGTCTGTGGTATGGCCAGCGTGACTGCCAGGGGGATGCGGGAGGATGTACCAGAGAGGAGTGGTGAACTTGAGCAGGATGTCTTCCATGAGCTGGAGGTTACTGCGAGCCACTTGAAGGGAGGGAGCGTGGGGAGGGGGCGCAGCAGGATGTCTTGTAGAGAGGTGGCAGAAAGGTTGTCTTCGGGGAAGCTGACCATAAACATGGGAGGGATATCGGGGGAGCCATTTGTGATCATGGCAAGTTGGCTTGGGGATGTGCCCTGAATTCGGATAAGATCGATACGCTGAGAGAGGGCATCGATGCAGACTTTTTCGGGGTCAAATGTGCGCCAACTCTCATGATGACTGAGGTCGTAGCGTGTGGGGTTAAAGGAGGGGAGGTCGAGCATCAGATGGATGATCGCGCGAAGATGATGGATGCTCTGAGTGCGATCCAGATCGAGCTGGCAAAGAATGTCAAACATTGAATGAAAACCAAGTAAGATGATACACATGTTGCAATGGCAGGCTGCATCGATTAGAACGGTACGTCGAAATGTTCCGCGCAGACCGCGCAAAAGGGTACATATCTTGTCATATTATGCAAGTTTCATGTGTTTGTGAGGGTCATCATACTATCGGAACAGATCAACGTAAGTTTGAGTTTAATGTTAAAGATTCACATAAGATTTTTGTAAGAAGAGAGTGAACATGAGCCAGAAGAGGCTGTTGAAATTGTGGTCAGAGCGCATCTCTCCCATTGTGGCGACGAGCATGCTCTCTACATTAGCATTGAGCGGTTTGAGTGGGTGCGACACGGTTGCTTTGTTGAGCTTTTCAGATCGAGCGTTCAATGAGGTGCATGTTGTTGGCCTGTCTCCCGAAGGCGGTGCGTGTAAGGGGAGCAGCGGCGATGCCGTGATTCGCTTTATTATGGCGGATGGCGATGGATATCCCATTGACGATGCGACAGTGATCGGCAACTCGGCAGTCTCGCTGGATCGCGATGATGTCGCTGTGGAAGATGTCGTCGTGTACGAGCTTCCTGACGTCGTATGTACTTCTTCTGCAGACTGCTCAAGTGGTGTGGCGTGCGAATCTACTGATTACGGCGGGCAAGCTTGCCAGCTTGGTAGTGAGAGTATCAGCGTAAGCGGTACTCCAAGGATCGTATCCTCCAGCAGTGCTTCACAGGCATTTGCTGTGTTGGTGGAGAACAGCGCGAGTATCCACGGCGAGCTTCCCTTGCCTATCGAGGAGTACAAGCCCGATATCCGTAACGCCAATGGCGATGTCGATGAGAACGGTTACCCTGTGCCTGATGGCCGCACTGACGCAGTGGGCACAAACTACACCCTCAAAAACGATTTGCGTGCTACCGACAGCAACAACTCTCGCCTGACTGCTGTGTCCAACATGGCTCAGAAGTGGGAAGATGTGCAGGAGCGTGCAGCTGTTGATAACCAGGTGCGTTCATCCTTCGGGATCTGGACCTTCAACCGTGGTGTGGATAATGTCCGCTCACCCGACGATTTTGGTTGGGTCTCCTCGGGCTCTGGTGCTCGTCAGGCTGCTCGTAGTTTGAACGAAGTAGGCTCCAACGATAACGTGGCCGCAGTGTACGAAGCCATGATTCATGCCATTGAGTCCGAAGATATCTTTGGCGGCGTGAGTGCGGATGAAAAGATCCTCACCATGGTCGTGGATGGACCTGATGATATTCGCTCTGACAGGCAGAATGTTCAGGCTGTGATCGATGCTGCCAACGCTGCCGATGTGCGCGTGTTTATTGTGCACATCGACCCCGAGGTTCAGGTGTACACAGACTCTGGCGACAAGCTTATTCCAGATGTCGTGACCTACGTGCAACAGCAAGACAACACATGTGCATCTGATGACGAGTGTAAAAACTTCGAGGCATGTCGTCCTGTCACAGGATACGCCAACAACGAAAACTCCAACGTGAGCAACCCTGCGGGCAAGCTTGAGGGCTCCTACTGTGCGATTGAGTACACCATGAGCTCCTTCACCAAAGGTCGTATTGGTCCCATTCAGGAGTACTCCGAGATCGCATGCGCCACAGGCGGTGGATACCTGTACTTCCCTTCACGCGACAAACTCGCCGAGGGTAACAGCACCGTCGCACGATTGCCGCTTGCCATGGACAGCCTCTGGGAGGTTCCTGTGAATGTGAGCGCCTTCTCCAGTGGTGCAGTTGAGGCAGATGAGCCTTACAAGATGGGCATGATCTTCTCCACCACGATTGATGGTACACAAAGAAGACACAGTATGACTGGGGACATCATTGCTCCTCGTCCAGTAATTTTTAGCGCTGAGTAGTCTCGGTCACGTCGCCTGGCTTTTATTCAGTCAGGCGACGTTATGACATCGAACCTCGGTGAGAATATATTGAATTGCAACACATTAGACGATTGAGAGATATAGCATGCAGAGAAGTCGACTGAATACATCGGCAGGGGCACGCACAACGCGATTTGCGTTAACAGCTAGCCTTGTGGCCGCGATGTTGTGCAGCCTTGCGGCCCCTGTGATGGCACAGGACGCAGCCCCCGCGGCGCCCGCAGCCAAGGCACCTGCCGCCAAGGCAGAAGCTCCCGCCGCAGAAGAGGAAGAGGCGCTCGACCCCAATGACCCCCTGTACTGGGCCAAGTTAAGAAAAATCGAGACTGTCCAGCGCCGTGAGATCCTCAAGGAAGGACGTGTAGGCATCACAGGATACGTGGGCCTTATCCCCAACAACATCTTTGAACAGTACTTCCCCGTCGGTGGTCGCCTCAACTACTTTGTGCTTGAGAACCTTGGTCTTGAGCTTTCTGGTAGCTACGCGCTCTCCTCTGACACAGGTTTGATTGACACCCTGAGCGATAACCAGGGCGTGGGTGCAACAGCTGTTCAGCTTGGTGACCGCCAGCGTGGCCATGTGAACATGGGCGTGATGTGGAGTCCCGCATTTGGAAAGATGGCTTGGCGTAACAAGTCTTTGAATTACTTTGATTTCTACCTTCTGGGTGGTGTGGGCACCGTGTTCAAGTCCACACAGTCCACCATTGGCAGCGAAGAGGAGACAGTTCGTCCCGCTGTGGAAGGTACTCTTGGTGCAGGGATGTTCTTCTTCCTTGGCCAGCGCACTGCGTTGAGGCTTGACTTCAGGCAGTTCATTTTCACCAAGGTGACAGGTGGTGTGGCTAACCCATCTGAAGTGTCTCTTGGGTTTATGTTTATGCCTGGCGGAAACAAGTGATCTGAAGAGTGCTGAGCAAGAACAGGGCGCCTTATAACAGGTGGCTCTGCCTTGAATGATATTTCATGATAACGGTTCCTGATGCACGGGGCATATATAAGATGTCTGGCAGCAGGGCGATAGAATAGATAAAAGAGGAGAACATGCACAGTGATCTGATGATCAAAAGTGTGAGCGCCATCATCATGACCATGGCGAGTTTGATGGTCTGGTCGAGCGCTGCCCTTGCCAAGGATGCTTCTGATGAGGGTTCCAGCAATGAGAAGACCTTTAACGGCCCGTTGAAGAGTCAGCTTGAAGAGTACTGGTCCGTGGACCGCGAGCTGCCGATGATCAAGGAGCGCCTCTATGAAATGGATGGCCGATTTGGTGTGGGTGTGTTTGCTGGTATTATTCCAAGCGAGCCCTTCTATGTATATGTGCCGCTTGGTGGCCGTCTGAGTTACTTCTTCTCCAACGAGCTTGGTGTTGAGGTCAGTGGTCAATACATGCTCAGCATGAACACCCAGATCAACAACTTCCTTGCTGACAGCCGCCAGGGTGGATTCACCCCCGAGCTGGATACAGAAGACAGATACATCTGGAACGCAGAAGCTGTCGTCAGCTGGCACCCCCTCTATGGAAAGTGGGCGCTGTTGCAGCGTAAGCTGTCTCACCTTGACTTCTCCTTTGCTCTTGGTGCGGGCGCGATCGGCATGACTCGCCCTGACGTCAACAGATCGGCCAGCGAGAGCTCCATTCAGCCCGCGCTGGTGATGGGTGCAGGTCTTGGGTTCTTCGTGGCAGATGGTGCGTTGCTTCGTCTTGACTGGCGCAGTCGCCCTTATCTTGGGCCCGCCTTCGAGACCGCACAGTATGAAGACCAGACCGTATTGAGTCGAGTACAGGTCCCGACTGAGTTTACACTTGGGTTCTCATATCTGTTTTAAATAAAATAGTTTTTTGACCTGAAGTTGCACTTTTACGTCATCTTAAAGTAGGATAACTGACGCAACACTCTGAGGTTTTGATACATCAGAGGATGTTGCCTGATTATAAATGGGTGAGAAGAATGCTCAAAAGTTCCGGTAAGAGAGGAATGAGCCGATGGTTCGTGGCGATGGCCAGCGCATGTTTGATGTTTGGCGCCACGATAACAACAGCCAGCGCTCTGGATAAAAACCAGCTTGTACAGATGTCCAAGTTGGGCCTTGATGATAAGGCGATTCAGGGTGCTATCGATGGTGCTGGTGATGATTTGATGCTGACCGAGGCCGAGCTCAAGGAGCTTGAGGCCAGCGGAGTGAGCAAGAGCGTGCTCGAGTATCTGCGTCAAACAGGCCACGTGAAGACCGAAGGTGGTGGCACAGGTACAGATGTCGCGCCTAATCCTGGCGTGGGCACCGATCCTGGTGTGGCTCCTGGTCCAGGACCTGCTCCTGGTGAAGAGACTGACGATGGTCAGGGTTTGAAGGCCGAAGAGGTCGCTCGCCTGATCGAACTCGTCAAGGGTCTTGAGGCTGAGAAGCAAAAGAGCGAGCAGACCCTCGCCAAGGCCGCCGCCAACGTGTCCAAGTCCATCAAGTCTCTCAACGAGGGCAAGGACAACATGGCCGCTGCGCGTCAATGTCTTGCCTACCAGGTCAACCATCGCACCTACCTCCAGCAGATTGAGTCCTTCTCCTCCAAGCTCACCGAGCTCAAGGTGGACCCCAAGGCGCTCGGTGTGACCGTGACCATGACCGTCTCTCCTGCTGTGCAGAGCGGCCTCTACAATGCCAACTACTGCCTTGCCAAGGCGCTCTTCAATGAGGGCATCTACTCGGGTGCTTCTCGCCCATTGGTACAGGTGCTTGAGGCTGGCGCAGGTCCCGACCGCCCCTACTTCAAAGACTCCTTCTACATGCTTGAGAAAGTGACCGCAAAGATCGGTTACCGCTCACCAAGCCTTGAGGCTGTCACTGCGACATCCTTGAAGAACTTTAACAAGGAGTTTAACGACGACTTTAACTACTACTTCGGTAAGTTCTTCTTTGATTACAACAGGATGGATGAAGCTCGTGAGTACCTCAAGAAGGTCAGCAAGTCCGCTCCTGATTACCCAGAAGCGCGTTACCTTGAGGGCGTGAGTGTCCTTGGTACAGTGCAGAGCGAAAATGATCTCTACAAGGTGGCAAAGGATGCCCTGAGCGCCTTCCAGGATGCGATCATTGCCGCTGAAGCAGAGCAGGGTGGTAACGAGGAGATTCTTCAGCTTGGTTACCTTGCTCTCGCCAGGACATTCTACGAGCTTGGTTACTACAACGTCGCGTTGTACTACTACCAGAAGCTCCCCACCGAGTCCTCGCGTAACGCCGAGGCCAAGCTTGAGCAGGCATGGACATACTTCCTGAAGAACGACCACAAGAAGGCGCTCGGTGTGTTCCACATGCTCGGCTCCCCCTACTATGACAAGTGGTTCTTCCCTGATCTGGATCTGTTGGAAGCTACCATTTATCTCAACCTGTGTCGCTTCGACGAGAGCAAGCAAGCGCTCGCCGAGTTGGACTCCACCTACCTGAGCAAGCGCGACTTGCTTCAGGAGTTCATCACCAAGATGGGCGCCAAGGAGCCCTCCGAGACATGGACTGCTCTTGTGACCTACTACCAGGATGGCAAGGGTGAAAAAGGTACAGGTCTGCCCCGCATGTTTGCTGACGCTGTGCTTGATGACCTCGCCTTCTACAACACCTACAAGCAGGTGCAGGCGCTGCGCGCAGAGCGTGACGCATTGAAGGCCAACATTGGGGCGCTTGGAGAGTTTGGTCAGGAAGTTCTCACCCGCGTGGAGGAGAGCCTTCAGATCAAAATCGATGAAGGTGGACTGCTTATTTTGCAAGAGCTTGGTGAAATTGATCAGGAGCTCGGCGCGTTGAATACGCAGGCCCTTCAGGTCTCGTTTGATATTAATAAGGAAGAGAAGCAGGAACTTCAGCGCAAGCTTGCAGATGCGAACTACGATGGTGGAACCGCCGCAGGTGGTACATCTCTGTTGATCGTGGCTGACGATTGGCATCCATGGCCATTTGAGGGCGAGTACTGGCTTGATGAGGTCGCAAACTATCGAAGTAACCTGCGTACGGAGTGTGTAGAACAATGAAGAGTAGAACTCCCCGATACAGAACAAAGAGCGTATTAGGATTGATCCTGTGCGTGATGCTTACCGTCTTGAGCGCGCCAGGTCTCGCTCAGGATCTGTCCAAGGAGCGCACCAAGAAGCGCGCCGATGTGACCAAGGATCTTCAGCGTACCAAGCAGAACTCAAGCGCTCTTGATAAGGACAAGACCAAGGAGAAATCCGATCTTGCCACAGGTCCTCAGAGTAAGACCGATATCTTTGAGCAAAAAGAGACCCGCTCCCCTGAAGAGATCGATCGCATCCTTCAGGAGATTGAAGCAAAGAACACCGAGATGATCTCTCAGCTTGACCAGATCATCGCAGGTAACCCCTACAGCGATAACAAGCCAGACTGGATGTTCCAGAAGGCCGAGCTGATGTGGGAGTCCCAGAACTGGGATTACCGGCGTGCCCGCTCTGAGTACGACAGCTGCCTTGGCGCTGTGGATAAGGGCTCCATCGACGAGTCCGAGTGTAAGGAGCCATCTCCTGATTACTCACAGCCCCAGGCGATCTATGAGGATATCCTCAAGCAGTACCCAAGTTACGAGCGCCTTGATGAGGTGATCTATCGTCTTGGTCGTGGTTTGATCGAGGCTGGCAAAGGTGCCAAGGCTGTGACCTTGCTTGAGCGTCTCGTTCAGAACTACCCCAACTCCCAGTACAAGCCAGAGGCACACCTTGCCCTTGGTGAGTTCTACTTCGACAAGAACATCTTCACACTTGCTGCGACCAACTACAACGAAGTGATCGCTTACGAAGACTATGCCTTCCGTGAGTACGCGCGCTACAAGATGGGTTGGGTCCACTACAACCAGCAAGAATGGCGTAAGAGCATCGAGACCTTCAAGGCTGTGGTCGAAAACCCCGACTCCAAACTTGGGTTCCAGGGCCAGGCGATCAACGACCTTGTTGTTGCTTTCGCTCAGGTTGATGATGGTTGGAAAGAGGCCCGCGAGTACTTCCTTAAGTACGACAAGGAGCGCAAGGCTAACGACAAGGAATTTGCATACAAGCAAATGGGTCGTATGGCTGGTTACCTTGAGCAGCAGGGTCAAGATGACGATGCCGTGTCGATTTATGAGTGGTTCCTCAAGGAGCGCCCAAATCACAAGCGCGTGCCAAGCTGGATGGAATCCATCATCATCGCCAAGAAGAAGGACGTGAACAACCTCGAGGAGACCGAGGCTTCCATGAACCGCTTCATCGCATACCTTGCGCCAAGTGGAACATGGGCACAGAAGAACAAGGATGAAGAGGGCGCGATTAACAACGCGGAACTCTTGACCGAAGCGTCTCTGTCTTACCTCTCTAACCTGTACCATGTGCGTGCACAGAAGATGGGTGATGAAGGCAAGAAAGAGCAGGCCGTGGGTGACTACAAGAAAGCTGCTGGTTATTACGAGCAGTTCATCAAGAGGTTCCCAAACAAGCCCGCTTCGTTTGATATGAACTTCCTCCTCGGTGAGATTTACCTCTTTGACCTTAACAGGTTGGAAGATGCGGCAAGTCAGTACCAGAAGGTTGTGAACCTCTACAAAGAGGACAAGATTCCAGAAGGTGTGCCAGAGAAAGACGCCAAGGAGCGCGTCAAGGATGCTGCATACGCAACTGTGAACGCATACAACGAACTTGTGAAGACCAACTGCCAGGACTCCATCCTCGTGAGGATGGCCGAGGCAGCAGAGAACTCCAAAAGCGGCGTCTACAAGACCAAGTCCAAGATGGATCTTCAGAACGACCAGCCTAACCCAAGGGTTAAGATGGAAGAGGTCTGTAAGTTCGAGCTTGGTTTCGTGCAGGCCAGTGATCAGTGGAGTGAGATGTATCCCAAGGAGGACGTCACACCCACAGTCGATTATGTGTCCGCCGAGGTCTACAAGGCACGTGGCCACTACGACAAGAGTATCCCTCGTTACGAGAGCATCATTATCAACGCCCCCAAGAAGCACCGTTACAGGAGCTTCGCAGGCGCGAGCTTGCTTGATGCAAACTATCGCCTGAAGAAGTGGGACGAAGTTGAGAAGTGGGCACGCTACCTTCTTGATAACAAGATCTTTGACGTGACACCGAAGGAAGGCTTGCAGCAGACCATCGCGTTTGCCATCAACTCCCGCGCTGTCGAGCTCAAGGATGCTGGTAACACAGACAAGGCCGCCACAGAGCTGCTTCGTCTGGCTGATGAATTCCCCGATTCCGAGCTTGCACCTGGCGCCGTATTCAACGCCGCTGCGATCTACGAGAGTGGCGACCAGATCAACAAGGCGATCGATACCTACGAGCGCGTTGTCAAGATGCGTCCCAAGGGTAAAGAAGCCGCCGAGAAGCAGAACGAGAAGGCCGCAGAAGCTCTCTTCGTGATGGGCGCGATCTTTGAATCACGTGCTGACTTCGACCGCGCAGCGAGTTACTTCGAGCGTCTTGCTGAAGACAAGTACCGTGACAGGCCACAGTCTGCTGATGCTGTCTACAACGCTGGCGTCTTGCGCGAAGCGATGGAGCAGTGGGGCAAGGCAATTGAGGTCTACGAAAAGTATGTGGATCTCTATGGCAAGGGCACAGTGGAAGCTGATGTCGCCAAGAACGTCCGTACCATTCGTCTGCGTACTGCCTACCTTGAGAAGGAGCAGGAAGATTGGAAAGCTTCTCTCAAGCGATTTGAGCGCTTCCTCAAGGACTCCAAGGACGTCACACCCGCCGAGAAGATCGAGGTCTACACCGAGATCGGTCTCCTTCATGAGAAGATCGGTGGCAAGCGTTGGGAGAAAAACCAGGATGATGCTTTCAAGAAAGTGTTCGACACCTTCGGCAAGCTTCCTGACGACATGAAGAAGGAGAGCGGCAAGTCTCAGGAACAGCGTAAGGCTGAGTACTACGTGTCTCAGGCGAAGTTCCATCAGGCAGAGCGCATCTACCGTGAGTTTGAGAACGTCAAGCTCGAGTACCCAATGAGCAAGCTTATCAAGCGTTTGACCACCAAGGGTGAGTTGGAGCAGAAAGCTGAGCAGATCTACTTCGACATCATTGCGATGAAGAGCCCATTCTGGGTCAGCGCTGCGGCTTACCGTATTGGTCAGATGTACCATGACTTCTCCAACAACTTGTACAACCTGCCGATGCCAGAAGGTCTGACTCCTGATCAGGAAGACATGTACCGCATGCAGCTTGATGAGTATGCCTTCCCACTCCAGGAGAAGGCGCTTGCAGCCTTCCAGCGAGCACGTGAACTTGCTCTTGAGCTTGAGGCGTACAACGAGTGGAGTTCGAAATCTTCGGCGATGATCAGCCAGCTTGAGAAGTCGCAGTACCCAATCACCAGCCAGGATGGTGTGGAGACATCACACAGCCGTGTGCTGTTCACACGCACCGCACCTGTGGTCAAGGTCGAGGTTGCTAGCGAGCGTTTGAAGGCTCGTGAGGCAGAGCGTCTTGCCAAGGAAGCTGAAGAGGAGCGCAAGCGCAAGGAAGCTGAAGAGGCTGCCGCCAAGAAGGCTGCCGAAGAAGCTGCCAAGCAAAACGGTGGCGCACCTGCGACGAAGTAGCATCTAGCTGAGGATGCGGTGTTGATTCTCAACACCGCATCCTCAGGTGGGGTTATCCAGACTCAAACACACTATGAATATCGGTCACGTGCGTAGCACAATCCTGCGAAGCTCAAGACCGATCGTGAGATAAGAGATGAAGATAAGATATCATAAATCACTCGCCGCACTGATGGCGCTCCTGATGATCGGCAGCGTGGCGTGTAAAGGTAAGAATCAGAAAGCCGACGAAAAGGTTGTGGAGAAGCCCGCCGAGCCAACAGCTGAAGAGCTTGAGGCCAAGGCCATGGGTATCGACATCCCGACCTGGACTGCATACAAAGAAGGTGTCGCGCTTATTCAGCAAGACACACCTGATCGTGACGCAGCGCTTGCGAAGTTCAACGAAGTGCTCGCACAAAAGCCTGACTTTGCCGCAGCACACTACAACATCGCTATGATCTATGAGCAGCAGGGCAAGGACGAGGAAGCTCGCGCTAGCCTTGAGAAAGCACGTGATCTTGATCCCGACGCACCTGAGTACAAGGTCGCCATGGGTCGTGTATACGCCGAGACTGACGAATACGAAAAAGCCAAGGTCCTGTTTGACGAGGTGCTCGCACGTGATGCTTCCAACAAGGAAGCAAAGAACAACCTCGCAGTGCTCGCGCTCAAAAAGGGTGACTACGACACCGCCAAAAACTACGTGATCGAGATCATTCGTGAGGACGATCAGAACGTGCCTGCGTTGATGACACTTGGCCTGATCTACAAGGCTCAGAAGAACCTCAGCCTCGCAAAGTACGTCTTTGAGAAGGCCAAGAAGATCGATGAGAAGAACGCGGACATCCACAACAACCTTGGGCTCGTGTTCATGATGGAGGACAACACTCCTCAGGCTGTGAGCGCGTTCAAGAAAGCTAACAGTGTGGACGCATCTTACTTGCCAAGTCGCTTGAACCTGGGCGCGATCCTTATCGAGTACCTCGATTACACACGTGCCAACGAGCAGTTTGACCAGGCCGTCAAAATTCAGCCCGATCACTGTGTCGCAAACCTTGGTTTTGGTGCAACGCAGTACGCTCTTAAAGCATACCCCGAGGCCGTGGAGCGTTACGAGTTCTACGTGAGCAAGTGCGACGAGAACCATGTCTCAAGCTACGAGCGTCTTGCCAAGTTGCACGAGGGACCCCTGGCCAAACCAGCCAAGGCGATCGAGTACTATCAGAAGCTCCTGACCCTGAACCCCGATGAGAAGCAAGCCACACAATACAAGGCGATGGTGAACTTCCTTGAGTCTCAGGTAAAGCAGCAAAGCCAGAAGCCACCGGAGGAGACAGCTCCCGAGGGCGGCGAGGAAGCTCCAGAAGAGGTCACCCCGGAAGAAGAGGGTGAGGTCGTGGAAGAGACTCCTGAGAGCTAGTCTTTGTATAAAAGACAGAGCCAGAACACGAGAAGGGGCGAGCACTTGATACATCAAGTGCTCGCCCCTTCTCGTGTTCTGGCTCTGTCTTACAGTGCCCTTAAAAAAGATTTTCGCCACGAATGGAGCAAATGAACGCCCTGTGTGATTTGTGTTGTGTGGCTTAAGTTGTTGGTTTTGTTTGTGGTTTTGTGTGTGGTGTGTGTGTTGTGTCGAGAAAAACTTAGATCCAGACGCTTCAGTGAGACGTTGACTATTCTCGTGGTCGTTTGGTAGATTAGATGTGCGAAGACGTGTACATCATATTTACGCGTGCATTCGGGGATGACTTCAAGTTGATCTATGGGGGTTATCCGTGTTTAAGTTATTGTCAGAAGAAGGAAGACAGATGAAGAGAGTAATCACATTGGCAGTTGCTGCTTGTATGATGTGTGTGGCTCCCTCTGCATTCGCACAGGATGCAGAAGGTGGTGATACCAAGTCAAAGTTCTACGACTTTGATGACATGTTGATCGATGGTCAATTCAAGAAGCCCGACATCATGAAAGAGAAGGGTCGCAAGACAGCAAAGTTCAATCGACTTTCCAAGTTGAAGAAAGGCTTCTTGCCCAAGATCGTTGAGACCTCGGAAGAGGATGCACTCCAGTAGAGAGTGAGGGGATCTGACTGACGTTGATGTGAGTCAGGTGAGTAAATGAGCGGAGCTGATTGGGAGTAGGTGATGGTTTCAGGCCAAGTTGGCCTGTGTGATCTAGCCCCAAACAGATGAATATCTAATGATGGGCGCAGATGGAGCCCATAAGGAGCGAGTCACATGAAGATCGTCTGCGGGTCTTGCAGCGCCAAGTATTCCATAGCTGACGAGAAGGTTCAGGGGAAAGTCTTCAAAATTCGTTGTCGTAAGTGCAGCAATGTGATTGTTGTCAAGGGGACAAACGATGAAGAAGGCGAGGACTCCTATGCCGCCTCAGCAGCCTCTCACGGTGGTACCGCAGGTGCCCAGGAGTGGTATGTCGTGATTGATGGTGAACAAGCCGGCCCGCTCACTCCCGAGGAGTTGGAGGGGTATTACACATCTGGTCAGGTGACGCTTGAGAGCTACATCTGGCGAGATGGTATGGCGGATTGGACACCACTGGGTGAAGTAGACACCTTTGCACATCTTGCAAATGGCGCCATGGCCGAGTCGTATGGCTCAGACTATGACGACCTGGGCATGGGCGCAGGTGCATCCTCTGATTACTCCGAGGATGCAACCGCTGTCGTGGATGCCAACGCATGGCGTCAGCAACAGGAAGCTCAGGATCAGGCTGCCGCAGCAGCTGCTGCTGGCGCCGCAGGTGCCGCCGCTGGTGCGATGGCATCGGACTATGGTTCTGACTACGCAGGTTTTGACGCTGGCTTCGATGCTGGTGCTGATGATCCTTATGCAAGTGGCATGGGCAGCGATCCCTACGGTTCGGCTGACGCCTATGGCATGGGTGATGGTGGTCAGGACATGAGTGGCATTGAGAGCACCTCATCTCCTTACGATGACCCTTACGGTACGCCTGCGCAGGCAGAGATGCCTGGTTACAGCGGTCTTGATGCTGGGTTCGGCAGCGAGCCTGCTGATCTCTATGGCGATGCTGGAGATGCTGGTTACAGCGCTCAGGCATCTGTCGGCGGAGATGCTGATGGTGGTGGACTGTTCTCTGGCTTTGATGCGGATGCAGCCAATGATGGCGGCCTTGCTTACCAGAGCTTCTCGGGTCTTGACTCACTTGAAGCAAGTGGCGTTGACCTTGGCGGTCAAGGTATTGATGGCTCTGCATCGGCTCAGGAGAGTGATCCTGGTTATGGCACAGCCAACGACCTTGTGGGATCACGTAACGAAAACTCAGTCCTCTTTAGCCTCTCAAGCTTGCAGCAGGTTGAAGCAGTCAAGGCTCCAAGTGATGATGTACCTCTGACTGATGGTAGTGGCCTTATTGATATTCAGTCGCTGGCGTCCGCTCACAAGAGCATGTCTGGCGGCGGTAGTGGCGGTGGCGGTGCTTCTTCTGGTCCTGCGACCCCATTTGATGGGCCGGCATCCTCTCCTGCTCCCGAGACATTCTCTCCTGCGACCATGAGCGTGCCTGCGATCATGCCACGTGGTTCACACCGCGATAATAAGCCTCTTATTATTGCTGTGGTCGGCCTCGCTGTGCTCCTCCTCGCAGGTGCTGTAGGGGTGGCGGTGTACTTCGCCAATCAGAAGCCTGCTGAGCCTCAGGTTGTGGTCCAAAAAGAGATCATCCGTGAGGTGGCAGCTGCCAAGGACTCCGATGATAAGGGTGAAGAAGCTGCGGCGCTCGCATTGAAAGCTGCTGAACTTGTCAAAAAAGAGCAAGAACTCAATGAGCGTGCAAAAGCAAATGCCGAGGAAGAAGAGCCTGAAGAGGATGACAAGTCCTCCTCCAAAAAGAGCAGGTCTGGTTCCTCCCGCAAGAGGAGTGCTTCAACTTCAACTGCTCCTGCCAAGGACTCAACCCCAGAGCCTCCCAAGGCAAAAAGTAGCTCGAGTAAGTCTGATATTGATGACCTCTTGAACAAGATCGACAACAAGGGCGACTCCAAGAAAGACTCTGGCTCAACAAAAAGCAGCTCCAGTTCTTCTGCAAGCGATGCTCCTGCTCCTTCCAAGAAGAAGCTTGGCAAGGCTGATGTCCAGGGCACCGTCCGTAAGTACAACAGTCGTGTGAAGTCCTGTGCTACCAAGTCCAATAGTGGAAACCTCAAGGGCAAAGTGTGGGTCGCCTTCACTGTTGCTCCTTCGGGTAAGGTCTCAAGCGCTTCTATCGCGTCAAGCAACTTCAAGGGCACTGATGTTGGAAACTGCGTCCTCAAGGTCGTACGCTCCATGAAGTTCCCTGCTGCAAAAGAGTCCACCACCATTTCCAAGTATCCATTCTTCCTCTAATTCTCAGGGGCAAGAAAAGCCAAAGGGGGCGAGTGTTGCGCAGCAACACTCGCCCCCTTTGGCTTTTCTTGCCCCTGATGCCTAACCTTCCTCATGCTCGGTTGACATGATCCTCTCCAGCTTCTGTGGCTCAATCTCAATGAGAAGTGTTGAGCCTCCTGCAACGGTCACCATTCCTTTGGGATACCCCTTGGGCTTCCTGACATATTTTGCCTCTGTGTATGTCACCTCAACCTTGCCGTTGTTCTTTCCTTTTGAGAAATGTGCCGCCAACATCGCAGCTTCAAGTAGTTCGCCCTGATGGGCCTGCTTCTGGTTTCTGTCCATGCGAATGATCACATGTGCTCCACTCCAGTTACGCGCGTGTAGCCAGATGTCTCTGCCTCGCGCGATCTTCAAACTTACTGTGTCGTTGCCCTTGGCTCCTTTGCCTACAAAGATTTTGCTTCCTTTGCTTCCTGTATAGCATCGGTACGGTGGGCGGGCGACGACCTGGCCTTGCTTGCTTCTTTGTTGTGGTCGTTGCTTGGGGGGACCTAATAAACCTCTCGCAGAGAGCGTCTCTTCGAGGTCTTGCCAACCCTCTTCCTCTTCCATGATGATCTGGCGAAGATCCGATCTCCATTGATTGACCTCATCAAGCAGCTCCATCTTTTCAAGTAGTCTGGTCTCGATTTGCTCCTGTGCATTGTGGAGTCGTTTGTATTGCTTGAAGTAGTGATCGATGTTGGCTTGTAATGAGCGCGTAGGATCAAGGGGGATGTCCACCTCGGGCATGCCTTCCTCATAATAGTTTTGAACTCTGACATGCTTGGCCCCTTTTTTCACGCGGCCATAAGCTGATTGCAAGAGCTCGCCATAGTGTTTCCATCGCTGTGCCTCCTCCACGCGCGCGAGGTCTTGTTCAAGGTTTTGTACAAGGCGTTTGAGCTTCTTACTATGGCGTTTTAGTCGAGAAGATAACGCCTGGTAAATGCTCTCTTTTTTGAATGTTTTGAGTCGTTTGTTAAACCATTCTTCGGTGGCATGATGACGCTCAAGATCATGTGTGAGTGATAATGGTTCTTGGTCCACAAAACGAATGTTGCCCCTGTCGTGATCGGCGTCAAAGGGGTCGGCGTCGGGGGGCTGATAGGTCTTGCCTGGTTTGAGTGATCGGCCAGGTAAACGATCCGAGGATGCTTGACCGAGGATCGTGCGGTTCTCGTCGAGAAGGAAGATGTTTGCGTGTCGTCCAAACAGTTCTATCAGCAGCTCCAGCGTAATTCGTTCAGGTTTGCTGTCAGGATCGTCATGGCGTGGATCGCGTACGCTTCCTTTGAGTGCGATCAGGCGCTCGTGTTCTTGATAGTTGATCTCATGAATCACCATGCCTTGAAGCCACTTTCTGAGGAGCATCGTGAAGGTGGACGGGTGTTGTGGTTGGCGAGGCTTGCCCTCTTGAGAGAAGTAGATCCTGACCGCGTTGGGATCGGTGCAGATGAGCAGGTGTCGTGTCTCTCCAGGGCGTCGCATTTGCAGGCACCACTCAAAAGGATAGGTGGAGCTGTAGACGCGTTGAATGGTGCTATCTGTGAGCCATTCAAGTGAGGGGAGAATGAGCCAGTTGAGTTCTGCTTGAGTGAGCATGATGAGCTTCTTTCCATGAAGTGACGTTGAGGAATAAAAGAGAGGGCGAAGTTTGCTAGCAAACTTCGCCCTCTCTTTTATTCCTCAACAGGGATTAATCCACAATCTTGACTTTGTCTGTGCCCGAGCGACCAAAGGTTTCAGGGCTATACATTTCCTCGGCTTTGGCAGGAGGTACGACAAATTCACCAGGGGTCGTGGCGCGTGCGTAGTAGGTATATTTGTGGACACCGCCCCAGAGCAGGGTTGTGAACGCTTCAGTGCGTTCATCGCGCATGTTTTGGTGTTCAAACCATGGGCGAGACCACCACCACCAACCACCACCAGTGTTCATGGATGGATCTTGAGGGACATCCTCCGTGGTTGCGAGCGCGGGGTTCAATGTTTCAAGTCCAGCGGGAAGAGGATCAACAAGCGCAACATGGTAGCGTCGTGTTGGTGCGACCATGGTGAGTTTGATGCGGACCTTTGCTCCTGCCTTGATTTCCCATGTGCCATCGGCAAGTCGTTTGACGTCTGTGTCGTTGTCTACTGGCTCGTATACACGCTCGACGACAAAACCTTGATCCATCGGGTCAAGCACCAGTGATTTTGGCGCATAAGTCATACCTACACGGTAGTAGAGTCGACCTTTCCCATCTTTCTGGATGATAAGAGGTTGCTCGCCGTTCCCCGTTTTGGTGTCCGCGAGGTAGCTCATTGGGATTTCAATCTGATGTTGTTCTGTGGTTCTACCTTTGAACTTGTGATCACCAGCATAGACATCACCGAGCCAGACGCGTGCAACGAAATTGGGGGTCTCTTTTTCGTAGATGTTGAAGTATTTATCCAGCGCGAGCAGGACAAATGCGTTTTCTTGTGTGTTACCCCAGCGTCCTTTTTTGCGATGAGCAAGCAGACCTTTGACGATCTTGGGGATCAGGTCAGACTTTGGCTCATCATCGATCATGGCTTCAAGAATGATGGCATCAGCGCTGCGGTTGGAGTGCATGATCAGGTAGCCCTGATCCTTGCTCATGGAGGACGCAAAGTGAGCTGCACCAGCGGTCTCGGTGACGCGGTTTCCAATGAAGCGCTTGAGTTCTTTGAGTTCAGATGCGCTGTCAGGATCCCCTGTCAGGACACCAAGCAACCAGCCAAGTGATTCAAAGGTGAGGTCATCCAGTGTTTTGACGCCTTTGATAAGTGCGCGTGCTTTGATGGTGTCCTTGTCTCCGTTCAGACTGCGGACATAGAGCGCATAAGCGCTGATATGATCGCGAGTCTTTTTGGTGTAGTAGTGAGGGATGTAGTTCTCAATGTTCTTGAGGTAGTGCAGCATCCTGTTTTTGTTCGAGGCGTTGATGGTGTAGCCCTTTTGCTCGGCGCGAGTGAGCGCATGAGCAGCGTGAAGGCTGACATAAGGCCATGAGGGTTGTCCCTTGCGCCAGAGTCCAAAGCCACCATCGTAGTTCTGACGAGAGAAGAGCTCTTCAATGTCGCGAGTCATGCTCTTTTCAATGTCTGCCTTGGAGGGCATCTCTTTGGCGTTAAATGCTGTCAACACATCGCGCAATGCTGCGACCGAGAGCATTCTTGATGAGATTTGCTCTGCACATTGATAGTCGTAGTCATAGAGATAGATGAATGCATCTGTGAGTGATTGCAGAGCGGTGGAAGAGGTAGACACCTCGACCTGACCAAACTGCGGCCACACCTCTTCTGGGGTTTTGACAGGTTGTGTCATGACGCCCTTATCAATGACTCCGTAGGTTGCAAATGCCTCGCTTGTGGCAGGCGTCCAGACTGGGAGTGAGAATGTGGATGCATCGCCCCACGTACCTGCGCTTGCAGCGACTTGGAAGCGTGCTGTGCCTGCCATTGCAGTGGTCGCAGGGAAGCGTACTTCGATGCGATCATTGGCGGGAACCTGAACTTCATAGCCCTGAGCGGAGATAAGCTCGACGTTGGTTGCGCGTGTGGCAACCTGGACTTTCATGGGCTCATCGGTCTGGTTTTGAACCACAACAGGGAGTTCAAACTTGTCACCAAAGTTCAAGAAGCGCGGTGCGCTTGGACGAATCATAAGAGGAAGTCGTGCGGTGACATTGCTCTCGCCCGAGCCAAAGTGGTTGTCGCCAGCGACAGCAACCGCCATGATCCTGTAGCGCGTGAGGTTATCTGGCATGTTGACATCAACAGTGGCGTTGCCTTGTGCATCGGTTTTGACCGCAGGAGCAAACGCAGCAAGGGGATTAAAGTTGGAGCGGACAGCGATGGCCGTTTGTGCTTCGCCGCCACCGCCGCCTCCTTTTGCTCCACCGCCAAAGGCATCATCCAACATCTCACCTTCTGCATCGGCGGCAAAAGCCATGCTCTCTTCCATGACAGGAGCTGCTTCGGCTTTGGCTGCTCCAAGAGCACCGATTGAGCCAGCAGAGCGCCTGCTTTTTGATTTTTTGGGTGAAGGGCTTCCAGGTACCATTTGTGGACGAGGAGGTTGCGCGCCTGTTTCTTTGCGGAGCTGTGATGGATCGATGAGCGTGATAAAGCTGCGCAGGTAGTGTGATGAGACACCAAGAGGCCGCGTAGCGTAGAACAACGAGACGGGGTCTGCCATCACATAGCTGCTGAGGGCGAGGATGGATTCATCAACAACCACAATAGCAACCTCTGCATTGTTTACGGGCTTGCCATCGGCGTCTTTGACGTGCACGGAGACACTTGTCGATGCGCCAGGCTCGACCTTGGACGCTTTGGGCTCCACATCAACCTTGAGTGTGCGCTCAACAGGAGGCACGGGGAGGTTAATAAGGCCCGATGCAAAGGCAGGACGTCGTGGAAGGCTTTCATCAGCTTTACCATCCTCATTTAAGCGGGGAGCGCTGCCCACGAGGTTCACCTGTACATACAGGTTTGGTACATGCGCTGACTTGATAGGAACCTCAAGAGTGGTGGTGGACTCCTTCATGGTGAAGCGACGTTCTTCCACAATGCCATTACGATTCAGCGTCAACAAACCTTCTGCGGGCACAAAGGGAGACTGCACAAGAATGCGTGCTTTTTGGCCTGGTTTGTAGGTGTCTTGATCGGGGATGAGATCGACCTTCTCCTGAGTGACGTTTCTTGAGACAGGTCTGTCACCACCAGAGACCCAGCGTGTGAACTCGGTGAAGTTCTGGCGGCCATAATCATCCTGTGTGATTGCGGTGATTTTGTATGAACCGCCAACAGCTGTCGTAAATGTACAGGAGAACTCTTTTTCCTCGCTCATGACCTCACAGTTTTGTGGATCGACAAGTGTTTCGTCGTACTGTCCGTTTTTCCAGGCATACTTGACCCTTGAAGCGCGAACTTTCACGGGGCGATCCTTGATGATGTTGCCATCAACATCGGAGACAATGCCCTGAACTTTGAGGGGCTCACCTTTTTTGACGAAGTACTTTTCTGTACGCAGGCCAACGTAATGTTGGCTGGGGTGTACGAGCAAAGTTGTGGTTGCGGTTGTGGTCTGTCGGTTGACGTCCATGACCACCGCCTGTGCGCGAATGGACATCGGGCGAGGAGGTGTGCTCATGCCAAAGTCTAGCTTGAGCAGGTGCTCGCCTGTGACATCGGTTTTGCCATTGAATGTTTCAGTTTCGGCAGGAGTGAAGGGGCTTGATGTTCTTGCCCACCAGGGGGTCCAGCTTCCGAATGTGAACTTGCCCTGATTGGGAGGTGTGAAGCTGGATTGTGTTTTTGTCACGGTCCAGTTTGTTTCTGCGCCAGGAAGTGCTCCTCCTGCGTAGTAGTTGGCGCTCACTCCGATGGTGGCATCTTCGCCAGCAAAGAATGGCCCTTGAGGAGCTGTTGCGGAGGCTTCAAATTCTGGGCGACGGAACTCCTGAATCTGGAAGCTATGTCTTGTGTATCCATATGCAGGTGCGCCGCTCAGGTTCATCTGAATGTATGCGTTGCCCAGGTTTGGTGTGTCGGGCAGCGTGAACGCAAAGTCAAAGCCGCCAAGTGTGCTCACGGGAGCAGAGCCCTCTCCAATCTTGTTGTTCAAGGCATCATACACCACGTAGGAGAGTGTGCTTGCACCTGTGGGAAGTGCAATGTCTCCATTTTTCTTTTGGCCTTGAAGACGAGCCCATCCCTTGACGTGCACCTCTTCGGAGGGGCGATACATGCCACGGTCATCAAAGATGAAGAACTGAATTGTGTCCCCAGGTGTGTGGTTTTTCCAGGATGTGCTTGAGCCATTCCATAACCTTTCTGGAAGCAAGGCAACATCCTTGCCTTTTGTCGCAAGCAAGTAGTTGTTTGACTGATTTTTGGTCGGAAGTTCAAGCTTTGCAACACCTGTGTCATCACTTGTAGCCTTGCCTCCATTGGCAAGCGTCAGCGTGATCCCCGAGAGTGGTTCACCCGTTTTCAGGCTCGTGGCCATACCGAGGAGTTCTTCGTAATCAGCAAATGCGTCCATGCCAATTTGTGTGGCCTGAATCCATTTGCGAATGCGAGGGCGGTACTGTTCTTCCTCAAGTTTTGCGCCTGCGGAGGCTTTGATTGGACGAATTTCGACGACGAGGTGTCCGAGGTTATCTCCGCCAAGTTCTTTGCTCAGATCGATGAGTGTCTGCTGCATTTCATCAGGCTTGCCTTCAATTTTTACAGGCTTGTTTTCGATCATTTTGCCAGGTGGCAACTTGGCATGTTTTCCTCGCCAGTTCCAATCATTGACCCATTCCAGGTATGTGCCCCAGTCAGAGGGAGCGACATCGTAAACCTTCAGGCTAACCTCAGCGATGTTCATGGTGAACAGCGTGTAAGCAGGGGAACTTGAGGGGTCGAGCACGACCATTTGTCCACCTGTACCGCTGATCCAGGGGCGCTCCGCGCCAACATCAAAGGTGTAGGTGTTTTTGCCATCAAGTGCCTGGTTGTGCTCATCGATGAGTTCTTTGGAGAGCGTAACTGTGTACTTCCTTCGCCCTGGTTTGGCACCGCCGATGGTGATGTTATTATTGTAATGAGAGACTGTCATGCTGGGAAAGGATGGTTCCACAGTGACAAGGTCTTCAATGTTTTGATCCTCTGCGAGGTGGTTGGAGAACTGGAATTGAAAAGGTGTGCTAGGTGAGCACTCCCCCCAGCCGCAGCGAGAGTCTGTCACGCGTAATGTTCCGAATGTACGGAAGTCGTGACTTTGAGTGGTGTCGGTAGTGAGAGGGCCTTCCAGGGAGGGGGCACCTTCCTTGAGTGTGACGCTGATATTTGCATCATAGGGAAGCTCTGTATCTGCCTTGAATGCGACCCACTGATCAGGCTCGGCCTGAGAGATAAGTTGTTGGAGCTCCTTGTTTGCATCCAACTCTTCGGCAGTCAGCAACACGGGCTGTCGTGCACCAAACACAAGGCCGCCCTTGATATGGATGCTCTCCAGGATCTTGTCCTTGTCGACGCGTTGGTCGAAGGTCATAAACATCGGTTGATCACGTGGGCGAGTGCGGTAACTGTCTGGCCAAAATTGCGTGACCTGTACAGGAGGTGTCCTGAACTCAAAGGAGGTCTTCTGGTCTTCAGCCAGTGTTTTGCCCAGTTTGGACGTGATGCCATCCTTGAGCTTGACGGTGTATTTGGTCGCCATCGGGAGGCGTTCTTCTTCAGGTTCAAAGAGCAGTGTCTTTGCACCAACCCAGCGCCAACTCCCCTTGACGTTGGGTTCAATTGTGACAGGGATCTCGGTCTTGGAGATATCGGCAATCGAGCCCACAGCAACCATTGGTTGATTGAACGTGAGGCTGATTTGAGGTGCCACGGGGACATCACCTTCAGGAGCATAACGCAGAAGCTTCAGAGGGCCTTGTGCGGCTTCCTGATCGGATGTGTCAGGTGGAGCAAGCTCGGTGGGAGAGGGGAAAGCAGTCGCGACAATGTCACCTTTTTTGGGAGGAGGCATGGACGCGGCACGCTTGGCAAAGTCTTTCTGGTCGCCTTTCTCAACCTTGAGAGGTTCAAGACGCGCGAGGAGCGTGTCCGTGGTACCTTGAGAGAGCTTGGTTCCCTTGGCGGCAGCGAGCCTGTTGCCAGCGTCACTGCTCTGTTCACTGCCTGCAAGCAATGTGACGGGAAGTTTTGTTGGTTTCTCAAGGTCCTCCTTGAAGGAGAGATCCTGAAGTGTGGGGATGAACCGAGTCAGCTTGGATGTGTTTACGGGAGGTGCTGGTGCATCTCCCTGTTCGGCGGTCTCCTTGACGTCAGGGTCAGACGCTTTTTTGCTGCACGATGCTCCTGTATTGAGCATCGCCAGCACGAGGCCAAAAAGAATAACTACACGATGTGAAGGCTTCACAATTGCTCCGTGTGATAAGTTGGGCTTGGGCATGATGTATCGAGGTCATCAGATGCCCTTGTGTTAAACATGCACTTGAAAATATGACTACACAGCGTCGAGAGCATACCAGCAATCTATCCCAAACGTCGAGTCACGTTCGTGTTCACGCTGCTGTGGTGAAATATGAACGAGCAGGGAGTGAAAAAGATCTTTTCACTCCCTGCTCGTATCGATTGTGGACGTGTTATCGCTCTGTTTATATCAACGCGTCTTAGAAGCGAAATGTAACGCTGCCGTGTGCGCCGCCTTGCGTTGGGGCAAGCTGGAGTTGCAGGTTGTTCGCCGCGCTTGACTCTTGCTTGTTAATGATGAAGTGGGTGGCCACGCCAGACAGGAGCATGAGCGCACCGCCACTGACAAGACCAATGCCCAGCGTGCGTTTGCGTGTGGTTCTGGAAATCAGTTCGTTTACATCCACCTGATCAAGCTCAGGCACTTCGTAAGCATCAACATCATTGCAAGGTTCGCCTCCCTGCGCGGCATAGGGGGAGCATCGGATGCGGTCAATTTCACGTTCGTTGATGACCCAAAGCGCTGCACCTGCGCCCGCGGTGGCGACGCCTGTGGCTGCGAGAATCAGTGGCCAACTTCTCTTTTTATTGGACTTGGATTGCTCTGCTCCACAGTTAACCTGGAGCCCTGGGAACCAGTCTTCAAGTGTGGAGCAGAGGCTTTTTTGCGTGGCGCCATCGCTCCAGAGTGCTTGGCGATTGGTGGCGTTGACATGCACCAGAAGCTCCGCCTGATCAGTGCCAATTGCACCATTTTTACTGACTCCAATGAAGGTCTTTACCTTGGTCCAGTGGAGGATAAACAAGATACGTTGCTCGATCTCGGTCCTGCTCTGGAATGAGCTGTCTTGCATGGTCATGCGCAAGGGCTCCACATCGATGATGGGCACCGCATTTGTTTCATCTTTTGTGGGCGTGTGTTTCCATGCAATGGCGCTGGCTCCACGTCCACAGTCCATTTGCAAGAGGTACTCCTGTGATGGGGAGACGCTGTAGCTATCTGCGCTGGAGGCATCAAAACCGTTGATAAAATAATGACATGCCTGCGCTGTCCGCTGGGATTTGAAGGGCTTGAGCTGTAGGGCGGTGTTTTCCTTGGCAAGCTCTGCCTTTGCCTTGTCCATGAGCTGTTGGATGTCGGGTGGGGTGCTCTTTGTGGAGGGGCTCTTGCTTGGAAAGACGGTGGCGATCTTCAATGCAAATGCATCTGCTTTGGCAGCCTGACCTTGATCGACATAGGCACGCAAAAGAATGACCGCAGCTTCATATGTTTGTTCTGCCAGATCCTTGCGAGCCATGAGCGCGGGCAGGTCAGACAGCGCGCGATTGACGGGCTTTTCGAGTCGTCCAAGCGCAGCGCCTGGTCCTTCATAGAAGTAAACCTGTGCACCTTCTTTGAGTAACTCGACATCCTGACTGAGTCGGGATGTGTCCACCTGATTGAGCGTGCTCTTGTGTCTGTCCAGGAGTGCTTGCACTTGAGGTGGAGAGAGAGTTTGTTTACCATTACTTCTAAGAGCGTCGACAAGTCTGATGGCGACAGGTTCGCTGCTGCTGTTATCATCAAGTGGCGCGACGACGATGGGCTCTTCCAGCGATTTCCCTTGCTGTGTGGTCTCCTGCTGTGCATATGCCGTGGTCGGTAAGATGCATACGATGCTCAAAAGAAGAAGGGGGTAAAACAAGCTGTGTTTGGGTGTGCTCATCGTTGTGTTCATGGCTATGATCGTCCGCGTGATAGGGTTAAATATAGGCAGAGCCTCTCTACTAGAGTAGTCTTGAGCATCACGTCAATATTGAAGTTCATGTGCTCCCTCGGGTTTTCGGTAACTCGCATGGAGATGTTGTGTAGAAAGTGAAAAAACTTCTGTTCTACACTTGCTCTTCTTCTGACTCGCCCGATACTCTAGGAGTTGGTCTGTTCAATTTGGTGATGATGTCAGACATGCCGTACACGTGGTCGAGTGTGCACGTATTTTATGGTGCCTTAACGCATTCTAAGATTTTGGAAGGAGTAGTGATTTATGAGTGATGGTGTAATCCCTGTATTAAGACAGGAGACAACTGCTCATAAGATGATTTGCCAGGACCCTGCGAGCGTGAGAGTGGTCAAGCTTGCAAAGAACGTGGCACGCACTTCTTCCACTGTACTCCTGACTGGTGAGTCAGGTGTAGGTAAAGAGGTCTTTGCGCGCGCCATTCATCAGTTCTCCCCCCGGGCATCTCACTCTTTTGTTGCGGTCAACTGTGCTGCGCTCCCTTCAAGTATTCTTGAGAGTGAGCTCTTTGGTCATGAAAAAGGTGCCTTCAGTGGTGCTGTGTCACGCCACACAGGTCACTTTGAGCGAGCAAGCCAGGGCACAATTCTGCTTGATGAGGTCTCGGAAGTTTCACTTGAAACGCAGGCCAAGCTGTTGCGTGTCCTTCAGGAGCGCGTCATGTTGCGTGTCGGTGGAACGCAGGAGATCAAGCTCGATATCAGAGTTGTTGCAACAACGAACCGCAACCTGCGCCAGTCCGTGGATCGTGGAGAGTTTCGACTCGACCTGTTTTACCGCTTGAATGTCTTCCCCATCAAGATCCCTGCGCTGCGAGAGCGTCCGCGTGATATTGCGCCTCTGGTCCTCTTTTACCTCTCCAAATATGCGCAGAAGTTTGAGACGACCATCTCGGGTATCACATCCTCTGCCATGGAGATGCTTGAGCTGTATTCCTATCCTGGTAACGTGCGCGAGCTGGTGAACATTATTGAGCGCGCCGTGATCCTGTGTGCAGACGATAAAATCGTCACGCCTGATCATATCATCCTTGATATGGAAGGTAGTTCAGTTGAACCTCAGGGTTTTGAGCGTCGTCCTGCCTCACGACACCTTGAAGCGCTCTCCTCTCGTATGGTCAAATCTGTTCCAGAACAACTCACGCCATCACCTGAACCATCCTCCTCTCAGGACGACGAGCTTGATGATGCTGATCCTGCGATCTCGTTTTTGCCAGGAAGTGAGCCATTGACCGATGTGCGTCGTAAAATCATCCTCGGCACGCTGGAGCGTTTTGATGGTAACCGCACACGCACTGCCGAAGCCCTCGGCGTGAGCTTGAGGACCATTCGTAACAAACTACGAGACTACAAAGAGAAGGGCATCGATGTGCCTGATAAGTCCTGAGTCACCTTGTTATTCAGGTTGTGCGAGCGCGTCGCGAAGCGCCTTTGCTTCCTTGACTCTTCCCACCTCGTCATAGGCATCGGCAAGTCTGCTCAGATAGCTGGGGACCAGCGCCTCTGGCACTCCTAGCGCGATGAAAAAATCAGGCGCGCTGGGAACAGCTCCTGTCTGTGCATACAACGAGATAATATCAAGCATGATCTCTTTGCTCAGTACATTGGCCTGGGGCATCGTGTGTGCCTGCTTCTCAGTCTCCTCCAGCGCCATAATTAACATACGCATCCCCTGACTCCAGTCGCTGGACTGAATTTGACACTGTGCCTGGCGATACATGGCGTAAGCTCGTGTGGGATTATATGTATGACTGATTGCCTGCAAGTAGAGCTTTGACGCTTCCTTGAAACTATTTTTCCCAAGATAATAATCGGCCATGCTTGTAGCTGCGAGAGCAGCATAAGGGCTGTCCTTGTCAATGCGTATCAATGTCTTGACGTCATCAACCGTTCCAGTCGTCTGATTGACTGATAGCGCCATGGCGATGCGGTAATACAATGCCTGGGCAAAAGTTGCCTGTGCCAGTATATTTTCTTGTGTTTCCAGGGTGTTGAGGGTGGTGGATAAGGAGGTTGTTGCGTCATTCAGGAGTGGTGCTGCGATAGCTTGCCAGGTTTGGCGTTCCTTGTGCTTGTAGTTTAGCTCCTGAGTGCAGTTCATGGGGGTATCGCTTTGAGCACACTGTTCCAGTGTAAAAAGAAAGCTTGCCTCGGTTTGAAGCCAGACGTTCCAGATATGCGAGACTTGTTCATGGATGAGCTGAACTTTCTGTTCTTGTGTGAGGGTGTGCGCGTCATCTTTGAGACGTTTGGTCAGTGCCTTGACGAGCTCAATCTCATCGTGTTGATCTTGTTCACCCCATGTGGCCTTGGCTGTAAAATAATAAGCGCGCAAGTGTGTGGCGACATTGATGGATTTGGGAGAGAGCTTCTCCTCAATGGAGGGTGGAGCGAGCGTGCCTTGCGTTGAGGTGTTCCAGCGTAGTGGGGCGCAGCAGCCACGCGCATCAATGACCTCGTTGACCTCACAACGTGTGCGGCATGTGTTGTCCTGAGCATTGGCATCAGGTGCGAGGACAGAGGCGTGTGCAAGGAGTACAAGGGAGAGTGTGACGAGCTTCTTCATGGTGGGTCCGTGTATGTTCAGTGAGCAACGCGGGCAGCTTAGGTTCTGTTGACCTAAGCTCCCGTCGCGGAGCTTGCCCCGAAGAAAAGAGGAGAAGAGAAGCATCTTCAGGCGA
>CATLTV010000065.1 GCA_950059285.1 uncultured Pseudomonadota bacterium | reverse complement strand
TGGTGAGCCCAACCAACTTGCGAACTTCGAGAACTTCGATCCCGAGTCGGTGTGGAACGCGCTCATGGCACGTCTGATGGAAATTCCTGCCTATCAGGAGCTCTTTGCAAACGCTTATCCTGATGTGCCCACGGAGCACCTCAGCCTTGTGCATGCGGCCAATGCGATCAGCGCCTTTATCATCGACTCCTACACGCTTACAAACTCTCCCTGGGACCGCTTCTTGCGCGGCGAGGAAGATGCGCTTGAGCCTGCGGCTCTGCGCGGTGCAAAGCTCTTTTATGGTAAGGCTGCCTGTTCTACATGCCACTCTGGAGATCTGTTCACCGATCAAGAGTATTACAACATTGGTGTGGCTCCCATGGGGAGCGGACCTGGATCGCGTGTGTCAACGACACGTAAGATCGATCGTGGCGTCGCACACCGTAGCCTCGCAAGTCAGGATGAGTCCTTCAAATTCCGTACGCCACCGTTGCGTAACGTGGAGGTCACAGGGCCTTACATGCACACAGGCGGTTACAATACGCTCAAGGATGTCCTGCGCCATAAGAACAATGCCATGGATGCGCTCTGGACATACAATGTGATGCAACTTCGCCCCGAGTTTCAGGCCGAACTTCATCGCCAGAAAGAAAGCTTCGAAGCGGTTGAGTCCACCATGGAACCTCTGTTCCAGAGCCCACTTCATATGACCGAGGAGGAGATGGACGATCTTGTCGCCTTCCTTGAGTCGCTGACTAGCCCCGAGGCACACGACCTCTCGTATACAGCACCTGAATCTGTAGCCAGTGGTCTTCCCATCAATATCCCAATGAATCCAAATATCCCCTCTGAGACTGGGTATGCGCTGGATCTTGATGTGACTGAATATTGTGCTGCGCGTGCTGAGATGTTGGCCAATAAAGAAGAACAGTAAGTGCATAAAAACCCGAGCCCGAGTGATTTATCACTCGGGCTCGGGTTTTTATGCTTATGTCAACAGAACCTAATGTAAGGTGGGGGTTGAGCTTTCGTTACCCAGCATGACCGGGTGAAGCGCCTGCTGCATTTGATTCCATGTGAATGGCTTACTCAAAAACGCATGACAGATTTGGGGCCATCGCTGCTCATCGCTCTCGGGGATGAGCAAGCCAGAGATCAAAATACGTCGTATGTGGGGATAGATTTTTTGACTGGTGGCGAGGATATCAAGCCCTGTAATAGAATCATAGAGCCTGTAGTCAGCTACGATAGCGAAGATGTCAGGTGTGTTTTTGAGCGCTTCTAACGCATCGACGGCGTTCTGGCACAACACCACCGCATAACCAAGCTGCGTGAGCATTTTGGCAAGCGTGCACCCCACACGAGGCTCATCCTCGATGAGCAAGATGGTTTGTGGTGTAAAGCTGTGCAGCACATTGACCATGGTGGTAAAGCCGTGAGTGAATAGGTTGCAGCGCGTCAAAGTATTGTAGCAGCTTGATGTGGCCTGATTCTCAGGGCATGACTGTCAGTGGCTTGTCTGTGCTTTGCCATCTGTTCAGACTACTACTTTGCTCACAATAGTTTAAGTTGCCGTACCGTGCATCTATTTTTACGCAGTAGCAATGATTTGTGCTCCCGCCCGTCATAACCGAATAACTATTCTATTTTAGTCAAAGATCTTACGAAAGAAAAGGGTACTTTTGCAAATCGTGAGAGTGCATACAATGATGGTGTCGCTCTCTGTCTCTGCAAGTCGCTTCTACACAGTGAGAAGCTCTTGGTTATGTATCGTCTTATTGTGTCCACTCTATTAGGATTATTGTGCAAAATTCTCTAACTATTCTTCGCCCAGAGCTTGCGGTTCGTGGTTATCACCTGACTGAAAAGGCTGTTGAACTCGAACGTGTGAAGCAGCGTGAGGCCTACGTGAGAACACGTGTATATGCGCGTGCACACAAGGATATTTTTCAGGCGTTGGATGGTGATGGAGATGCGCGAATCCTTTTGAAGAGAGCGCTTGGGCGACATGAAAACTTGCTGTCAGGATATGAAGTCGCCAGGGCGCGTGCCTGGTTTGATTCAGTGAGTGAGGACGAATGTCGTGAAGCTTTTGAGCTACTATTTGGGTTAAATCAGGATGCGCTTGATCATTCCCCCGAGGCTTTTGCGCAGCGTTTGGATCAGTTCTTCTCACGTGTGGAGCCACGTCAGCTCGCCAAGGATCGTGTCGCTCATATCAATGAGACGCTCACCAGTTACTTCCTCGCCATGTATGAACCCGATCGCTATCCCTTTGTAAAACTTGAGAGCACCTTCCAACCTGCATATCGATTGCTTGTTGATCCTCTCGGAGAGCGGGCGACAAGCTCTTCAGGACGCCTCGTGACTGCGCAGGCATTGTACTCGCATCTCAAAAATCTCTGGTCGGAAGAGTCTGATTTTACTGGTGATTTACTTGATGTACATACGAGGTTGTTCATCCTTGGCAGCGGTTCTTACCCCGAGTTTTCCTGGGCGAGGGCGCTCCTGGTAGAGGATCTCGCCTCGCTTGTCTCATCGCATTTGCCTCTGGAGCAAGAGTACAGGGAGCCTTTTCTTCAGGCCGCAGAGTTGATGCGTGACAGTTGTGTGGATCTTGGACGGCCCGAGGATTTGTATCACGGGTTGACGCTTGAAGACTATGCGCACACCGCAGGTCAGAGCGCGCGAACATTGGCGCATGTGGTTGAACATGGCACGCGCTCACTCGCAAGGCTTGAGCTAGCAAGCGCCGATGCGTTTGGGTTGAGTCTTGCCCGTGATGGCTCTTGGCGTGTGGCAGGGCAGGACGGTAAAACTCGAGAGGAGGCCGAGGCGTTTTTCGAGACGCGTATCAAGCCCATGTTACGTGAGCTCTCTCAGGTTGCGTTGCTGCTCAAGGGAGAGGTGCAGGATGTGGAGCTGTCCTTGCTCATCTCTGAACCTTATCGTGCGCTTGATGCAAAGCTGCTTGTGGTCACCCTGTGTGCACTTGATCCTGAGTGGTCCTGGCAGCACCTCTTCCCTGTGCATTCGCAGGGAGAGATTGCCATGTTGTTGGAATTGCTTGGGATTGAGTCTGGTTCGGTGCAGACCTTTACGGAGTATCTGGATTTTCAGTTTAATGCCAGATCGATCCTTCAGGGGCTTGATGTTGATATTCCTGCGGGCGCGCTGGTCTTCTGGTTGAGGACGCATCCTCTGGGGCAAATGCTGCGTGGTTATCTTGCGTTGAATGAGGAAGAGGGCGTGTTGCAAGAGGCTAACGCGTCAAGCACGCAAAATAAGTCACCTGCGTTGACGAGGGCAGATCTCGCGGTGGCGCTTGATGAGGCGAACACATCAAACAAGGTGAGTGATGGGGGAGGAATGCAGGGTGGTGGGCATGAACATCCTGCCTGGCGAGTGGAACCTCCGATTGAGGATGCGTGGGGGGCGTTTATTGCGGCGATATTTGATGCGCGTCATGAGCGTCTTGCGCGACTGCTCCGAGCTCGAAAAAACGTCGTGTTATATGGGCCTCCTGGCACAGGAAAAACGATTCTATCCACGCAACTTGCGACCTTGTGGCGTCGTTGGCAAAAGTCACATGGTTACATGGACTCAGGCAATCAACCCTGTGTGGAGCAGGTGACTTTTCACCCTTCGTATGGGTATGAGGAGTTTATTGAGGGATTCAGACCTCGTCAGGATCATCCTGGTGAGTTTGTGCTTACGCAGGGCATATTATCGCGGATGGCTGCACGAGCAGAAGAACATCCTGAGCACTGTTTTCTCCTTTTGATTGATGAGCTTAACCGTGGTGATGTGGCGCGTATTTTTGGCGAACTTATCACCTTGATTGAGGCCGATAAGCGCTCTCCAGAACATGCGCGTCGTAGGATGCTGTCGCAGGAGCCATTGTGGTTGCCGCCAAACCTGTACTTGCTCGCGACGATGAACACGGCAGACAAAAGTATTTCATTGTTGGATGTGGCAATTCGTCGAAGGTTTGCGTTTGAGCGAGTTCCTCCGCAGCCAAGTTTGCTGGCGCGTACGCCTGGTTTGGTGCATCAGGTTCAGGATGTCTATCTGTCTACCTTGCTCGCTGCGCTCAATGACAGGTTGTCGCGCATCGGTGTTTATCCTGAGCGCTGGCTTGGTCATTCATTCCTGTGGTTAGATGAGCGCGTGGTGGATGATCCTCTTGAAGCTGTAGCCACGCGTTTTCGACTCGATATCATTCCTCTGGTGGAAGAATATTGTTTTGCAGATAAGCGACAGATGGCAGCAGTGCTTGGTTCGCTTGTGGATGCTCAGGGACAGCCCAATGAACAGGTGCTCTCATCAGGGCGGTTTCTTGATGCGCTCAGAGATATTGTGGATGAATATCAGGAGGATCAGCCCGATCAGGAGGAGCACGAGTCAGGCGCAGATGGTTTATCCAGAGCATGGCAGGATGCTTATGTGACACGTCACTCGCGGATGGAGCAAGAACCTCAGCGATATGCTCCAGATGGCAAGAAAGAGAAGTAATACAGAGGTCGAGGTCATGCAGCGTGAGGCGCTGCGCGTGATTTATACGTTGAGTCATTGTGGAATCGTATCATGTTCAGCTCAGGGAGTGGGAATCCGAGGTTGTGTCGGCCTCTGTTGCGTGTACCTATGCGAGGTGTGACGATCCAGAGGTCTTGCGAGACAAGCTCTCTGATCTTGTGCGAGTTGAGCCTGGTTTTCAGGGCAAGCTGAAGTTTGTAGCGACGCGGAAGGTGGGTGAGGTTCAGGTTGGGAGGTTGTTGGTGACTGTGTTGCCTGCCATTTCCAATGCGGCGTTGATCCAGGTTTTGAGCTGGATGATCGGTGTGAATCTTCATGTGTTGAATCACTCGCTTGGTATAAATCTTCAATCTATTCATGGTTTTACGCTTAAAAAGGCGCTCGCCGCAGGTCTTGTGCTCGCCGTGCAAGATATTGTGCAACATGAGCTGCACAGAGATTATATCCGACGCCAGGAACGCCTGATGACATTGCGTGGTCAGCCTGATTTTGCTCGCGTGGGTATGCAGCCAAACGCACTGGGTATTAGCTGTAAATACCTTGAGTTAACGCGCGATACGCTCCCCAATCGGGTGCTCTATCATGCCATGAAGATTTCACACCAACTCCTGCAAGGATCTTCATTTGAAGCAGACAGCTCAAGGTTGATTCAGGTGCTGTCCCATCTTGTGGATGAACATGATTATGCCGATGGCTCTGTGACGCTGGACATGATTCAGAAGGCGCAGGAGGTCACGATTCATCGTTACCCAAGGTATGTGTCCGCGCTTATTTTGGCGCGGTTGATTCTGTTTGGTGGTGGCCCCGTGACCGTTGTAGGTAGCGGTGGAAGCAGCGGATGGTGGGTGGATATGCCATCGCTTTTTGAACATGCTGTGGTGCAAGGCATCAAGAGGTGGGGCCAGCGTGTAGGGTTGTTAATCAAGGCACAACCTCGATACCAGGGAGCAATCCTCGATGCGAGTGCACAGGTGTATCGTGAGGCTCGCCCTGATGTCATGGTGTACGAGCGCTCATCCAGAAGAGTGCTCGCTGTGGTGGACGCCAAATACAAGCCTTACTTTCGTGCCAAGGATGGAGACAAGGCCGAGCCGTTGCGACCTGTGGATCGTGAAGATCTCTTCCAGATGGCGATGTATATGGGGATTGCTCCCGATGCTCGCCATTTTCTTGTGGCCCCTTATGAAGAGGATCGCCCAAAAATTTCAGAACGTTATCAGGAGCTTTACTTGCATGAGCGGCGTCTGGAGCTCCTCCCTATGTCACTGCCTGCACTGGTGCACCAGGGTGAACTTGCCTTGTGGTGATGGATGGAAGATGCATTATCCAGCCTGTGTATGACAGGTGGAAGGTTGTGTTGCCATTGCTGTTGTACAGGATTGTGGGCTTGTTTTTAAGTGTTTGATTTTACTTGTTTTTGTGTTTTTGTGGAAAAATGGTATATGTCTTGCCTAATATGTCTGATAAGAAATATACTCTGTCGAAATGATTGTCAGGGTCGTGTGATCTACATTTTTAACATGAAGGATATAAAGATATGACCAGAGAGAAGTTGACTGCATGGGCTGCCTGTTTTGCGTTGGGTTTGGTTGTGGGTTGTACCCCTGAAGGAGAGCAGGGCGATAGCACTACTGAAGAGGTTGGTCAGGGCACGGACGGAAAGACCGATGGTGTAGGTCAGGATGGCACGACCGAGAAGCCTCTGGTGTGTGTTGGTATTCGTGGCAATGGCCAGAACATTTTTGCTCACTTTGGTGGCCTCGCTCGTATTCACGAGGAGTATGGTCAGTTGACGGCCGTGGCAGGTGGAAGCTCTGGTAGCATCACCACGTTTTTGACCGAGAGCATGTATACAAACCCCGCCGTGTATCAGTGTGGTGGTGACGCCTCTTGCTCCGATGCACAGGTCGGTGAGCGCATGTCGTTGATGTATAAATCTCTTGAAGGCTACGCAGGTGTGATTGCACAAACCGATGAGGTTGCAGCGTTTCAGATGTTGATCCCTGTGGCCAAGAAGCTCAAGGCTGAAGGCGTGGGTACGCTTGTTGAGGATGGAAAGTACGAAGAAGCCAGAGATGCGATGCTCAAGATCTTCGCAAGTGACGACCTTAAAATGCTTATTAATCCAGAGGTTGTCGCGTTGCTTACAAACTCTGCCAACCCTGAGTTCCATGTCATGGACATCTGGCAGAGCGTGACATCCTTTGGTAGCTTCAAGGTTGAGTCTGCGGATGTCTTGTTGCGACCTGGTGTCCTGAGCTTTGGTGGTGTGACCGAGCTTGTGGGCCGCATTGGTAACTTCTACGCAGGTTATGGCGCAGAGGAGAAAGAACCCAAGGCATGGGGGGCCTTCCTTGATACCTGTGCAGAGCCCGCGCGTGGAAAGGCCTGGGCCGAGGTCATGCAGCTTGATGGCGCCAACGGTCAGACCTGTGGCGAGATGTTCTTTGGTATGCTGACAGAGTGGCGTGCTGATTACATCGCCAATGCCTCTGAAAAAGGTTATTCCAACATGTTGGATACAAAGGTTGGCACCAACATGCCAGCGCTTGTCACCACCAGCGTGATTACAGGTGATGCTATTCCTGCATGGAAGAGCGCACGTGAGCAGTACACCACCGCCAAGCCCATTGAGTTTGCGGTCAACTTTGATGACGTCAAGCTTGGGTACTGGGGCTTTGCTGGAGACCTGGAAGAGGTTCAGAGCAACGCCATGGGTTACAGTGACTTGAAGACACAGAAGTTCATGAGCCTTGGTGAGGCAACCTATCGCGAAGTGTTGGCGCTCTCACCTGCCGAGCCTGGATTGGCACGTGCTCTGGAGATCAACGAGCAGGTGGTGTCCACAGGCGGATGGTCTGATCTTGAACCAAGCTTGGTGCTCAAGAATATGGGGTGTGAGCAAGTGATTCTTCTTACGCGTCAGGGAGATACGGTTGGTTTTGGTGCGGATGTCGCGAGTCAACTTGGGATGACTCAGGCACAGGAAGATGTGTTGTTTGCTCCAGGAAAGGAAAGCTCCGTGAAGCTCTCTTTGCAAGAAGCAGATGGCGTGTGGTGCACCAACTGGGATGCTCAGGACAGCCTGAACTTTGCTCAAATTATTGGTGATGCATACAATGCGCCGATGGAGGTTCACTCCTCATGGCTTGCCGAGGCCGATGGTGCCTATGAGAACATCTCAACGAACTTGAACCTTGTGGGCTGCACGCCTGGTGTGGGTGAGTAGTTATTCTATCTGGTAGACAGAAGAGCGAGGGACGCGGGGGAAAAAAAATTTTGTTTTTTTGCCCCCCGCGTCCCTCGCTCTTCTGTCGTCGCAAAAAAGCAAGGAGGGGGCGACAATTGACTCCGTCAATTGTCGCCCCCTCCTTGCTTTTTTGCTTACTTGGAGGATGGTCTGAAATACAGGCTTGTGGAGTTTACACAGTAACGCAGCCCTGTGGGTTGAGGGCCATCATCAAAGACGTGCCCAAGGTGTGCTAGGCAATGACTGCACAGGACTTCGGTGCGAGGTTTTTTCGACCGAGGGTCAGGTCGCATGGTGATATGCTTTTCGCCCACAATGTCAAAGAAGCTTGGCCAGCCTGTTTTGGAGTCGAACTTGGCGGTGGATTTAAACAGGGGGTTATTGCACGCGGCGCAATGGTAGACGCCTTCGCGATATTCATCGAGGTAAGTGCCCGAGTTGGGAGGCTCGGTGTCGCCAAGGCGCATGATTCTGAACTGTGTTTTCGAGAGGCGCTGTTTCCACTGTTCCTGTGTCAGAGAGAGCGGTTGTGAGAGGTCAGGAAGGTCAGCTGATGGGGGCGCAGGTTGTGGCGTTTTAATACGCTTGAGCTTCTTTTTTGGGGGTTGCTTTTGCGCTGTGAGAGACTGCTGCAAGGGTTGCTGCGTGACGTTGACTGTGCGCGCAGGATCGGAGGTGCACCCAAAGGATAGGATGAGCGTGCTTAGTAGAATTGTCTTGTAGTTCAGTGGGTTGAGGTGTGCTTGTGTCATGGCAGCTCTGTGTGGTGAGTTATACCTCTGGATCGCCAGGGCCAATAAAGAACTCTCCGAATCTGATGCCACAGTGGGCAATCGTCAAGTAGATTACATCCTCGTCGCCATGGGCGCCAATGAGGTGTTCACTCCCTTTGCTCAGTATATCGTGTTGACCACGGTGGATGAGGTTGTCTCCATCTTTGAGTGTGCCCGAGAGCACAAAGGTGTGTTCCTCGCCTTCGTGCGTGTGTTCAGGGAAGTGATGACCAGGTTCGATTTTGACGAAGCCGACGATGGCCTGAGAGGAGAGGGGGACACCATCGATATGTACGAGGTGTGTGCCTGGACCTGGGCCTGGGAGCCATTCGTCGGGATCTTGGAGGAGCTTGAGCAGGTTTGAAGCGTGCTCGGTGGTAATGGTCAGGAGCTGTGCAAGCGTGGAGGCAAACCCCATGACACCAGAGGATGTAGGTTGAATGCTCGCAGAGATGCGCTCAAAGAGGGAGGGCGCAGGCGCGACAGGCTCGCTCATGGCGATCCATGTAGCAGCGAGAGCTTCTTCAGCGAGAGCGACAGCCTCTTGAAGATCTTGATCGTGAGCAAGAGCGGCTTCAAATTCGGTGAGTTCGTCATCTGTGAGCGCACCAAGGAGCCAGTCATCCACGCGTGAGAGCATGTCTTTCTTCTGTGTCATGATTCAGCACCTCCCTCTTCTGGGAGAGGAGGAGTATGAGTAAGCGCATCTTTGAGCGCGAGCTTGGCACTTGCCAGCCTGGATTTTACGGTGCCCACGGGGATGTCCAGCTTGGTGGCGGCTTCGTGGGCAGGAAGATGTTCAAAATAGGTTAAGATCAGGACCTGGCGCAAGCGTTCGGGCAAGGTTTGGACGACCTGGCGAAGCTGTGTGTTTGCGTAAGATTTATCGGGCGAAGGTGCGGTTTGCTGTGGTGTCATGTGCTCCTCGACTTTGGGCTTGAGATGAGCGTGACGACTCTTTTTGCGAACAAGATCCAACATACGACATCGCATCTTCATCACAATCCATGTACGAGCAGAACCGCGATCGGGATCAAAATCTTTGCAGGTTTTCCATATTTCAAGAAAGACATCATGCAGGACATCCTCAACCTCCTGCTTGGAGGAAGAGAAGCGCAGGCCAATGCTCATGAGGATGGACGACCAGCGCTCATAAAGTAATGAGAGCGCCTGTTCGTCCTCCCGAGTCAGCCGTTCAATGAGCTGTTCGTCTGTCCAGGTTGATGTTTCCATGAAGGGAAAGCCAGGGGTCTTTTATGTTTAGTTAGGTTCAAAGATACGGTCTTCTTCCACATCAAATTGTAGCAGGGTGCATTGAAGGGGACCATTGAAGACAGAGTATCGTTTTACCGCGCGTAATGGAATTGCCAATCCGAGTTGTTTACTGCCCGTAATGACAGTGGCTTTCCAGCCCATGAAGGATGTCAGAAGCATGCCACCAAAGCGCTCGTGTACTTCCTTGGCCTGATCAAACTCCTGCATGCGCTCGCCATAGGGAGGGTTGGTGGCGATGAGGCCACGGTCAGCAGGCGCGGTGACTTCAAGCAGCTCGCGTTGTTGTGCGCGGATGTATTTTTGCGCGCCAGCCATGTGGATGTTCTCACGTGCGGCACGAATGATGGCGTGATCCTTGTCATGTGCGACGATGGGTGGAAGCTCACCTGCGAGGCCAGCATCTTTGCGTTCACGTGCCTCATTCAGGAGTTGTTTCCATGTGTTACGGTCGTGGCTTCGCCAGGTTTCAAGCGCGAAGCCATCGTCACGACCAAGCCCTGGGGCGATATCTGCGGCCATCATCCAGGCTTCAAGCGCGAAGGTGCCCGAGCCGCACATGGGATCAAGGAAGGCGTAACCGTCCTTGGCGAGGTTTGGCCAGTCTGCACGAAGCAGGATGGACGCCGCGAGGTTTTCCTTGAGGTGAGCCTGTGTGTGAGCCACTCGCCAACCTCTGCGGTGAAGACTTTTACCATTGAGGTTAATGCTGATGGTGGCTTCATCGCGGTTCAAGTGAAGGTGTACATAGAGGTCTGGATCTTCAAGATCGACAGATGGGCGTGCGCGTTGAGTCTCGCGGAACTGATCAACGATAGCATCCTTGACGCGGAGTGCGGCGTAGTGTGTGTGCGAGATCGTGGGGCGAGAAGCACTGACCTGCACTGCGAATGCGTCGCGTGTCAGGAGGTGAGGGGTCCAGTCGATGGATTTTGCGCCTTCGTAGAGTTGTTCGGGGGTTTTTGCTTCAAAGGTGGTGAGGTGAAGCAGGATCGAGCTTGCAACGCGTGACCAGAGGCACGCCTTGTAGGCGTCTTCAAGAGATCCTTCAAACCAGACGCCACTGCCTGTGGGCTGGAGGTTTTGAAGGCCGAGAGAGGCGAGCTCTTCGTGGAGGACATGTTCAAGATTTCGGGCGACGGTGGCAAAGAAACGCATGGTTTTCATCGAGCTAGAGGGGAGTTGTGACAATGTGGCATCCTGTGCCACTTCATGAGTAATGCGTCATAGCATTGATTGATTCGGAAATGAAATGCATCTGACGTTTTTTACACTGGAGCGATGGGGATCATTATGTCAGGGTGTTGAGCTGAAATTTTGATCAGTGTTGTTTTCTCAAGGAGGTTTGGTGTGGAGATTGACGAGATCAGAGAGTTTTGCTTGGCGTTGCCCGAGGTGACCGAAGGGTTTCCGTTTGGGGAGGATGTGTTGGTCTTCAAGGTTGTGGGCAAGATGTTTTTTGCCTGTAATTTGGCGAAGTATCCCTGTGGGGTGAACCTCAAGTGTGAGCCATCCAAAGCCCTTGATTTAAGGGATGATTATGATGGTATTGTGCCTGGTTGGCACATGAACAAGAAGCACTGGAACACAGTGCTTCTTGATGGGAGCGTGCCCTCGGATTTGATTGAGGAGCTGTTGATGCATTCGTATGAGCGCGTTGTATCAGGGCTCAAGAAGGCGGATCGTCAGCGCGTGCAGGAGCAGCTCAAGTCGTGAGCCAGAGTGCCTTGTTGGATGGGGTGTAGGCGTTGAGTTTATCAAGCAGGCTGTGGAAGTCGGAGTCCATCAGCGCGAGCTCATGGTATTCTTGCGAGATAAATCCTTCTTTGAGCATGTGGTTCATCAGCGCGAGGACAGGGTCCCAGTAGCCTTCTACATTGAGGAATCCGCAAGGTTTTTGGTGGATACCAAGGACGGACCATGTGAGGACTTCAAACATCTCATCGAGGGTGCCATAACCGCCAGGGAGTGCGACCATACCATCGCTGATCTCCTCCATGAGTGCTTTGCGTTCGTGCATGGTTTCGACGACATGGATTTCGCTCAATCCAGGGTGAGCGCGCTCGTGTCGGTTGAGGCCCTTGGGGATTACGCCGATGACCTCGCCGCCAGCGTCGAGCACACCGTTTGCGACGGCACCCATCATGCCTGTTGAGCCAGCGCCATAGACAAGTGCGACGCCTTGTTCGGCCATGATCTGTCCTGTTTTGCGTGCGGCTTCAATGTAGGAGGGGTTGTTGCCTGGGCGGGAGCCGCAGTAGACACAAAGTTTCTTGATTGGTTGAGTCATGATGTGTGTGTGGGGTGTAGGGTTTATCATTAGAGCGTTAAGAAGAAGGAGCTGTCGGTAAAAGCTTGTGTAAAGGTTGAATTTCAGTGTCGTAAAAACAGAAGGTAACATGGCTACATTTCTTGGTTTTTACTCCTTGAACTTCAATCCTTTCTCCTTCGCTTTTCTTCCAACAGCTCCTTCTCCATAACACTCTTGAGCGGAAAAGATGCTCTTGGCTTTTGAGCATTATGCAAAATGGCGAAGTTTGACAAGTGGATGATGTAAAAAGAGGGAGCGAGTGTGGCCTAGGCCACACTCGCTCCCTCTTTTATTTACGAGCTATGTGCTCGGGACCTACGAGGTCTTACTGGAAGACAGTAAGGATGTAGTGTCCGTTTGCATCATCGCCAGACGCGTAAGGAGCGACTTCGATGGTGTAGGTGCCGTCAGCAGGAATTTCAACGACGAGTGCGCTGAAGGTGCTGTAGACATCTGTGGTCATGTCATCGTTTTCGGCGATGATCATGCCCTGGCCATCAATGACACTGATGACGGTATCAGCGTCGTCCTTGCCCTGAGTAGGATCGTTAGGATCGATGTCAGGAGCGTTGGGGTCGGGCTGTGTAAGGATAGCGATCTTGTCGCCAGCCGAAGCGGTGAAGCTGAAGTAGTCAGCAGGATCGCCGTCCACAGCAACTTCGGTAAGGCCAGTAATCTGAGCAGGAAGTGTCAACGCCTGAGCGCTTGCTGCATCAGTGTTGGAGCCAGTTTCAACAGCAGCGTTCAATGTAAGACCAGCGTAGCTGTAGACTTCAGCGGTCATATCGAAGTCAAATGTTGTGGCACCGTTTGCACCGCGGAAGCTGATGTCGCGTGTACCGATGGTACGTGTACCTGTGCTTCCAGGCTTGTAGGTCATGGCTTCGTCAGCGACGATACCATCGTCAGCGAAGAGCACGACGAGAGGCTCAGCGCTTGCGCTTGTGGCGCTCATCTGGATGAGGGACTCTTCTTCCACTGCGACATCATAGAGCATGAAGTCGCCAGGTGCAGGGTAGCTGCCCATGACGTCGAAGGGGAGTGTCTGTGCCACAGGTGAAAGTGTGACGTTGTTGAGCTTGATGGTGTAATCGTAGCCAGCACCACCGACGTAGTCAGGTGTGTCTGTGTCGTCAGCAGGGATGTTTGCTGCGTCGTTCACGAGGACGAAGAACTGAGCTGCGTCAGTTGCTGTTGCAGGGTTGTCGAATGTGACGCCTGCAAGACCTTCCACGCCAACACCAGTTGCGAGGACCTGGAATCCGAAGAATCCTGTGTCCACGAGGACGTCAACGCGTGGGTCCATCATGCCAGCAGCTTCAACTTCGATCTTGACGGTTTCGCCAGGCTGAAGGTTGACTTCGAAGTAATCGGTGTCGGTGTAGTCGTTGGTTGCGTCTGCTTCGCCGATGTCATTGGCGAGCTCGTCGCCGATGGCGAGGGAGATGGGGTTGTCGCCAGAGTCAGCGTCGCGTGAGCTTGCAGCCACGTCAAGCTGGTACTCTGTGCCTGCACCAATGGCCCAACCATCAAGGATGAGGTAGTAGTCCTTACCGTTCTCAAGCTGTGTGAGAAGCTCGGAGTCGTACTCGCCGTTGTTGGCGTCAAGGTCATCGTTGAATGCGACGAGCTGAGAATCAGCCACGTCCCATGCGAAGAGGACAGGGTCGAGGTCGCTGCTGACAGGTTCACGAGAACCGAAGACCTGAGCGAACATGACCTGGTCGCTTGCCCATGTGAATGAGAAGCTGTCCACGTTACCATCAGAGAGGTCGCCTGTTTCGGAAGCAGGCACTGTCACTGCGGATGGGTTAAGTGAGCCAAGACCTGTGGAGATCTCGTAGGTGGAGTCGTCGCCACCGTGAGCAGCGGGCTCTTCAGCGGAAGCTGCCACGTCGAAGAAGTAGAGCAAGTAGTCGCCAGTTTCAGGGATGAAGACCTGACGTGTGGAGACGGGGTCATCAGAGAAGAGGTAACGCTCAATGTAGATGTCGCCTGTTTCTGAGATGAGGATGGTGCCGATACCTGTGGAATCAAAACCAGTACCAAGCTCGGAGATGCTCCACTCAAAGACATCGCCAGCGGTCAAGCTAACGCGGAAGAAGTCAGCGTCGATGTCGTTGGTTCCATCGTAAGCTGCGATGTTACCTGTGATTGTATCACCAGGTGTGAAGCTCACGAGGGTGTCCACTTCAGGATCACCGTTGGGCTCAACCTCAGCGACGGTGTCGCCATTGCCGCCCATGTCGTCACCCATGTCGTCTTCCGTCATGTCGTCGCCCATGTCGTCTTCAACAACAGGGGTCATATCATCGCCCATGTCGTCTTCAACGACAGGTGTCATGTCGTCGCCCATGTCGTCAGTGACGACGGGGCTCATATCTTCAGTGGTCTTGTTGTTTTCATCATCAGGGCCACACGCTGTCGCCAACATAGCGATTGTAATGAGCGCAAAACCTGTTTTCCAAAACGGTGTTGTAGATGTGTTCATGTGTTATTTCTCCTTAAGTATGTAATAACTCTTCTTGCTTTTCAGTAAACATTTGCCAAAGCAAGAAAGTAGAGCACTATCAGAAGAGCGTATGCAATTCAAATGGAACATCAAATAAATAGAGAGGTGCTCGGGCGATGACATCGCCCGAGCACCTCTCTATTTATTTGATATGAGTTTTGCGCGTAGTGTCAGAAGAATTCGTCAGGTGTGACAAAACTTGCCTCGACGACACGTTGTGTATTTCGCATGCGTTGCAAGGCATTGCGTGCGGCGTCGGCGACATCTTCCCTTGAAGATAACGCAAGATCTTCAAGGAGTTGCTCGGCGCGTGTGCCTGTGGCCTGTTCAAGCAAAGGAATAAGGTGCTCGATAACGGGGGCCTCTGGATCGTGTAGGAGTGGCTCGACATAATTGGTGAGCAGTTGCCATTTGAGAGGGGCGCCATGACGCAAGAATTCCAGCGCTCTTTGTTTGACCTTGTCATTTTCATGACTGAGGAGGTCAAGTAAAGGAGCTGACTCGGCTTCGCTCCAGCGCAGATCCTCTGACAGAGGTTCTTCCGAGGTTGCTTCTCGTAGTAACTTGAGCGCGCTCACGAGTACGGGCCAGCGTGCGCTTGACTTGTGTAAGGAGCGAAGGGCGTCGCGTTGCATGTCGCGTTTTCCTACGGGCATATCCGCAGCAAATGTACTGAGTGCCTGTAACAGGTTGGCTTCAATGAGCTCCACATCATCAGAGGCGCTGTGCAGGCGAGCCTCGTGGGCTTTTTTAAGTATGGACCGAAGCTTTGGTGCGTGTTTACGTAGGGCGTCACCTCCAGCTTGAGGAAGCGCTGCGGCGACCTCCGAGCGTGTCATTTCATCGCGAGAGTCCAGCTTGGCGAGCGCGCGCTCAAGCATGTCAGGGTTGCCAGATGCAGTGGCTGCCTTGAGGGCAGCGCGCTGAACAAAGTGGTCTGTATTGCGCAACGAGTTCTGGATCAGTTGCAGTTCCTGAGGGTTTGCATCTCCCTGCAAATGTTTGGCAAGGATGCGCAACCCGATGGCGTGTTCAGCGCTGTCTCTCTGGATGCTCAGGTGAGAGACGACCAGCGCACGTGCTGCGGGATCGGGGTGTTCAAGGAGTTCTCTCAGGCCAATGAGCGTGCCTTTGCTACCGCCTTGAGTGATGAGTTCCTTCAGGAGCTCAAAACTATCTGGGCGTTCACGAAGGATGGAGAGCCAGTAATTGCGGTCACTTCCCTGTGTACCACGTATGTTTTGCAGCAGCTCTGTGCCAGAGATGTTGTGTTGCGCAAGCGCACCTGAGCCTTGTGTTGAGGGGGCGGCTTCAAGTTTTTTGAGCGCTCTGGTGACACGTTCCTTGACGAATTCATGAGGATCGGACTCAAGCATGCCCATGAGGATATGCTTGGCGCGAGGATCGTTAAACTGTGCAAATGCCTCGGCGGCATAACCTCGCACGAAGGGATCATCATCGCTCTTCATATCCATGAGGAAGCCAAAGAGTTTGTCTGCGTGTTCTTCTGTGGCGATGCGCATGATGGCTTGCATGGCGAGCCCACGCGCGTCGCTGTCTGCAATTTTGCCTCGGGAGTCAAAGGTGTAGCGCATCAGGGGGAGCAGGCTTTTGGGGTGCGCATATTCACTGAGCACACGTATAAGCGCAGTGCGCGCAGGTGGTTCAATGACGCGTAAATTGGCGAGCGCGGTGTCAAGTACATCATCACCGAGGGAGGGGTCCTGGAGGAGTCCAAGGAGTTGGTCCATGACTTCTCGTTGTCGGATGCCATCGGGGTGGTCAAGGCTAGTGATGAGGTGTGCAATGGCTGCTCGGTCTGGAGACATATCAGGTTTCCTTGTCTGTCACGTTAGGGGGATTGATGTGATGGTCAGCGCGCAATGGTTGTTTTTGTGTGATAAAAGGGGTGTGCATGGTGGTGCCTTTTATCCTAATGTATCCTGGTCGCAAAAGCAGGCCCAAGGTTGACAGAGAGAGAGGCTTGCCGTCAAGTTTGGCGAGATAAGAGCGAACGTCAAAACCATCCCGTTGGATGATTGTGAGATGCATTCAATTGCCACGTTGAAACGCCGATCGCGGTGACTCACGTGATAGCTTTGGGTTTGAAGAATAAACAACCTGGAGCTTGAATTCCCCTCACTTTTTATCCTCCTTGGTGTTGCTGTTGAAGCTCGCTCTTGTTTGAGCATTGAAGAAAACCTGAGTTGCCGCGTAACTTTCTGATTTTAATGGTTAATGTTTGTGTGTGGCTTCTCCGTCTGAGGATGATACGACCTCATGTCCAATGATTCCAAAAAACAGAAGAACGCCGCCCCCACTCTTGATCCTGGCGACGAGCTGCGTACGACAATCCAGGATGAGCCCTTCTTTGCCTCGGACACTCGCCAGGAGTTATCTGCGCTGATCCCCGAGATTGATAATCTCAAAATGGATGAGATCTTTCATGATACAGACATTGAGGATGCGCTCTCTGGAATCGACTTTACCAGCATGGAGGTTGCGACCCAACTTGATGATGACGATGAGGATGAGGATATTATTGAGCTTGATGATCTTCCTGATCTGATCATGATGGAGGAGAGTGAGCACATTGATGATGAGCCTTCGGTCGATCCGTTTACCGCGTCAGGCATGTTTGTCTTGCCCGATGTGATACGCCATGCGCAGGCTCAATCCGAGCCCATGACCGCCGAAATTGAGCTTGATGATGATGAGATCTTCGAGCTTGACCCTTCAAGTTTGATCGAGCTTCCTTCTGATGTGGTGCTTGAGGAGCCACAGCTTATACCTCAGGCTCCTGTGCATGAATCCATCAAGAAGGAGCCTGTGCGAGCATCTGAGCATACAGTGGTTCGCCAACGTCTCAGGGTGGGGCTTGACGCGCTTGGTGGCCAGCATGTGGAGTTGTCTGCGTTGTGGGGCCGTTGGTCCACGGAGCTACGCCTGGAGACGATTGAGGAGCCCGAGGCGCGTAAACGCGCAGCATATTTATCATTGTTTGGAACCATGCTCAGGTTTCATGGGACAGCGGGCGCGCAGAGCGCCGCTCAGCTTGAGGAGATGGCAGACAGTACCTTGAGCTTGTTGAGGATGCCTTTTATGTGGCGTCTGGTGGACGCGCTTCGTCTGGATGATGACGAAGAGTTTCTTGCGATCCTTGAGCGTCTTGTGTCTCACGAGATGCATGAACATATGCCTGCACATCAGCAGCGCTATTTGTCTTTGCTTGCTGCGAGGTTGTTGCCCTCGTTAATTATGGCCGAGCCACCTCCAGAGTTATTGCAGCCATTGTTTCATGAGCATGGTGTGTTTCCGCTTGTGATTCAGGCGTTATTTGCACATCGGCGTGGGGATCACTTCAGGGCGTCAAGCTTCTGGAGCCAGTGTGCCCGTGAGCTGGATTCGGGGCTTTCCGAGACGTTGGTGACCTTGACGGGATATATTAACCGTCAGCGCCAGGATGAGTACGTACCTGATGGAGAGCACCATAGTATGGTGGGGTCTTCATCAAGGTTGTTGTTGACACATCAACAGCACGAGGCGTGTCTTCAGGGGCAGCACTTGCGGGAGGCGGAGTTAATCGAGCGTTTGCTTGAGCTTGAGTATGATGAGCCCACAGAGGAGGCCGCAGCGCACCTTGATCGCTTGGTGACCTTACGCCACGCGTTGAGCAGGAGTTTCGATGATGCAAGTTCTGGGCTTGCGCTGGACGCAGCACATGCCGCTGCGCAAGCATCACCAGGGCGATTGTATCACTGGCTTGTGCTGGAACGCTTCGCGCTTGAGCATGGTGATACCGAGCTTTATTGCGAGGCGTTGACCCAGCAAATTCGCTTGATTGATGATCCTGACCACCGCGCGTTGGTGCGCGAGCAGCTTGCTCGCCAGCTTGTCCATTCACAGCGAGGAGATGAAGCTTTGCGTGTGCTTGAGCAGGCGTTGTCCGAGGCTCCCGAGGCGCTGCCTGTCATGCTCACGCTTGGTCACTCTCGTATCGCAGCGCAAGACTGGTCTGGCGTGCTGAAGTTGCGTAATGAGGCATCTGTACAGGAGTCAACTGAGCTTGCAAGTGCCTGGCGACGTGCAGATTTGCTTGAGCACGAGGGCGGTGATTTACTCGAGATTCTATCGCTTTACAGGAGTGCTCGTCATGAGCAACCTGATAGCATTCACCTCTTCTTTTGTGTTGAGCGCACGCTGACGCGCCTGGGGCAGTGGAGGGGGTTGCAGAACCTGTTTGAATCTACAATTTCAGAGCATCACGCCTTGACCGAGGTGTTGGCCGTAAGTGGCTACATGTTGCCCACACAGCTTCTTGCCGCGCGTCATTATTTGCCCGATTTACGACGTCCTTCTTTGGAGGAGCTTTTACCATTGATGGGGCATGACAAGATCAGGCTCTGGGACGAGTCGATCTTGTGGCATGTGGTGGCGCAGCTGGTTGCATCTCAACGCACAGGTGAAGCGCTGGAGATTGTTGAGAGGGTGCACGCGTATCTTGAAGAGCAAGACGAGCTTGATGAGGCACAACAGGTATGTCAGGGGAGGGCGCTGTTGTGGTTGATCTACATCAAGGGGTGGTACTTACGTGACGCAAAGGCGATTCTTGCGCCATTGCGTGAGCTTCTTGCTCGTGCCAAAAAGCCGATGTTCAGGCGTTTTCTCGTGCATTCTCTTGTGCGTTTGCACGACTTTGATTTCCTTGCTCAGCTCTTGCGTGAGAATGATTCGGGCGTAGCCACTCAGGCGGTGGTTGAGGCGTTGTTGTTTGAGCATCATGATGGTTCACATGCGCAGCGGTTGAGGCTTGCTGCCGAACTTGCATGGAGGGCAGGCGATCAGGGCAAGCTCTGCGGGTCACTGATGCGTCAGGCTCGCCAATTTATCGTGGATGACGTGCGGGCGGAAGATGAGCATGTCCATGCGATGTTGCGTCTGGGGCTGTGGTCCCATCACTGGAGTGAGGTGGCGACGCTGATTATCGAGGAGCCTGTATTGCAGGAGCAATACGATCCTGCGCTGCTTGTGATGTGCAATGTGTTGCGCGAACATCCAGGTGAGGTGCGTGCTTTTTGTCACTACAGAGAGCATCCAGAGTGGAGTTTTGAGCCTTTGATGATGCTCTTCCTTGCCGAGAGCTCATGGCGTCGCGCTGACTGGCCCGAGCTACATGGTTTGTGGAATCAGGCGATTCAGGGGGCTGCAAGTGATGATGATGTAGCGCGAGCCACGTTATTTTCGCTGTTTCAGGTGTTCACGCTTGAGTTTGGTTTGGGGCAGCACTCCTCGTTGTTGAGGTTTATTCGTCAGTGGTCTGATCTTGGTGGAGAGGGCGCTGGTGAGTCCGAGATGTTCCTGATGCTTGCGGCATGGTACAGGGCATCATGTCGTACACAAAATGAGCAGGATCGCGAGAGTGTGGCGACACTGTTGCACGAGCTTTTTGGCGAGCGTGCCTTTGTGTTGTTGAACCGCGAGTTGGAGCAGCTTGAGCGCTCTGAACTTGACCATATGTTCTCCTGGTATGAGGCAAAGATTCTTGGTCTTGGCGAGCAAGAGCCCATGCTTCATGCGTACTTACGCGCGATGCAGACGATGTTCATCGCGTTCTATCCAGAGCATGTGCCCGAGGGTTGGAGCTATGATGATGACGCGCATGAGTTGAGGTATCTTGCAGATATAGCGCTCGTGCTCTCTGGTTGTGCGCAGGGGCATCAGCAGACCCTGGATGCTGTGTTGAGGCTCTCTGCGGAGCCTGCACACTTCAAGACACTTCATGCCTGGTGTTTGATGCGTTCATCCTGGCAGGAGCTTTTGCTTGGCAAGGATGTGTTGGATGTGTTGCACAAGCTTGGTCAGTCGGGCGGTGGTCTGGTGCGTCGTCGTTGGTTCATGCAATGCGAGGATCTGCTGGCGCGTGCGACACGTGAATATGATCTGGCGCGACCAGTGTTGCGTGCTTGCGTGGATCGTCTGCATGTCGCAGGTGCATCACAGGCGCACACTGAGTTGATGTTGCTTGGAGGTGATGAGCAGGATCTGAGGTTGTTGGCGGGGCAGGGTGAAGTGGCTGCGTTGGTTGAGCTTGAGTATCGCGCAGCGCTCGGAATGCAGGACTGGAGGTTCCAGCATAACTTGGAAGTAAGCGCTTCAATGGTGCAGCAAAGCTTTATGCAGGACCCTCATTCGGTGTCGGGTGTGAAGTTCCTGGATTATATTGAAGAACTCGAGCCTGTGTTGTTGGCAAGTCCGTGGGGGCATATGCTCTCGTTGGAGCATGATATGAGCCGTCTGGTGTATGATGCACGTATGGTGCAGCGGTTGATGGCTTGTTGTCAGGCACTTGATGATCAAGGTGATGTTGGGGCTCACTTCAAGTTGATGGCATCCCATCAGATGTATCATCAGGCAGCGCTCGTGCCGTCGATGGTGCTTTCGCTTGCGCCTGACATGGAGCAACGGCGCGATGGCGAGGAGCGTTTGATTGATCGTGCCTGGGAGTGGTCTTTGTATGCGTTTGGGTCGTGGCCTCACGATGAGGCTGAGATGTTGGCGCATCGTAGGAAGCGTTGGGAGGGAAGGGCTCGCAGAGCAGCGTCTCCCTTGGTGCGTGCTGAGATGTTGTATGAGGTGGGGCGTTTGCTTGAGCGAGAGGGCCGCGTAGATGAGGCGTTGGGTGTGTATACCGACAGTCATCACAACGCGCCTCTTTTTGTGCCTTCCCAGATTGCGCGTGCGCGCTTGTTGATTGAGCAGCGTCACTATGATGAGCTTGTGCATCAATGGGTGCGAGCACTGGAGCATTTGCCAGCGGAGAGCGATGAAGCGAGGGGGTTAGCGTTCAGGATTGGGTTTGTATATGAGCGTGAGCTTGTGGATGAACCCGATGCGTTGAATCAGGCGTTTACATATTATGAGCGTTCTTTGGGGGGCGTGAGCAATGAGCGTGCTGCGTGGGTTGCGTTGGTGCGAGTGGCATTTCGTCTTGATCGTTTTGACGTGGCCATCAGGTATCTTGAGAAGCTTTTGCCGGCGTGTATGGATCGCAAGCTCAAGGTTGCGTATCACTTGCAGCTTGCGGATCTGTATGAGCATGAGCTTGCGTCGGTTCGCAAGGCGCTCAAGCACTATATTCATGCGCACGAGCTTGATTCATCGTGTTATGTGGCGCTGCTTGGTATTTTGCGTACTGATGCAAGCGGTGATCGTGAGGCAGCGCTCAAGGCGTTGGCAAACAGATTACACGCAGCGAGCTCGCGAGAGGCGTTGAGGTTGAGTGACCATCTGTTGTTGCTGTGTGCATCTTCGCCAGCGGCAGAGCACTTGATGCGCTCTTATTTTCCAGAGCATGTGTTGTGGAGAATGACCCAGTTTGTCAAATATCTGGAGCATGGTGAGGTGCATGAGGAGGCGTTGCGTGTGTTGGCGCGCCAGGTTAAGGAGCCAGCGCTTGCCGAGGTCTTTATTGTGTTGGAGCAGAACTTTGTGCAGACCAACTGGCAGCAACCTCAGGTGGAGCGTCTTGATATCCAGCATGTGTTGCGTTTGTTGACCACGAGGCCCGAGGCCGAGGGTGTGTGGTTGACGTTGTGTTCGCGAGCGATGGAGCATCGTCATGCTGGTTTGCTTGCACGGCTTGTGGAGCATGCATCGCGTGGTCTGGTGCGTACACCGCTGGAGCGTACGCTGGAGCTTACCAGACAGGCGATGGTGCTTGTGTGGGGTGGTGATCTTGATGCGGCGTTGGATATCAGTGAGCGTGCACTGGAGCGCAGCGCGGACTTTGCGCCTGCGGTGAAGCTTGCACATCTTGTGGCGACACAGATTCATCGGTGGCCTTCTGCTGCGAGGTGGAGCGCGCGCGAGGCGGAGCTTTCCAGAGTGCCTGCGGTGGTGACGCGCGCGCGTCTGGAGGCAAGTCAGATTCAACGGCAATATCTTGGCGATGTGGATGCGGCGATCAATCAACTTTCTATTGTGCTGAGGCAGAATCCTGAGCATGAGGATGTGTTCAAGCGTCTCAAGGAGTTGCTCATTCAATCAAACCGTGTGCAGGAGGTTTTGAAGCTGTGCGCGCACCGTTTATCACGCGAGGAGGATCGCGAGCGTCGTGTGGAGATGCTCAATGAGATGGCTGATCTTGCGATGGGACAGGTGATTGATCGTAGCGTGGCGATTCGTTATTTGTCGGCTTCGATCAAGGAGAAGCCAACGCAGGTAAGGCGTCTGAGGATTCTTGCCGAGTTGTACGAGTCAGAGGGGCAGTACTCGCAGGCGTTGGCGTGTTATGATGCTGCGGTGAAGCTCTCTCGCGAGGCGCGTTTAACGATCCGTATGATGTTGCAAATGGGTCATATTTTGGAGCGTTACATGCTCAAGCATGACCAGGCCGCGAGGTTGTATGAGCGCATTCTTGAGCATGACAGGCACAATGCGCAGGCCTTGCAAGGGATGGTAAGGATTCGCAAGGAGAAGGGGGACTTTGTGGGGGCCTTGCAGATGGTGCACAGGCTTGAAAAAGTGGTGCAGACTCCCGAGGATATGCGCAAGGTCAGGATCGACAGGCTTGAGGTCGTGGATCGTGGTGACATGCCAACGCAGCAGATTCTCGATGCGGCGATGGAGGTGTTGTTGTATCACCCCGATTATCAGGAGGCAGCAGATATTTTGCGTGAGGAGTTGACCTCTCAGGGGCGAGATGCCGAGATCGAGGTGCTCTTCAGGGAGCTTGTCCAGAAGGCATTGAGGGAGCATGCGAGTCCTCCAATCAAGGCGTTGTTCTCGCTGGCCCGTAAGTTGGGTCTGGTGGATATGGCGTTTAATCTGTCATCCATCGGGTGTTGGTTGAACCTGACGAGTAGGGATTTGCTCTCGTACCATGATGGCATGAGCAAAGAGCGCGTGCAGTGGCCCTCGGAGCCGATTGATGCCGAGTTCTCAACGGGTGTACTGCCTGATGACCTGGACATCGCGTTCTTTGAGATTGTCAGGCGTTCCAGTCGTGGATTGTTGGCTGCATGTGAGCCTGTGCCTTACAGCACCATGGTCAAGCGTCGTAACAGGTTCAGTCCGTATCCTGCAGATCACGCGCATCAAATGGCGAGGAAGTGGCCCGCGTTGTTTGGGTTGAGTGTCAAGGATGTGTACTTTGCCGAGAGTTTACCGATGGGCAGTGCCATTGTCTGGGATGATGGTGTGAGGCTGTTACTTGATCGTCAGTGGGAGGATGAGTCACAGGTTGATAAGTTATTGATCCGATTGGGAACTCAGCTCTCTGCGTGGTCGATGGGGGTGGGGTTGTGGAGTTCACTTTCACGCGATGCTCAGGTGATGTTGTTCAACGATCTGATGCGCGCTGCGTCGCCAAGTTGGCCAAGGTCAAAGAAGGCGAAGTTACCAGGTTGGTTCTCACATGAGAAGTTCATGCGTTGGGTGCAGCAGGAGGGGGCAGACAGAGTTGCTGCGTATGCGCTGGAGCTTGGGAGCAGGTTGGGTGTGCGAGCGTTGCCCACACAGTTTGTGCTGATTGAGCTTGCGATGGAGCGTCTGGCGACCGTGATCATGCCTGACTTTGCCAGTGTGTTGCCTCATACGGTGAGGATTGGTGTGGAGAGGGGGAGTGCGCAGCGCCCATGGAAGTATTTATTATCGCCTTCTGCGACCTTGTTAAGGCAGCAGGTGGGGGTGGCCATTGAGAGGGAGATTGTATTGTGAAGTCGCTTGGAGAGGTGATGCGTCTGGGGAAGACGATTCGTGTGTTGGGCGTGGACGATGCACCATTTGTGCACCAACGTGGTGAGCGCGCGAATTTCTCGGCCATTTTATGTGCGGGGACGCGTTTTGAAGGGATGTTGTGGGGGGATATTGAGGTTGATGGTGCGGATGCAACAGATGTCCTGTGTGAGGTGATCCGAGGCTCCAAGTTTTATGAGCAGTTTCATGTGTTTATTATGGATGGTCTTGCGATGGGAGGATTTAACCTCGTCGATTTGCCAAGGTTGCACCAGGAGCTTGCGCGTCCCTGTGTGGCGGTGATGAGGAAGTTGCCCGACATAGCACGTATTGAAGCGGCGTTGCATAACTTTGAAGATGTGGAGCGAAGGTTGGCTTTGATCCAGGCGGCCGGTGAAGTGTATGAGTTTGATGAGTTTGTGTTTCAGTGTCAGGGTGAGGAGCCTGAGGTTGTTGCGCGTGCCTTGAAGTTGTTGACCCGAGAGGGGTATGTGCCAGAGGCGTTGAGGATGGCGCACTTTATTGGTGCGGCGGTGAAGATGGGCGAGTCAAGCAGCAGGGCATGAGCAGGAAGTTTATTTTTGTGTGAATGGTTGGCATAATGAGGGATGTGAGCGGTTGTGTGATTGAACAGAGCAATGAGAGCGAAGATGTGTAAATGGAAGAGTGTGTTGGTAAGTGTGTTGGTAAGTGTGTTGAGCGTGATGGTGTTTGTAGGATGCGGTGATCCCGAGGTGCATCTTGTGTATCAGGAGAATGCGACACCGATTGGAGGTTCCGGGACAGGAGGAACTGGCGGCACGGGTGGTACGACAGATATGGGGACAGGGACGACAAATACCAATCCTGGTCCTGTCACTGGCTGGCCACCAGCTGACCCAAGCGCGCTGGGGCCATCGTCTCCGATCTCATCCCAGCCCTGTATTTTGCAGGGAGATTGGCTGGATGTGCCAAATGGGGCGTCGGCATTGTTTGCCGATGGTGTGTTATCATGTACGAGCACCAGCACAGCAGAGTTTGCATTTTTTACCTGGGGACCTGCGCTGGAGTTTGAGGTTTATGTGCGCGTTGGTGGTGTGAATGCGCCGTGGACACCACATTCGGGGACATTGACACCAGATCAGAGCAACGTGGAGTTATTTGGTGTGGAGGTGACGCCATCGACGCAGGTGGATGTGTATATTCACAATGCAAGTTCGCTGCAAAACTTCTTTATGGGGTTTGAGAGCCCATCGCTGGAGGGTGGTTAAGGCGAACAATAAAAGCAAAGTCAGGGGGTTATTGATTATTTTATTGAAATGATTTGCAAGTCATATTTTGTTCTGTTACGTTTTTGCGCATGAACGGGTGATTCGTGAGTCATTTTTTTGTTTCTCAAGTAAAAAGCCTTGGTTTTTAAGGAGGTATGGGGTGGATAGAAGATTGCGTCGTAAGGTTGTGAGCATGGTGTTGGGCATCAGCGTATGTGTTTCTGGCTTGATGGGGTGTGGCAAGGACGATGAGGACACATCAAGCGTGGAGGTTGAGGACAAGCTTGAGCAAGAGGGTTCCGCAGATCTTGGTGTATCGATGTCGGATCAGGGGGATGGTTCAACAGGTATGATGGATGACCCGAAAGAAGAGCTTGAGGACATGTCACCAGAGCCAGTGGAGCCCGACGACCCTGAACCCGATATGTCGGATGACATGGGCGACGAGATTGTATCAGGTGATGAGCCCAACGAGGGATGGATTGGAGGGCGTTGTGCGAGCGCCTCATCGTGTTCGTATGACGGTTCTATTTGTCTTGGTCGCGACGAGGGTTTTATGGAGGACGGTGTCTGCTCGCAGTCTTGCGACAGGATCTGTCCTGATCGCGATGGAGAGAACTCAATTACATTCTGTGTCGCGACCCCTCAGGGCGGCAGATGCATGCCACGATGTGACTTTGATCTGTTTCCGCAAACAGGGTGTCGCGACGACCTCGTGTGTCGCACCACGGAGCGTTACATGGATGCAAGCGTTCGCGTACCCACGTGTGTCTCTCCCGAAGATATGCAAGGTGAAGAACTCTCAAGTTGTATGGGTGATATTGCGGCTCAAGGGACAAGCTGGAGCAGCTGGGCATACATGACACAGAGTCCAGAGGGAGAGCCATCTTATCAGTGCACGGTGAGTGACCCAATCAAGGTCGATCCCTACATCAACTCCATCGCCTACACCTATTATAACCAGAGCTCCCCTCGCCCGATGTACATGTCCTGCGAGCTTGCTGCTGCATTGCATGGTCTTGGCGATATCCTGAAGGATTACAACATTGTAGAGGTGCTGCATATTGGCACGTTTAACTGTCGCAAGATCAGCGGCAAGGACAAGCTCTCACAGCATTCTTACGCGCGTGCAATTGATATCTGGGGTTTTGTGGATGCATCTGGCGAACGCTACGTGCTGGAGGATCACTGGGAGCATGATACAGATACCCCTCAATCACCCAAGGCAAAGGTTCTGTATGAGATTGCGCAGCGCATGCACAACGAGCGACTGTTTCATAATATCCTGACCCCTAACTACAATGCAGGTCATGATAACCACTTCCATGTTGACCTTGAACCTGGCGCGTTGTTTATCGGCGCTCAAGCTCCTGGTCAGGGTTACTACATGGGTTCAGACCGTTGGGATGAACTGTGTCACGAACATTAAGTCTTTGAACTAAAGACCCCCAAACAAGGAGATGCGCGCATCTCCTTGTTTGGGGGTCTTTAGAGGGTGTTGACAGTTTCATCGTTTCATTTCAAAAACATGAGACGTTTCAGGTACACCAAAAGATCGTAGAGTAAGGTT
>CATLTV010000064.1 GCA_950059285.1 uncultured Pseudomonadota bacterium | reverse complement strand
GCATCTTTGGAATAGGACATCATGACCTCCTTTTTGTGTTTCTCAAAGTATAACAGATTTTTCTTTATAACGCTCTAAGTAAACGTAGGATTGTCATCGTTTAAAGTGAGAAAGAAATTGTCCTTGTTGCCATTTCAACCACAGGTACACGTGTGGGCACCTCATCCTGACCAAGAAACCCCTCGTCCTTGAGCTGTTGAATCAAAAAGGGAGGGAATGTTCGATAGTTCAATGTTGCTCGCACCATCACACTCGTTACACCATCCAGGTGTTCTGGCTCAATGCGAAACTCTCGCCAGCCCGTCTGACCAGGTTGCAATAAAAAGTCCTGACTACGACTGGCTTGCCACGGGAAGTTGACATGATGACCTTCCTCGTCAAACAACAATGACCCATACATGAGCAAGTCGGGATCTCCATCAGGTGTGACGCTGTGACCATCCACACGATCCATCAAATCGCCATTCTCATCCATCATGCCTGACTCAAAGACAAGCTCACCATGTTGATCAAATACCTCCACATGCACCCAGACCTGCCTGTCTGCCGTGGACCCCGAGGGGAGCGCGTGTCCATTGTTGATGTTCTTGACATCCACACGCAGCGCAATCCCTGTGTTAACTGTATTTACACGCTGAAGTTTTAAATCGGCGGCCTGTTGCAATAGCTCTTCTACCAGCTTGAGCTGGCGATCCTTCTGTGGAAAGTCATCAATCAAGGCAAGGTCAACACCCACAAAGGTGTGACGACGCATCATGCGCGTTGATCCTTTTACAACCTCATCTTCCACAAGCGGCATATGACAGTCCTGACAGCTCTTATCGCTTGATGGATCACCTGTGTTAAACGGTCCCGCGTACCACTCGCTGAAGGTGTTCTCAAGCAACGCGCCCTTGGGATTGACCACATTATGGCAGCTCCCGCATACAAGGCTCTGTGTCAACAGCGAGGATGACTTCACCTCACCAAAACCCGCCGAGACATGGGCTTCGTTGGCGGCATCACTCCCTGATGGACCATAAAGCACAGCGCCCTGCTCAAGCGTAAACTCTGCGTTCAAGGTCGCTTCAACGCTTGTAGTCGCATGACAGGTTGTGCATACCACGCCGTGCTCCACAATAGGAATCGTTCTGTCCAGAGGCATTTGATGAACCCCCGAATCCTCCACCACGGGGGTATCTCCAAGCTTTGAGGCCACAGGTGCATGGCACTGAATGCAGAACTGATCAAGCTTGCCCTCGGTCTCCTTGATCCCTTTTTGAAGCATCGCCACAAAGATTGGATCCTTGGTAGCGTAGGCATGCATGCTCCCTGACCAGTCCTCAAGATGCACCTCGTGACACGAGCCACAATCCTCGGGACTCTTATGAAGTAGCTCGCTTTGCGTGATCGTCATATTGTCACCCAAGTCAGGCTTGCTGACCATATCGGGTGTCTCAAGCTCGGCGAGCTCGTCGATATCTGCCTTCATTGAGGCGTCTACAGGTGCGCTCATATCTGCCGATGCATCTGTGCTGGATGAACCGCACGATGCGAGCAAAGCACACATTGCACTCATATAAAGTATTGTTTTTATTTTGTTTTTAAGCTTCATCGTAATACTTTTATCGGCATAAAACTATGCGCTACTGTGGTGGATGCTTGCACGTGATCTGAAGAGTATTACCAAACCTCTCAACAACATACAATCACACAAGAATACAGAATAAGAGTCGCTTTGCTTCGACAAGTCTCATGTGTGTGTTACAATCAGTGCTGTTACATCAGTTCATACACATGTCTTTCACAGCATTTGATTGCAAGAGGTATCCATGACAACAGCAAGACCTGTTCAGGAAATTGATCCATCCGTACAAAAAACAGGCAAGATCATGATGGGCATCTTTGGTGCTCTCGGGCTTGTCTTTTGTTGTGGCGGTGGGCTTGTCCAGATCTTTTTCTCGATCAACGCAGGGGAGTCCGAGTCGGTGATGCTCTCCTACTTCACACTCCCCCTGATGGGTGCTGTGTTTCTGGGGCTTTTGGCAAGCATCATCTGTCATTTTGCGGTGAAACAAAACAAGACCCTCAAGATTCTCATCCCACCCATGGTGTCCATCCTCGCAGGCCCCTGCCTTCTTGGTGCTCTTGCCTTCTTCTACACCGCAATCTGGCCTTCGCTGTAGTTACACCTCGCGAACCCATGCAATCAATGCATCCATCACCTGAATGGGCGTCATACCTAGCTGCACATCGTCCGCGATGTGCAGCGTAAACAGGATGCTGCCATCGTCCTGTTCACGACACTGTAAAAAGAGCTCATTTAGATCATGGTGTGGATACTCTACAGCAACCGAATGACCATGTGTCTTAATTTCACAAGTCATTGATTCATCATCTGAATATGGTTTATACCTCATTGCAAAACGTATCCCCTGAGCCACCAGCGGAGATACCCTCCCATGACGCGCAATCGCATCGGGAGAGAGCGCATGCGATGTGCTTTGATGCATCTGCTTTTGAACACTTTTATTTAAAATCATGCCATGATTTTCATTTTTATGTTTGAAATCATCGCGCTCAAGATTCACCCTCACAGGGAGGACATACGTGCTCTGCATGGACAACTCATGACAGGATACATGATGTGTCATACCAATGACCAGCGACTGTAAAGATTCGCCGTGAAGTTGCTCAATACATCGTGCATACGAGACAACAAGGTGACCATGTAGATCATCGCACTCGGGTCGGTCCGCAGCGAGTAACCTGATGCTCACCTCACGATGAGGCTGCTCATAACGTGCATCGCGCAAGGAAATATGTCGGTAGGGTGTATTAAACAGCGTGGACCAAAACTCGGCAGCGTTCAAGTCTTCAGCACACACAAGCTCTCGCTGCACGCTCTCCTGATACAGCTCGTCTTGCCTGTCCATGAGCGCATCCACATCCTCCACAAACATCAGCGGTGTATGTGTATCATCATCTTCAGATGCATATTGTATCTCATTTAAAAGACAAATAAATTCGTCAAGAACTTCATGCGCACCGACGGTATCAAGTGCACTTAAATGTGAGAGCTGATGGAGTTCAAATGTATGATCAGGATAAGAGAACGCCAACCAGTGCACCAGAGGACCATGATGCAACGGTTTATGTGTGTAACCAAGGAACCTGTCCATCGCATACTGATGCAATATATCGATCTTATCGTCAGGCTCAAAGCGCTTGTACAGCACATGATTTCCTTGATCGAGGATATAATGCAGCCCCTGCGCCACAGGGCCAAACCTCACACGTAACGCGGGCTGTTTTGCGAGCAAGTAGTCAAGAGCGCGGTGAATTTCGTGATGGTCGAGATCAAGGTGTTCAAGGTGTGTCGAGCAATGAACCCATCCCCTGTCCGAGGACACGTTCTGTTCATGCAGATAGAACCGCTGCATTGGTGTGAGCGCAAGCTCTCGTCGTGGTTTGAAGAGCTGTGTGTCGAGCTTGAGCGTGGGTTCGTGAGGTACAGGTTCAAAAAATGAGTTCTCCCCCCTGGGCTTGATAGAGGTTGTTCTCACAGCCTCATTCACAGAAGGCCATATTTGTTGCGTGACCTCGTGTAATGAGGTCTCCATTTCGGGTTTGGGAGGCTCTACATCAGGAGATTCAGGCAGCACATAATCAGGCGTAATAGTGAACGTTGTAAGCGTCTGACTGTCAGGATGTACATCAAGCCGCATTTGCACATGTGTATGCGTATGTTGACGCGCATCGTTTAACGCGTCGATCATCGCCTCAAGCTGTTCGAGCGTCATCTGAACATCAACAACGCCACCCTGAATCTGTGTCACAGGTGTCGTGACAGGGGCGTGCTGTTGTACACAGGCATGCACAGAAAAACGCCATGCATAGTGATCTGTTCTAAGCAAATATGTAGACATATCATATGCATACACCCTTAATTTATCCTGAAGCACAGGTGCATATTCAAAGATATTCAAGAGGTGCGTGTGTATATCATTGATAAGCTCCTGACGATCCCCCTTGATGTGTGGGCTTAAAAAAATGTGGAGACCCACGGTGTTATCTGTTCCAGGCATCACAAGGGCGTGTGCGCGTGTCACGGGGATAATATCATGAACGCACTGCTCAAGATCGAGCGCATAAATTGTATGAAACCCCATGGAAAATCGACGTGCCTGAGCACCCAAGTCGTACACAGCAAGATCACAGGCCACAGCAGAGAATGGTGTTTGTGAGCCTGTGGCACCATCGCCATAAAGCGTAATGTGCCCCAGCGCCCTGACTCCCCAGGGGGAGACACTGACACGGTCTGCTGCATCGACAGCACTGAGGGGGAGCGCCACGGAGCTGGACTTTGAATGTGAAGGTTTGACCTCCCCCTGTGCCAACGCTTCGCGGTCAAAGCGTGTGCGTGCGGAGAGGTCTTTGCCCATGGATGCCGATGCGACAAGACCATTATCGTAATTAAAACAATATGTTAAAACTGATTCTTTAAGGTATGCTCTCCCGAGCAACCGCGCCAGATGTTCTGCATAAATATGCGAAGCACCATCGCCAGACTGTATCAGGAGCGTGCGTAACGAGGAGAGATCCAGACGGTTGCTCGCTGTCTCATCAAGGTGTTGTACCATCAAGGCGGCCATGGTGGGTGTCAGATTCGCGCGCGTGACACGGTGTTGATGGACTGTCTCACACCAGAGAAAGGGTTGATCGGGGAATGTGGTAGGGAGCAAAAAGATTTGATTGGCGCGCACATAAAGAGCCGAGAGATGGGTCGCGGTCAGAGCTGTTGGCGAGTAGAGGGGTTGCCAGCAGAGAAAGATGTCATCACTGTTGGTGTGAAGTTCGATATGGTGGTGGTGAAGCGTAGAGAGGAGCTCTCTGTGGCTGTAAAAGCGTACATGTGGAGCATAGGGTGGTGAGAGGTCGTAGTGCACCATTCCACATGCAATATCCTTATTATTTTCAGGTATATATATTGTGTTAACGCTGTAGGTCAGGGGAGATAACGTATCCGTGTTGATGAGCAGCGGTATGGAGGAGAAGAGGTGTGAAAAGCTCTGCTCCATGGTCTGATCCATGAGGATTGCATCGGGCTCAAAGTTCTGAAAGAGCGCCTGTAAGTCGAGCGTTTCGACAGGGCAAATGACGGGGATCGCACCTGCAAATACAGCGGCCCAGAAGAACAACATGGAGTGGAACATGTTGGCGTGGACCAACGCGACCTTCATCCCTGGAACAAGACCACTACCCTGGAGTGAGGAGGCATAGCTTCTGGCAAGTTTAACCAGTGTGGAGGTGGCGTATACATGCTCGCCGTAGTCCATATCCTCTTTCAAGAGGATGAGATGATGGCCTTTATCAGTAAGAAGATCGTGCAGGAACGTGTGGCTCATAGGATGTTCATTCGTGGGTATGTGTGAAATCAGTCTCTTATGACGCATAAAAACCAAGTAATATCAGTAACTTTATCGTGTTTTAGTCTGAGTTTTGCGACGGAAAAGATCTGCTTTTCAGCGAGGCAAGATGTGTAGTACAGTTGAGATGGAGCTTGAACTTACTTGAGTTACAATTTGAAGTGTTTGTTCTTGGTATCAAGAATGTGTTCTGAAGACGATACCAAACCTGTAAAAATTCATCACGTCTGTGGTGAGTCAAAAGAGATGATGTGTATGTGTGGTCAATTCAAGGTCAATAAAGTTACTTTTTTGGTAGCCTCAGCGCTCACACTGAGCCTGTTTGGTTGTGGTGAGACAGGTGGCGTCTATGGCGGCTCAAGCTGGCCAATTGGCGGTGGTGGCCTGACAGGCTCCGATTACGATGTGGCTACACGCGGTATTTTTGCTGACGGTGAGGTCACCGACGCCGAGTATGACCAGTATCTTGCGGCAGTCGAGGAGCGCGTCGCACAAAAACCCTTTGTACCTGCGCCATGGTCACATCAGCTTACAGGTGACGAATCGCAGAATGTCGATGTGTATGAAGATTCGCTGGTGTTTCCATCCGAGACTCTTCAACCTGGCGATCCTGGATATGACCCGAGCAATCCTCTGGCGACGGCACCACCAAAGTACAAGGTGAACGACATTCTTGTGTCCGCTAACTACTCACAAAATAAAGTATTTTTGCGAAAAGTCACGAGCGTATCCGAGCAGGTCAATGGCACAGTCTACGAGACACGCAACGCCGCCATCACAGAGGCTGTCTTTCAGGGAAGTCTGAGCGAAGCCCCCACCGAACTTAGCCCTTCATACGCCCAGCAATACATCCATCATCAGCAAATGCTCGCCTACACGTTCTCCATTTCGGACATTAACGTGGCACGAGGTCTGGAGTACAGCATTGGCGTCAGCTCACGTGGTGAGAATGGCAGCGCTGGCTTGAACTTTAACGTGAGCCAACCTCGTCTGACCAACCTTGATGTACCCGTGCGCCTCGACGCAGAAATTCGCTCCGACTGGCTTGGACGTGTCATCGACCGCAACCACACCATTCCAAGCAACGATGGCTCCACGACACGCACAAGCTGCGGTACGGTCACAGAATCTCTGAACTTCGCCAAGGGCACAGATCAAGATTCTCAAAACTGTCAGCGTGCCATGTCGACCTGGGAAAGTTCTCCTAATTACCCCGCGATCCCTGACAGCGTACGCTCCATCGAAGGTATTACAGTCCTTCGCTCAGGCGGTGCTCCTCGCATCGCATGCAACGACTCCAAGGATTGGTGGCCCGACAGTACAGTGCTTATGCCGCTGCCTCACGAGGTCGCATGGGCCCAAGCCAATTGCGGTGGCGTCCTCGAAAGCTTCGAGTTTGCCTCAAGCTTTGAACCTCGCCTTGTGGTCGATAACGTCTCCATCAGCGCCACTGCCGAGGCTAGCGATAGCAACGACACCGAGCGCATGTGCGACAACTGTCAGATTAGCAAATCCAAGACCTTCTTCATTGGCTGGTTCCCTGTCGTGCTCAAACTTCAGGGCGAAGTCATTGGTAAAGCTTATGATGTAGGCTTTGAAGGTATTGCCGAAGCAGGTGTGCGCGACATTAGTGTTGGCTTTGACCTCAACCTTGAGCTCTCCTACAACCAGCAAAACGGCCCCGTCTCCTCACGAAGCTCATGGCACCTGCCTGCGCCCACGCTCACACCACAATTCAGCGGTGAGTGGTTTGCTGAAGGTTCGGCACGTGGTCATGCAGAACACCAGATCGCAGGTCTTCGCACCTCACTCTACTTTTATGACCTGGCAGGCCCCTACTTCATTCCTGTGGATACCTACGCTCGTGCCGATGCTCAAATCGCCACAACAGCCGCTCAAATTGACGGTGAGTTCTGCAACATTGGTTTGACCGCTGGTTTCAGAACAAGCGCAGGGCTCGCAGGCAAGATTCCGTTCACCAACGCAGATGCTAACAACTGGGAGTTCTTCTCCTACGATTCATGTGTCCTCGATCTTGAGAACAACCCCGACGAAACACGTCTGCACAAGGACTTCCTTGAGCGCGACTCAAGCTACTGCCTCAAGAAGTGCGTCAGCTCCACACCTCTTTTTGTCGCCATCAATTGGGATGTTGACAAGGACATCGACCTCCAGGTCCGTACTCCTGATGGACAGGTCTTTGATCGTAATAACTCCAGAGGACTTGATCCCAAGTTCTCCAACACCAGAGGGTGTAGCACCAACGAAACGTGTTACGTCGAACGTGGTGGCAGCAATCAGGAATACGTCACCTGGCTTGCTCAGGACCCTACACCTGGCACCTACACCGTACAGGTCAAAAACCACTCCGATTCTGCGGTAAGTTTTGAATCTGTGGTCCGTGCCGACACGGATGCTGGCGAGCCCATCTTGAATGAACGTCAACAACGCTCAGTTGCACCAGATGAGACTGCCGAATTCACGTTCATTCTCCCCAACTAGTCATAAGTTAAGATTCTGATTTTTAAGATAAAAAGGGTCGAAGGCTTTCAAGCCTTCGACCTTTTTATCTTTATTATATACGAGCATTGAGACTACTGTAACACTTGATGTTTTATGAGTTCATCTATGCGCGTTGGCTTACTCGTCACAGACTATGCATACGGTCCTAGCTCACTAGAAAAGTATGCACAGTGTTCAAAAACTTTAAAAAGGAGTGCCTCTTGTTTTTGATACATCACAAATCATCGTGGTGCATATTAGGGCGTGATGGAGAAGGAGCTGTTCGAAGAAAAACGAAGTAGAAGGCGTGGAGTTTAAGAAGCAAAAACCAAGAATAGTAGCCGTGTTACATTCTGTTTTTGCGACGCCAAAATACGCGGTTTCTACGAGCTTTTCCGACCAGCTCCTTCTCCATCACGCTCTAAACACCATCATCGTTCTCCAGGAGCCTCCTGCACTGGACTGTTGCAGCCAACGGATTCCAGGGGAAGCCCACCCTGTACATTTACATTGGTCGCATTTGCAGGAGAAGGTGTGGCCGCAATCGTGTTGCCCATTTGTTGTGGTGTTAAACCCCAAAACATACTGGGCTGAATAGGCATGGTCACTCCCATTTGCCATGCGACGCTTTGCGCCCAATTTACGCAGTTCGACGTGGTCAACCTGTACATAGGCAGCGGATTTTGCGTCAAGTCCAAAAGGGTATCGTTGAAGTCGTCCGCAGTCACATCAAATGTGGCGCTGGCTTCAAATTCTCGTTGAGAGTCGTCACGGATTTCTCCCTGATCAATGGGATCATTCTGATTAACCCCTGTTTGAGGATAGAATCCGAGGGTTTTAATCATGACCGTACCGTCTGGTGCTGTTTGAACCAGACTAATAAAAGCGTGACCTGCCGTGACACCCGAGGCTGAAGCAGGAAGCGGCCAGTTTGAATTGAGAGGATGAGGCGTATCTGCATAGAGCACGATCTGGTGGGTCCAGCCTGGAGTAACATTGTTAAAGGTATTGAAACAACTCAATTCTTCTGCCAAATTGACACGGTTCCCAGCAGGTCCACCCGAGCCGTCCATCGCAGCACTTCCAGCAGGGTAAACATCGGGTGTTGAAGTATAGCCTCCATCATCTGTACCGCCGCCACCACCGCCACCGCTACTACTTCCACCGCCACCGCCGCCACTTCCGCTACCACTTGCATCGCCAGTACCACCGCTACTTCCTCCAGTATCTCCTGGGCAGAAAATGCAGTAGGTTCCACCAGGTCCATCAACCCAAGTGGGATCAGGCCAATCAGGCAAGACAGGTTGAACCCCATACGATACTGAGAATTGAACGTCTTCAGGAGGCCATTCGCCTTCAAACCCTGTAAAAGTCCAGCGCTCAAAACCATTAAGTGCAGGGAGACTTGACGGAGCTACCAGCGGAGACATGCTATACATAGGTGTATCATAATCAGACTCTGGAAAGGCCACCAGTCCTATACGATCATACATGTCTACAGCCAGAACAGAACGTAAGATACCTTCATAAAAAGCCTCATCTTCCTGTATCGTTACAAGCACGCTCATACGAGGATAAAGTGCTTGACCCTGATCACTGACAAGGTCAATCCATTGTTTGCCCTCTGGAGCATCTGCGCATTCTGTAGAAGCCAAAACTGGTGTAATGAATCCTGCATCATTGTAGGTCCATCCATGTTCTTCAAAACAGTATGCATCCATAAGCTGAGCATTACTTTCTTGCGCACCAATACATACCAATCCCGCTGTCATGATGGTTGTCAAAACACATGATCGTTGATCTTTCATAAAATTCTCCTGCGAATGGTGTGAGCAGGACCTCAAATCATACGTTCATTCAAACGTAATATCTTCTATTTACAGTGATCCAAAATGACTTGACTGCTCACATCAAGTTGAGTCTGTAATCTAAAAAGACTCACACCCGAGCGCATCCCACTTCTATCTGACATTTCATGTGAAGTTAATATCAAGATGACAGCTATTCCCCCAGAGTTGCTATTCGATAAGATTAGCTACCGAAAAAAGCCCCCTTCCACTTCAACATCTTTTTTATTGGTGAAATTAACAGATTGGCCATAATTGATGGCATCACCGTTCCTTTGTTCTGAAAGGTATTCACGTCAAAGAATAAGCTGCTCTCAGGATTTATTTTACGGAAGAAGAAACGAAATACACCTCAATGCTTTGCGAAAAAGTGCTGTCCTATGCCGTAAAAAGCAATTCCTAACGATATATTAAAAAACTCTACGCTTCTTAACTTATCCCCTTCGCTGACGATCTCGGACTCAAGAACAGGAATAAGCTTACTCCTTAACGCAAAATCTCTGCCTGCGTTAAACCTTAAAATAAAGCTTCGCTTACCGCTTCGCTCTATGCCATAACCTGCGCCAAGGTGAGCAGTATGGGCAAGGTGCGTGTGTGTGTAACTATCCCAAGCTGGTTCGGGGAGGTTGACATGGCGGTAACCTACAAAAGGTAATACATAATGACGCCATTGTGCTCTCTTGCGCTTCCTCTCTCTAATCTTGAACGTATAACCTCCACGTAATCCCACCGTTCTACCTTTTCCCTCAATATTGCGAATCGATGCATACGTGCCTTCTACTGTTATGCCTTGCCATGCATGTGCCACTTCAAAACCCCACAGCACAAACAATCCTGGTATGCTGGGTTGAGACTCGCGTTGCGAACCATGCTCAAAACTTATCACAGGCACAAATGTGCGAATCGTCGAACGTGTAGGTTTCTCTTGTGTAAATGCGCTCACGGAGTAGGCACATACGCTCAAAATAAAAGTTAAGTAAGTTATTGATTTGATTTGTTTTTTGTTCAATTCAATGTCCTTTATCAAGCTGGATCAGTTCTTTTTGTGTTTGTATCGTCACTCGACAGAGGAGTGATGAATGTATGAAATACGCGGCGCTCTATCTAGAGGGTTTAAACATTGTTTGCGCGAATCATCAAGGACATGAATATGTTGTTGAACGTGGTACTCGTGAGAGTACCAGAAGTCGACTGTCCTGACCGACAACTGATATATGCAAAGCACACAATGAGGCATAACACACTTCTCATGTACGGCCTCTTGAAACACTGGCATAAATATCATAAAACATTGATATAAATGACTTTTAATCTCTGCGTTCACCGAGTTCTTAAACTATAAAACAACTCATAGAAGCACATTTCTTCTAGTATCGTTTCTGAAGTACGAGAACGGTACGCCATGCGTGGGTAGAGGAGTCCAAAGCCACCTCTGTATCAAGTGCACCAAATGTTTCCACCACACAAAACGGCGAACCATGAATGAGCGCCAAAAGCTCCTGATAAAGGTACAGTTTAAGAGGAGCTCGCTCGGTCAAGTCTACCAATATCTTACCATCACAAAGACGGCGTTGGCGTAGCGTTACATCAATCATGGTGATCTGGCTTATCGGATCGATCTTATTGTTGGGATGCCCAAAGATGACATCGATGGCGCTCTCTGACAGCTCTACCGTCCATGACGTCTCCGTGGTCTGTACATCACACAAAGTGTCCTTGGGATGAACTGTCTCAATGACATAAATCCCCCCATCTTCAAGAGCACGTGCCACACTTTCCAAATGAGTACGAAATGCATCGTGTGTAGTAATGTATGCAATTGAATCGATCAAACAGCATGCCATCCCCACGGGCTCAGAAGGAATATCGAATGTACACATATTCATCTTGTGTGGGTGAAAGTAGTCTGGCGTTTTGACCTGAGCGCTCGCATAATCAAGCATATCCTGATTTAAATCGAGAGCATGAGCATGAATCTGTTGCGCAGCATACCAACGTGCATGTTCAGCAGGACCACAGGCAAGCTCAAGCATGGCACGAAGAGGCTTCGATGTATGGGTTGTGTAGAGCTGGCTTAAGAATTGGCATTCTTTCTCAATATCTCGCCAGTTGAACGCTTTTTCATAGAGCCAGGCATGGTTGTAAAAGCGTTGGTGCGTATCCTCTTCCATTTTATTTTCCGTCAAAAATTCATAGCTATAACGTAATAAAGAAGGAGCTGGTGCTCTGAAACCATAGACTCTACTCAAATTGGCATTGAGAATTAATACAACGACAGGTTTGGCCAGAAGGCTCACAACGATCTTCTTCTGCACATACAACAGTTGGATACTGAGTAGGAAGTTTGCTCTCAGGAGAACACACTAAACCGCAGCTACATGGATCGGACTCTGTGTAGCATTGTGAGTCATCCTCACAAGGGCTACAGTCTTTACCCTCACAGTAATTTTGGTACTCTGCTTGCGCTGGTTCTTGGTTACATCCTGTGCCTCCAACTACCCCAAACAAGATAACGGCGACAGAACCAGCACACATTTTATGTTTCAAATACATCATCAACTTCCTCCATCTAATATTTCATATAAATATAAGATAACATTGCCTATCAACAAGATAAAGCATCATCATTGCTGGTATTTAGAGAGTAATAAAGAAGAATCTGGAAGGAAAAGCTCGTAGAAAGCGCGGATTTCAGTGTCACAAAAACAGAATGTAACATGGCTACTATTCTTGGTTTTTGTTCCTCGAACTCCGCGCCTTCTCCTTCGCTTTTCTTCTTCCATTTCTTTCTTCATCACGCTCTAAAGACCGCTTTTTTAGGATCTGTCGTCCTGACCACGATCCCATGAGCATCACAATGTTGTGTAATTTGCCTGTTATCCTTGATTGAAAAATTGTTGTACGAGAGGTCAAGATGTGTCAGGCGAGGGAGTATAGAGGTGTCAAGAAACCACTCGAGACAGCTGCTATCAAGACAGTTATTGGACAGATCAAGCTTCTGGATATGAGGAATAAACGGGGCTTGCATCAGTCGCTCAAGTCCAGACGTATGAAGTCCTGTATAGCTGAGAACTAGCTCTTCTAACCCTTCAAGCCATACCCCGTGAATAAGTTGTTCAATGCCGCTGCCCTGAACATAGACGTGAACATCCTCTTGCGTGGGATATATTCTGAGTTCTCCTGGTATCAGATGGTGAGGCTCAATATCCTCGTATAAATTGTCTTGGTAGTCATGATCCTCACCTTCATTCTGGTTCCAATATTGCCCTGGTCTTTCATTCAACCAGGTCATGTGTTTGTGGACAGGAGGCGATGCAGGAAGAGTGTCTTCCGATAATGGATACGCAAGGGGAAGCTCCATGGGTATGTAAGACAGGTTGAGCTTCTTCAAGTCAGAGGGGCTTTGCCATGTGTACTCCTGCCAGGCTTGACGTAAATGAAAGAGGATAGACTCGTGCTGCCCCCTGAGATCCAGTGATGTGAGTTGCAGATCGGGAAAGGCCTTGCAGAACAGTTCTCCACATGCCCTGTCATAAGACCGAGGATGGCTTTTATGTGAATGTAGCGAGAATACTCCAACGTCCTTGACGTTAATATGGACCCTCAAGGAAAGATGTGTAAGACCTTGAAACCATGGTGATTCCAACATGGTTTCAAGGCGTGTCAGAATACGCTCTTCGTTACTTTGAAACCATGGGGAGTCGTCCAGCGTACGCGTGCACAGATGAAGTGTGTCAAGAGATGGAGCCCAATCCGTTTCATTGAGTTTGTCCAGGCAAGCTCCATCCAAAGGAGCATCCACAAGATCAAGCTCCTTTAACCCTGTCATACAAGGTGAGTCTGCGAGCGCCCCAAGCGCCCCCTGCTCCACACCATATTCTCCAGGCTTGAAGTACTCCAGGTGATTGATTCCTGGCGTATGGATAAGCTGTTTAAATGTGTCTTGCGTGATATTGCAATGTAACAGGGACAGGTGTGTAACAGAGGTAAGGTGGTGCTCAAAAATCTCGACCCATTGCTCCTGAGAGAGCTTTTGACCTTGGAGTTTGAGGTTATAACACAAGGGTGTAAGCAGCCCTTGTGAAAGAAACTCATAAAGGCGGTTTGATGATGAGATAACTTTCAAACCATGCATATGAAGAAAAAGCTTACCCTCAGCCTGACGGATGGGTAGCTTTGATTCATGGGTCAGAACATACTCCATCGGTGTTTCAGGAAAGATCTCATTCAAAAGACGCGCATCTTCAAAACAATGACACACGGGCAGTGCGCGCAATAACACATGCTCGAAGCCCTGAAGGTAGGGCACCCAGATGGTGTGAAACTCAGTGGGACAGGTCTTTTTGGTTTCAGTTAACAGCGACCACAGAGAGGAGAGCGTGACTTCTGGCGTGGCGAGCATGCTTCTGAGGTGTCCAAAATCAGCTTTTCGGTTCATATCGAGGCTCCAGAAGGTCTCCATCGTGCCTGCTACGGAGAAGAGAGCTGTTGTGTTTGCTGAGAGATACAGAACACCTGCTCACCAATGGAGCCTGACAGACCTCAAAACTCCACAAGAACAGGCGATATGCTATCCTGAGTGTCACCAACACCAAGCTGTCCGAAATTATTCGCGCCCCAACACCACAGCGCGCCTCCTTCCACCACAGCACAGCCGTTGTACCACCCCGTTGTGATCTTCTCCACTGCACCAGGAAGCCCCTGTACAGACGTCGCTTCCGTACGATTCTGGGTGTCGCCCACGCCAAGCTGACCCGAAAGGTTTGCGCCCCAACACAACATCTGTGTACCTGACAGCGCACAACTGTGACTATAGTTTGAACGTAGTTGCCTCACATTGGACGCCCCCTGCACAAACTGAGGCGTAAGACTACTCGTAACGGTGCCATCGCCAAGTTCACCGTGCGAATTTTCGCCCCAACACAAAACGTCTCCGCCTTGCACAAGAGCACAGCTAAAGCCCGAACCAACACCAATCGCTGTGGCATTCACGATCCCCTTCACCACCACAGGCGCCGTGCTATCCACAGTCGTTTGATCTCCGAGTTCACCCTGAAAGTTCTCACCCCAGCATCGCATCCCACCGCTCTGGTGGAGTACACAGCCATGATTATTTGAAGTGTCAAGAGCCACAGCGCCCGTCAAGTCCTTGACCTGTACAGGAAGCACACGATCGGTATATGTGCCATCGCCAAGCTGGCCTTTGTTGTTGGCTCCCCAGCACCAGACCGTACCGTCCCCAAGGAGCGCACAACCCCTCGTACTATTGATTTTGACCTTGATCGCATCCTGAATCCCTTTCACCTGTGTGGGCACCATACGATCTGTACGTGTGCCATCGCCAAGCTGGCCTCTGTCATTGGCTCCCCAACACCAGACCGTACCGTCCATGCGCACCGCACATGTGGCGTGTTGTCCAGCATCTACCTGCACAAAGTCACGGCTATCCTGAACGACCACTCCCCTTGTCCTGCTCTCCAGTGTACCATCGCCAAGTTGACCCGAAGTGTTATCGCCCCAACACACCACGTGGCCCTTTTCCATCAACGCGCAGGCATGACGGTATCCCGCCACAACCTCACGGATGTCTCCAGACTCACAGGTGCCCACCTCACAACTCTCACTTGAGGCACACTGCACATCACATCCACCACAATGGTTACGGTCTTCATCTGTCTGTACACAACCGTCCGCACAGAGCGTGGTGCCCTGACCGCATACACATCCACCATATGCACAACTTCCGAACTCACCGCAGTCTGCTCCGCACGCACCACAGTGCTCATCGTTCTCCGTCAAATCCACGCAGACACCGCCCCCACATGTCGTGGCCACAGGTTCCGAGCACACCACCTCGTACCCAAGTTCCATCGTATATTCCTGGCCCTGACATAGATTAACAGCCACACAGCCGTGCTTACAGACACCACCCTCACAGACCTCAGTCGCGTCATCACATCCACCACATAAAAGTCCTCCGCAAGCATTTGAGGCGGTTGTTGGACAGGCCTCCTCAAAGGTTTGTGACGTGCAGCTCTCAGTGAATACATCTGCATTAAAGGAAAAGCCATCCATCTGCTCCACAAGGCGATCCGCACCAATACTCGCCATGTGCACATCTTGCGTGCTTGGAGAGCAATACGACAGGAGATGTGTGGCCGTATCGCGAGCGAGAATATCGCGCGCCACATCAAGCAAAGTCGAGGGGAGCGTTGAGGCCGTTGCGGTATAAAGCCATCTTGAATCTCCTTCAAGAAGCGCTTCAAGGTCCTCAACATCTCCAAGAACGGCCTCCTCAAATCCCACGATGGAAGTTTGTACGGTGGGGAAATACTGGTCTGCGCGCTGATATGTCCTCGCATGTTTAATCATACGCTTGAGTTCTTCGACATCCCCAAGCATCGCCGTGTCGTTGTCTCCTGTCAGAAACACGAGGTGCCCCGTAGACATGATGCCTTGCTCATGGACTTGACTGGCCCTGAGTTGACGCTCCTGAAGCTCGGCAAGCCCATGCATGAGGGCACCGTGCACATTGGTCACGCCTGGATTCTCTGGTGTAAAGTCATCAAGCGCATCGATACGGTCAAACAGAGCCTCACGATCTGTAATTGGATGCTGCCAGTACGTGACACTGGGAGAGCCATCAAACAGGCGAATCCCTACGTATACCTCACTTGTGTTGTGCTCCCCCAGCGCCGCCGTTACAAACGCACGCGCACCATCCTTGAGCGCGCTCATATGTGCCGAGGTCTTCTCTGTCATATCAAGCATCAGAGAGATGTACACACGTCGCGACGTTTTGGTGTGATCCACCCTCTCTAGATCTTCAAGAGGTGTGTCATCCTCGAGCACGCGGAGGTCTGCCGTGTTCAGCTCCACAAAAGGGGCTCCCGTCTGTGCATTTTCGGCCGTGACCATTATGCTCACCACCGAGTTCTCAGCGGTGTGGATGTCCAGAGGGACAAACCTGATGCTCTCTTCCGTATCCACCTCACTATCCATATCTGCCATGTCCACCACATCTGGCGTACTGTCAGATAGATCGTCAGACATATCCAGCAGCATGGACGGCTCACATTTATCTGATACACACACCAGGCCCGCTTCACAGGCATCCATTGCATTGCATGGACAGTTCTCCGTACCCTCTTCACAGCCAGGCTCACGTTGAGTACTCTGCTCATCACGTGAACATCCACTCGCAAAGAACACAAGAATCAAGGACAGCACAATATATGTGCCCGGTGAAACAACATTGTAAGGTATACGCATCATAAAAATGTCTCCAGAGAACAACACGTGAAGACACATCAGCACAGTCTTTGAAGCCTGATAGACGTCTTCACAGGTACATGGTTGCATGGTGTGGAGAGAAGATCATGTCGTACTACCCCCCCAATAAAATTCCTGTGCGCGTCGAGCTTAAACCTATCTTTCATGTCTTTGCAAGATCACATGCGTCTCTTTTATGAAGATATTTGCTCAAGTCAGTGGTGGTTAAGAAGAATATTGTTCAAACAAAGGTCAGCGCACTGTAAACACGTAACCCTACTACTGGACGAGGCCACACCAAGACCAACACATACCTATAATTCCAACACAGCGCTGTGTTGAGATCATAATCAAGCTGACCGTCCTTGAGCCATCCCTTGTAAAACTCGGTTGAGCCTGTAAAAAATCTGACACATGTGATTGCGTTAAATATCGTATCTATCATGTGAAAAGACCTCTCCTCACATCTTGTTCTCTGATATTCAGAGTTTGACAGAACTAACATAACAGGTTGATTATTAAAAACCCTGCTCATACAACATGTGTTTCATAAGCAGGGCTTTTGAGGGGGGTGTTTAAAAAGTCAGGACGCTGTACTGTGAGATGGAATCAATATTCAAACCACTCTCTCCAAAAAATACATGTGCTGATGGGTTCTGCTGATAATCAAACGCAATCGCAAAATCGTGACTAGACGCATAGTAATAATCCAGACCACCACTGAGAAAGTAGGTCTCCCAAACCGTGTAACCTTTCTGGCGTTTATGAAGTAACATCTTCTGGTTGTAGCTAGTTGCAAACCACTGAGTTCCCTGTGCATCCACCACAAAGGAGTTTGCCTGAGGGTTATAGTCTCCCTGGCTTCCGGGCGGAGTTGCAGGTGTAACTGCTTCAGGTGTACTCCAGGCCTTCATCACAGGATTGAACTGGCGATAATACAGCCTGTCATCGAGCGCATACATGATATGCAATGTGCCATCATCGGTCTGATACATGTCTGAAATATCATTTTTGGTGTGGAAGAACTGTGCAGAGAGCTCAAGCGTGTCACGTGTCCATTCACGGTCACCTTCACTCTTGTTGGCAAACTGGATGCTTGTGGCATCTGCAAAGACAATGTAATGCGTGCGACGAGCCACATCATAGTGGTAACCCAGCGCAGATGAATTACTCCCATTGATCGCTGCAAAGGAGTACATGAACGTGTCATCCTCGCGCCAGGACTCACCATGCCCTGCCCTGGACAAAAACTCAAAGCCACGGCGTGAACGGTACGCAAGCCTCTGAATGCCGAAGGCGTCCGTATGCACCCTGAAGCCCTGATAGGTCCCATAACCTCCTGTCACAAGAGGTTCAGAGCCCACAGCGGTCATGGCAGACCAGGTCTCATCGCCCATGTGATCCAACATGTACAACTGACCAAGATGCTCACCACTGGATGTCTGCTGGGTACTGACATCAAAAAACAGGCTCAACTGTTCGGATGCAGGATCATGAACGAGATCCAGAGTATGCACCGAGCTACCTGCGATATCATGACCCGTGTCAAGCACATATTTGGGGACAAGGTTCATGGAATAAGGGGCCTGATTACTCGAAAGCACGAATTCATTCCCGGTATACTGCACCACAAAGGTATTCCCTGAGGAGCGTTCGACCTCCAACGTGGTATATGGGTTGTATGGATGCTGCTCATCAAAATCACAGAATCCTTCATTCACATGGCATGTACTGTCGCCATAACACGTGTTGCCACAACGCCCACAGTTATCATCATCATTGGGTACACAGGCTTCACTACAGGCTACGAGCTGGGCATCATCACAGATACGTTCTCCCGAGGTGCACTCGGCCCCATCAGGTGTCGCCTGAAAGCAGGAGCCACAGTGATCCCTGTCTGACGAGGTATCCACGCAGCGACCATCACAGATGGCCATCGTATCACTACCTTCACAATACAGTTCGAGCTCCAGTGGATACATCGCCTCACGACCCTCGCTATCCACCACGTGGACTGTCAAGGGCAAGCTTAATGCGGGTTCATCAAAGGTCAGTCCAAAGAGTTCGTCCAGCTCCGTCCAGAAGATCTCTGCCGTATAGCTCTCACCCCCCTTGTGAGCAAACTCACCAATGGAAAAATAGGTATCCACACCATTTTCATCCTCTTCCTCCATGCCCCACGAGACCGTCAAGTTGCCATCGCCTCGCACGGTCGCTTCAAGCGTCACCACATCCCCTTCGGTCAAACGCACAGTCTGCACGTTCAACCCTTTGATACGTGGCGCGCCCACAGGGAGTTTTTCGCAGCTCAGCTCGCTGGCCCCATAACCCTCGTCGCACAAACAGGTCGGAGTCCCTGCAACCACCATACAACTCCCGTGGTCCGAACAGGTTTGCCCCAAGCAGCGAGGATCTGTTGATGGCATCTTGCCATCGTTATCAGAGTTATCCCCACCACCCATGTCATCCTTAATCACGATCACATCATCATCTGAATTTCCATTGCCAGGACCACACGCTGATAACATCCCCACACACAATGTGGTGGCATATAGCATACCCAGTAGACCTCGATTGAATGTGTAAAAACTCTGACACATGTACTTCCCCTTGATTGAGTTGAATATCGTATCTGTCATGTGAGAAGACCTCTCCTCACTCAAGATACGTGTCATCTTTCTTCTGTGCATTCTTTCCCTCACCCATCATCACCTATATATAACACCATTGGTATATTAATATATCTATTTAATGCAAGAGGAATTTATAATATTCAATCTGTAAGGATCACTCTTGAACTCAATGTAGTATCCTACTCCCCTAGTCTTGCCGAATATGTCTTAACCTTGTCTAGATGGCCTAGTATTACACTGAAGTTCTTGTGGGTGATATACACATACTCATTGTCGTAAGTGTTGGGGTAATATTCTCAGTTATCGTCCTCCACTAATCAGGCTAATTTCTACACGCACCAGTAGACAACCCATCTTCTCCGTGATTCTTATATAGACTTTTTATAGGGAAGCACTGAATTGTGAGATATGTCTCAACTTGCCAACGCAAATGATGATAAAGAACGGGAGCAGTTCAGGTCATATGGTTCACCAAACCAGATATCCACTCACGCCTTTTTACTCAGATAACGTGAACCTTGCTCAAGATATCGCCATGGACGATGTACTGAATCTCCACAAGTCTTGGGGTTGAGACCCACCCTCTTGCTACGCACAACCTGATGATCGGGCAGGGTTATACCTTCTTCAAAGTACAATGCTTTCGAGTCATACCGCAGTCCATCATAACGTCGATCAATGGCGAGCGCCTGGCATAACTTGCCTGGGCCCGATAGCAGCTTTTGCGCACCACGTGGAGCATTCAAATCCACATTTCTGTGTCTTGCCATGATGTGCATCCCCTCCAGAGGTTCAGCAGCACGAATCAGGATCGCGGAGGGCTTATCAGGTGTCGCAGAGGTTACCACATTCAGACAAAAATATCTGTGAATACTGTACACATAGATGGTGCCTGGACTGTCAAACATGGACGCTGTCTTTTTGGTGGGCCTCCCTGAGTTCGCATGACTTGAAGCATCCTCTACCCCTCCATATACTTCCACCTCCACAATACGACAGGAGCATATATCCTCATCAAGCGTCCTGACCAGCATACATCCAAGGAGGTTTCTGGCGACTGTATGGGGATCATCATCAAAAAAAGAAAGATCTAGCATGGGGTTCCATCAGCGTTCTAAAAAATCGCGTTCAAGAGTCTCTGAACACAGCGACTTGAACCATGTTGACATGGAGTGCATCAACGACATCCTGTGGTGTCATCTTGATGAGGTAGCCGCGCTTGCCTGCGTTGATGTAGATATATTCAAGATCAAGAATCGTCTGTTCCATGTAGACGGGCATCTCTTTGCGTGTGCCAAATGGAGACGTGCCGCCGACCTGATAGCCCGAAATACGCTGGGCTTGCTCAGGTCGGCATGGCGTGATTTTCTTGCAGGATAGCTGACGCGCAAGCTCTCCTGTGTTGATCGTACAATCACCGTGCATGAGGACAATCAGAGGACGCTCCAGATGATCCACGAGCACGATCGTCTTGACCATCTCGTGCTGCTCAATCCCAAGGGCGTTGGCTGCTGCCTGAGCCACCGAACTCCCCTCGGAGAGCTCGTAATCATACAGGTGTGATGTGTACTCTATCCTGTGCTTCTTCAGAAAGCGCGTCGCAGGTGTGGTTGGATATTTTATCTTTGATCGTCCCATGATTGTCCTTCGCGCTCCTGAATCAGCTGATCAGAGCGCTCCTTTCACGATATGAGCGAGGATCTCTCGTGTGATGCCATACAGTGGTGGGATGCCCTCTTCAGGGAGCATCGCTCCTGCAAGGCTCTCTCCTGTCGCAAGCGGTACATCAGAGACGTAGTACACAAAACGAATGTCAATGTCCTTGGGGATGACACCAAGGTGCATCGCTTTTTTAAGCTCGCGCAAGTAATATGTGCCTTCCATCTCAAGGCCCACACAGCCCCATATCTTCTTGTAAAAATTAAGTAATACTCTGTTTTGAAGCAATGTCCCAGCCACCGTCAAGATCGGCCCCTCATAGATTGAACGGTCGGGGAGCAGGTCTTCAAGTAGCTTGACCTCGCAGGAATTAAGCACGGGCAAGTCGCTCAAAATCTCGTGTGTTTGCTCCACAAAAGAGTTTGCAACCAACACATCACCACGTTCGCCTGCAAGACCACCAGCCTTGCCAAGAATATTGACGCTGCGCACATTTATTCCAAACAGGGTGAGCAGGATGGAGAGAATTTCCTCGGCCTGCTGACCAAAGGCGTAATCAATGTTCACGATCAGACCCTGCGCGGCAGCCTCGGCGTTGGTTGAGAGCCCCGAAAGCCTTGAGATATGAGGATCAATGGAGCCAAGCTTGACCTGAGACAGGTCAATAAGTTCGACGCTAATACCTGTCAGCGCCGTGTCATCAAGGCGAATAATCCCCCCACGACGCTCACGCTCGGCTCGCTTCGCTCGCTCCTCGGGGAACGCCTTGAACCACGCTCGGGCAAGCGCAAAGAGACGATCCTCTGATATATGGAAGTTGGCATCAAAGAGGTCCGGGTGATTCTCCTTGCCCCACGCCTCAATGCGATGCTGGTTTTCAAACAAATAGGAGCCCAGACAGTTCACCACCGAGTGCGTATTGGAGCTAATAATATGCACGTCGATGTCACGCAATTGCTGAGGATCTCGCCCGAGCAACTGGTGGGTCGCTCCCACGATTTGATCCGTCCACATCTCGGCGTGAATGCTGTTGTAGCTCTGCACCTGTTTGGTAATCTGAATGTTGAAATCCTCATGATGCAACGCCATCTGATAGAGCTTTCGTGCAGTGTGTTGCTCACGAAACAGAGCCTTCAAACCAAGTCTCTCTTCCTCGGTAAATCCAAGCTCGATCAAGAGCTTATCTTCTTCCTCCACGCTCAATTCAAGCTCGGAGCTCTCCGCCAACCTCTTGAGCAAGAACGGGCGCTGCACACGTCGACGGATCTTCTTGGCCTCAACGGTGTAAGCACACAGACAGGTCATCAAATCGATCAAATCTGACACACCATCGCGCAGAATAATCATCAATTTGCCTGGCATCAGCTCATAAATCACTCGCCTGCGCGCAGGACTTTCAACAGGTCGAAAGTGCTGTGAGGGTGCATCAAGGTGCTCCTGCATGCTATCTGTCAGATAAAGCATATAAATCGACGAGATATTATCGGGAAGTCGTCGCGTGGCATAAGAGAGCGCATCAAAGTCGATACGCTCATTGTCCATGGCGTGATGATGGAGCGCTGGTTCAAGCTTGCGATATAACCTGACCAGTTCGCGGAAGTGCACCACATCATCACTGACGCCATGCATGAGCTCGGCGATAAAGGCATCAAACGCACGAAAGAGGCCCTGCTTTTCGCGAAGAATCGCACCAAAAGAGTGTGCAAAGGCGGCGTCCTGTTGCATCTGTGCGAGGAACGCATGCGCAGGCAAGCTCGCAAGTGTGCTGTCACGTGAGGCACGCACAGAATAAGCCCTGGTGGTGTCAAAGAGCGGGGCTCGCTCACCAAAATATCGACCACTGTCAATGACGCTGATGATCTTGTGACTCACTGGATCAAAGACTTCAACTTGACCCGAGAGCACAAAATAGAGACGCTGATCATCCTGTGCATGTTTCTCCAGAATGAGCGTCCCTTTTGAGACGTCCTCCATGGTCATCTGTGCAATCAAGGCCTCTCTGTGTGCTGTGGAGAGGAAACGAAACGGAATGAGCGTATGCAATACGCTGTGAATATTTTCTTTCATATGAGACGACGAGCTCCTGTCATATCCACCGGGACATTTATCATGAATGTATTAAACGCTGTAAACTCTTCAAACTCTTCAAACTCTTCAAACTCTTCAAAATTCTTTACCCGATTCAATCGGTTCAAACACATAAAACGCCTGGCGTTGATGTGTGTCACAGCCTGTACCGTGCCAGCGATAAGCGGTTGTGGTGCCCTCGCTGGCCCCAGGGCATGTACAGACCTGTTAGTCATGTCTGTCAATGTCATTGTCGAGGATGCAGGAGGCACCGTCAATGATGCGACCGTTGAATATAGCGTGGATGACGGAGATTTTAAGCCCTGTGAGGTGGACGCCGAACAGGAGGGGCAACTTGGCGGCAGCGGTAGCTATGCATGTGGTAATGATGTCCAGGGCAATTTCACAATTCGCGCAACACGAGGAGACCAGACCGCCACACAGATGGTGATCGTAGGCGGCGACGAATGCCACGCCAATCCTGAATTTGTCACACTCACACTTGAGCCTGAATTATGATGTAAGTCCTTGTTTTCAATCAATAATAATAAAACCCTTGAATCAATTTTAACTTTTAAATAGCCTAAAAAATCATTGTTTCTCGGTCATATTTACCATCAACATACAGCGGTTGAAGTGATTGTTTTAACTGCTGTACAACACATTTAACCTTCAAGGGGACGCATGACACGCACACGATCTACAACAACATTTACCCTGCTCTTATTGCTTGGCATGGCTTTCATAAGCCTCTCTGGTTGCGGTCTTTTTGATGAAGATGTGCCAAGCTGTACAAATGAATTAAGAAGCTCCGTGAGCGTCCTGCTTGAGGATCAAAATGGAGACCCCATCAGCGCAGACGATGCCACACTTGAATACAGCGTGGACGGTGGTGAGTTTGAAGCCTGCGAGCATGGTATCTGTGGTTATGGCATGAGTGGTGACTTCGTCATCAGAGCAACCTACAACGACATCACGAAGACTGAAATGGTCACTGTGGGTCGTGATGAATGTCACAACGAATCCAAATCCATCACAATCACCTTTGATGATGCTTAGAACGTAATACAGTGAACAAAAGAGGGCGAGGTTTTACGCAGTAAAACCTCGCCCTCTTTTGTTCACTGTAAATCTTTTACACCACTGAACACATTGACAGTTCGGTGGTGTAGTTGATGGCTATTTACTGGCGACGCTGCCCAATCGAAACATACGAGAACATGTAGCACATCTCCTCATCGGTACGCTCGCCGTAGCCCACATCCTTGGGCGGTGAGTTGATCTGATCAGGGTTGTTGGGCGAGTTATCCCAGGAACATGAGTATGAAATGGGCGAGCCTGGTGGGATGTAGAGTGGATCTTTGTAGATGTATGTAAGCTGGTTATTGAAGTCATACACGGGACCCTCAAGCAAGCATTGATCGTTGCCTGAAACCTCAACCTTCATATCATAAGAGCGCCCAAGTACGTGCATATGAGGGAAGACGCCCCACAGGGTGATGCCAAGTGGGATGGAGATGTTGTCCGAGGATGTATAGTTATCATCACCAGCTGGAATGGTGAAGTCATGCGTGCCTAACGGATACAACATGATAGGGTTTCTAACCGAATCCGCAATTTTGAGCGCGTACCCTGATTGATCGGGGAGGTTCATATTCTCGGCGCGGTCTGCATAATAGTGCATTTGAAGAATCAACACTTCATCAGGTTTGACCTCAATACCTGCGCCATCAAACTCAATGGGGTCCATACCTGGAGCCCAGGCACCCACCATACCTCCCGAACCGCCATCTCCTGCGAGCACGCCCATATCATTGATACAGTTCTGACCGCTTGTGGTCAGCGTGTCAGCAGGGGCATTTGAGCGAGACATCTTGGCCAACACCACGTGGTGCACAATCGCCGACTGATCAATGATCGGGTGCATACCTGTGATATAGAACTTTTCTGCCTGCCCATGCTCAAGCGCGAAACAACGGTACTCATTGTTGGGATTTTGCTCATCTTCATATGTTGGCACATAGGGCTCTGTAAGACGCAGCTCCAGATCAGGGTTATCAAATGTGGCGCTGTCTGGTGCCATGGCAGGTACGCCATCATCCTCACCCAGAGGTTTGCCCAATTCGACCCACTTCTTCAACGTCTCCTTGCTCGCCGCATCCATCGAGAGCTGTTCGCTACTCAGATAATCACGGCAGTCGGGGTCTGCCACAGGCGGAGGCATCTCACCTGATTCAACCTGGCTCAAGATCACCTCGCCAAGCGTCTGAACTGTATTGGGGCTACTAAAGTCGATCGGTCCCTGACCACCAGGGGCGTGACAACGCATACAGTAGTCATTGAGGATCGGCTTGACGTCCTTGTGATACGTAACGGTATCAGACATCGCCATATCCTCATCAGGTGAAGTCATATCCACGGGCATATCCTCAGACATGTCCTCCATACCTGCATCAGCAACACCCTGATCCTGCTCGACCTTCATATCCTCGGCAGGCGACATATCTTCGCCCCCAACGACCGCCATATCAACCTTGCCCTCTCCTCCCGACATGTCAGGTGAGGTGGCGTTGTTATCTTCATTGCCACAGGCAAAGAGCGCCATGAACACTGTCACCGATAAAGCTCTGGAAATGGTCATTTTTACAGTCATAAAAGCACTCTCCTGATCCTGGTGTTAAGACTCAATTTTCCGAATGGATGTCACAGTATAGTAAGAATGAACTCAAAAGAAAACATTTCTTTCACCCAACCACAACCACAACGCCTCTATTTAACCGATACTTGACACCAACACATCATCTCTGGCTCAATACCCATTCTTCATCACACATTCTCTGGCACAAGTGTGACAACCTGTCCGAGGGGTTTCCCGCGCACATGGGGATAGTCCCTTCATTCCTCTCTCTGGATTCGCTGACGGCGAGGTTTCCCCGCGCATGTGGGGATAGTCCCTGTGCTATGTTTGACTTGACTATCTGACATGCTGAAACTCAAGCAAGTTTTTCACAAAAGATGAGGAGATTGGAAGAATGGGTGGAGAACCATGCTCAATCTGGGGATCAAGTGTGATTAAAGCTTGCGAAAATGAAAAACAAAAAAGACATGTTTACAATAACTTACAAGCATAAAGGATGTGCAAGAACCTCAAATCAAGTGGATCGTCTGATGAATCAACAGGATAAAAATCTATACGCACAAAAGTACTATCATGGGACACTGGAGAGTGCGACAAGGGTAGCAAGAGGTCAGGCGTTGATCTGGAACTTTCATGAGTATGGAGCGAGGTCAAAGCGCAAAAACCCTGACAAACACTCAGCATTTGAGCAAGGCAATGGTTTTGTGTACCACAAAGAATGGCTGCACAATTTGTATTGCGCAGCCTCATGTTCGAGGGCCCTGACCACCTAATTCGACGGAATCAGGATCTTACTAAAGATAGTTCTCAGAAAATTAGTGCTGAGCCAGTAGGGTGTACATCATCGAGTAGCTGCCAAAGTAACAGTTTGCTAGAGTATGGACGTGTTATCAAGATTTTTGTCGATAGTGTTCTAGAAACAACGAAGGTGCTATGAATATCAGTATAAATTTTAATTCAATTTCATTGGTGTGTTTCATTGCATATAGTATTGGATGTTCGCCCGATGAAAAAGCCAAGCATAATAAACAAGATAACGATTGGGGCGTCTCTGAAAAAGGTTATGTTATTACTCAAGGGTTATACAAAGCTAATTACGAAATTACAAATGATGGTTGTTCGCCATCTCTTGCTTCAATTAAAGGTGAATTGCCAGATTGGCCCCACGATATTTTATTCGTTCCACGTGATGAAGATTCAGCCTCAGTTACACTTGAACCTTTTGGATTGAGAGGACCTGGAGGAAATTCATTATCTTTAGCAAGCATGAGACTTGATAAAGAGGACGCAGCATATTTTGCTAT
>CATLTV010000063.1 GCA_950059285.1 uncultured Pseudomonadota bacterium | reverse complement strand
CCGCCTTGTGTGCTCTGGGTTTATAGAAAGTGAATCTACTATGCCAGTTTATTACTACTGAATGCCATCATCACCAGGTTGAGTACAAGCGTTGCCGCGAGGCTGATTACCAGTGTGGACACAAGCGCGATGTGGAAGCCAGCAAGGTAACCAATGAACCAGATGGCAAGTACGAAGAATGTGACCGAGAAGAGTGAACGAATCAAGTAAGACATAACGTATCCTTTTGCAATAACTGCTAATTTAAAAACTGAACCAAATAAACGAAACTGTAAAAATATAGAACCTGTAAAAAAATGTAATCGCTGCTTCATATAGGAAACAGGTCTTCGGCTGCTGGGCTAAACTCCCAACCCGATGACAGTATTGATTATGGATCGCCACAGCAGGCCGACAAGCGATGACACAAAAAAAGAAAGCCAGAATTGCACATATGTGCAATTCTGGCTTTCTGTCATGGTTCAAAAACAGTACATATGTGCCGTTTTTTGCACACCTATTGACCGTAACGCTTGCCATCCTTCAGGTAGCTCTCCTCCTCTGGCGAGCTCTGTCGTCCAAGCACGTCGTTACGGTAAGGGAATCGACCAAACTGTTCTACAAGCTCATAGTGCTCGCGGGCAAACTTGAGGGTGTTCTCATCACCAAGCGCACCGAAGAGTTCGAGGGAGCGCTTTTGAGCGTCGAGATCCTCGGCATGCATAAAGGGCATGTACAGGAAGTGACGTTGTTGCTCCTCAAGATTTTGGTCAAGCTCCTGCTCAATGGCAGCGCTTGACACCGTACGTGCGAGCATATCCTGAGCAAACGCCTCGGCCTGTTTGCGGTAAATATTGCGAGAGAATTGATCCAACACGATGACTGCGGCCAGCGCATCCTCGGCGCTCTGCCCCACAAGCGAGGTCACAGACCATGTCCTGATCTCCTCCAGTATGGTCTTGAACCGTGATGTGATCGTGGCATCAAGCTCATCCGAACCCTGAAACCACTGCTTTGGTTCAAGCTCTTCAAACCAAAACCTCAACACTTCCTGACGCCAAACCTTTGATAAATCAGACATTTTAAAAACCTCTCGCTTTATTTACTTGTTGCCTGGAGCTGGCTTAAACATCCAGGTGATAGATCTCTCGGATCTTCTCCATCGCCTTCTCATGTGGGAAGTCCAGATCTTTGAGCAAGCCTGTGGAGATATCAAACACCCAGCCGTGCACAATTGGCCCCTTACGACGCAGCCATTGTTTTTGCACCCAGCTGGTCTTGAGCACATTGTTGCACTGCTCCAATACGTTAATTTCGATCAACCTCTTGTAGCGCGCTTCCTCGTCTTCGATCGCGTTGAGTTCATCAGCGTGCAGCCTGTACACATCGCGAATCTCTCGGAGCCAGCCATTTAACAACCCGAGATCGTCGGATTGCATCGCTGCTGCCACGCCGCCACAACCATAGTGACCACACACAACAATATGCTCCACCATCAAATGGTCCACCGCATATTGAATCACAGAATGCACGTTCTGATCGGTGTTGGGTACGACGTTGGCGATATTACGGTGCACAAACGCCTGACCTGGATCAAGACCCATCACATGGGTTGCAGGGACCCTGCTGTCAGAACATCCAATGTACAAAAACTCGGGAGACTGACCCTTGGCAAGGTTTTCAAAGAAATCCTCATCGCCGCTCAGGTGCTCTTCTGCCCACTTTCTGTTGTTCTCAAAGACTCGCTTGTACATCTTCTCTGGCATAATTCTATTCTCTCTCATGATTATTTGATTAAACAAAACCCAAAGCCGCTCGGCTTCTAAAATTGACAATATACATACCTCATATGCACTTGTCATACATCATCCACAGAAGAGGTACACAACACGCTTTTCACGTCTTTTTCATACGCTCATACTTTACAACTATCACTCCCATGACATAGACCTGAATGCAGACTGTATGTGTGATGAATATGTTTTGCCTCGAGCTAATCCTCAGGCCTAACCCCCCCAAAAACTGTTGACCGAGTATGCCAAGCCAACCACGTGACACTCGCCGAGCCTGGATCAAAGAAAACATCCACTTCTTCAGTATGTTTTTAAAGAATCCCAAGACCGTGGGCGCCCTCTTCCCAAGCTCACGTTCGCTCACAGGAGCCATGATTCGTGAAGGTGGAGACCTACACAAGAGCAAGCTCATCGTCGAGCTTGGCGTCGGCACAGGCGTCCTCACAGGGCACCTCGCAGAACAGCTCCCCAAGACATGTGACTTCTTCGCGCTTGAGCTCAACCCCGTCTTTGCACAACAGGTTCAGGAGGCGCTTCCTCACCTGACCATCTATGAAGACTCTGCGGCGCATATCAACGACTACCTTGAGCGTCATCACGCATCCCATGTGGACACCATTTATTCGGGCATTCCCTGGGCCAATATTCCACCCTCGGTCCAGCTTGATATCTTGAAATCCATCCACGAGTCCCTGCGTCCTGGCGGCAAGTTTATCACCTTCGCCTACACACACTCCTACTACTTTCGCACAGCGAGCAACTTTCGCGACCTCCTTGAAGAGCGATTCTCCTCGCTTGAGGTCAGCCCCATTGTCTGGAAGAACATCCCTCCCGCAGTCATCTATACGTGCGTGAAATAAGTTCCTGACAATGAAGAAGACGCCAAAGGGGCGGCGGCTGATATATCAGCCGCCGCCCCTTTGGCGTCTTCTTCATTGTCATGTTCTAAACGCTTACCACACAGTCACACGCTGCTCTGGAGGCAAGTACATGCCATCACCTGGCTTGACGTCAAACGCCTCATAAAATGCGGGGATGTTGCGTACAATCACATTGGTCCTCGCCACTCCAGGAGAGTGAGGATCGGTGACAAGGCGCTTCTCAAGCTCCTGATCGGTGTACAGTCGTCGCCACACCTGAGCCCACCCCATGAAGAAGCGCTGATCGCCAGTAAACCCATTAATCACAGGGGCTTCTTTACCATCAAGCGATGCCCTGTAAGCCTTATAAGCGATTGACAAACCTGCCAAATCACCAATATTCTCACCCGATGTAAACTCGCCATTAATGGTCTTGCCATTGATCACTTCAAACGCTTCATACTGCGCCTTGAGCGCTTCCTTCTTGGCTTCAAATGCAGCCGCGTCTTCCTCGGTCCACCAGTCACGCATCGCGCCTGTGCTATCAAACTTTCGACCGCTGTCATCAAAACCATGCCCAATCTCATGACCAATCACAGCACCAATGCCACCGTAGTTCACTGCATCATCAGCTGAGAGGTCAAAGAATGGAGGTTGCAGGATCGCAGCAGGGAACACGATCTCGTTCCATGCAGGGTTATAATAAGCGTTGACGCGCTGCGGGGACATGTACCACTCGCTCTTGTCCACAGGCTTGCCAAGCTTTTCAAGATCGCGCTGGAAGTCAAACTCGTACAATGCCCTTCTGTTGGCAACTGCATCGGTGGTGATCTCCACGCTTGAGAAGTCTGTCCACTTGTCAGGATATCCAATCTTTGGTCTGAAGGAGTCCACTTTTTTCAGCGCCTCGACGCGTGTCTCTTCACCCATCCAGTCAAGTTGCTTGATAGAACCCCTGTAAGCTTCAAGCAGGTTGTCCACGAGCTTGACCATGCGCTCCTTGGCCTCTGGCTTGAAGTGACGCTTGACGTACACCTGGCCAAGCACCTCTCCCATCATCCAGTTCAATTCAGCGATGGCACGCTTCCAGTCAGGACGAGGCTCCTCAACACCACTCAACCCCTTGGAGGAGAAAGCAAATCCAGCATCAAACCCAGGCTTACCAAGCACGCTACCATAGCGGCTCAGTACCTTGAAGCGCGCATAATCCTTGAGCACATCAACATCTGTGGAGGTCAAGATATCATCGACCTTTTCGACATAAGAATCTTGCCTGACGATATAACGCTCACGCTCAGGAAAACCAGCAGACTCGAGGATCGTTTTCCAGGCAACCCCGGGAGAAAACGCCTCCAGCTCCTCAAGGGTTTTGGGGTTGTACTGAAGCTCGGGCTTGCGCAACTGCTCCTTGGCCCAGGAGATCTCGGCAAACTTTGTCTCAAGCTCAAGGATCTTGCTGGCATTGTCAGCCTTGTAGCCCGCAAACCCCATCATGGTAGAGATGTAATCCACCATAAGCTTGCGACCTTCCACATAACGCTCTTCCTGCTCAAGGTAATAATCCCTGTCGGGCAAGGTCAAACGTGGCTGCGAAATGTAAACCTCCATGGAGTTGGGGTCCTTGAAGTCCGTACGAATTTGCACACTCACACCGAGGGAGATGCTAATACTTCGCAGCTCGCCAGAGACCTTGTAAAAATCCTCAAGCGAGTTGATGGCATCAACCTTTGCAAGCTCATGCTGCTTTAACGATGAGATATCCACACTATCACGCGTGGATGCCTCGATATAAGCATTGTAAAAATCACGGATTTTTTGCTCGGAACTCCCCGCCTTGACCGACTCATCCTTTGAAATTTCATCCACAATCTGGCGCAGTTGCACATCGGTCACATCGGACACCTCGGTGAATGAGCCATAGTTAGAGCGGTCGCTGGGAAGCTTGGTCGTCGCGAGCCAGACTCCGTTAACGTAACGATAGAAATCGTCCTGGGGACGGACCTGATTATCAATGGACTTGAGATCAAGACCTGATTGAAGCTGAGATGTCTGCGCATCAACAACAGCGCTGTCATCCTGTGTAGTGGCCTTGTTTTTGGCACATGCAGCAGGCAAAATCCCGCACACAGCACCAATAATTATCCATTTTTGTATCGTCCTTCGCATCACATTCTCCATAACTAAAACTGTGGAAACCATTCACCTTTCGGCCTACCTAACTACATGAAAGAGGTCCGTAAGATCAACATCACAATGTGTCATGAGATTGACTCTTCACTGTGACTCCCTACAGTTGGCGACGGCGTCGCCGTCGTGGACACCATTTTTATAGCCAGTTTACTCACATTTATGAGGCCCCATGTTTTCGAACACACGATCCTTAGCATACGCTTTACTTACACTTGGAAGCGCGACCTTGCTCGTCACAGGCTGCAACAAGAGCTCTCAACCCAAGGCACAAAGTCAGGAACCCACACAACAAGCTGTGGGTGCCGACTCCTTTGAAGCGCTTGATGCAAACCTGAGCAACTTTGATTACCCCTTTGAAGTCAAGACCTTCACGTTCACATCACAGCAACAGGAGCTGTCGATGGCATACATGGATGTGATGCCCGAAGAAGGCGTGGCCAATGGCAAAACCGCGCTGTTGCTTCATGGCAAGAACTTCTCGGGAGCTTACTGGGAAACCACCGCACAGGCGCTCACCAAACAGGGCTACAGAGTCGTCATCCCCGACCAGATTGGCTTTGGTAAGTCCACAAAACCACAGCATTATCAATACACATTCCAGGCTCTTGCGGACAACACAGACAACCTTCTCAAGTCACTGAACATCAACGACAATATCCTCGTCGTGGGACACTCCATGGGCGGCATGCTCGCCACTCGATACTCCCTGATGTACCCCGAAAAAGTCACCAAACTTGCGCTGGTAAACCCCATTGGTCTTGAGGACTGGAAGCTCAAAGTCCCCTACGTCCCCGTGGGCACGTGGTACAAGCAAGAGCTTCAAAAGACGCCTGAAAAGATCAAGAACTACATGACCGCCAGCTACTTTGATAACGCCTGGAAGCCCGAGTACGACGAGCTGCTCGCGATTCAGGCTGGATGGAGCAAGCACAAAGAAGACTATCCTCTCGTCGCATGGAACTCTGCGCTCACCTACGACATGATCTTCACACAACCTGTGCTCTATGAGTTTGACCAGCTCACCATGCCCACCCTGCTCATTCTGGGCGATCGCGACCGCACCGCACTTGGTAAAAACCTCGTGGAACCTGAAGTCGCAGCAACCATGGGCCTTTATGACAAGCTTGGTGAGATCACCTGCAACAAGATCCCACAGTGCACACATGTGGAGCTTCCTGGCATTGGTCATATCCCACAATACGAGAGCTTTGATGAATACATCAAAGCCCTTGTAAACTTCTCGAAATAAACAAGAGAAAAAAGAGGGCGGCCTTTTGCCAAAGCAAAAGGCCGCCCTCTTTTTTCTCTTAATAAAATGTCACAAGATCCTCGGGGAAATAGCCCTCTTCAAGCTCACCATCAAAGAGAGCATCAAGTATTTTGCACCGCAGATACTCCTCTTGCACATTACACTCGGCCTGCTCCTTGCTGAGATCATTGATAAACACACGCTCACGCTCCACAGGACGCAACGCCACCGAACGATATACGGTCGCACCATCCACCGTGTGTTTGGGAACCTCCTGAGAGTGACAGAACGCACATACAGTCATCCCATCATCATACATCACACGTAGATAAGGCGCGCTTGGCATAAGATCCTGCTCAATGGGAAACTCAAGCTCTCCCTTGAATGAATCCCCCCTACCATCGAGTAATCCAAACTCGAGCAAGTGACTCCCATCGCCTTCAAGCGCGATGGAGAGGATCAAATCGCCACGCAAGATAAAGATCCTGGGGCTGCGTCTTCCCATCGCGGGCTGCGCGCTGATTTGACCATAGGTAGCGTGAATCGATAAGGGCCGAGGGAGCGCGCTGATAAAGCAAGGAATGGTCACAGGCTTTGGGAGCGCGTTGATAAGCGCCACGGTTTGTTCAATATCGGTGGGACTTCGCATGCTCAGCGGGAGTTGGCGGCAGGGATGGTCATCAACCTCGGCAAGGTCTTCAACATCCTCCGACTGATCCTTCTGTTCCGATGTCATATCGGACGCATCAGAAATGCGATCCTTGCTATCCACAGGATCAGGTTCTTCGTTCATCGCAGGTAAGCAACCTGTGTAAAACACAGACGCCAGACAAAGCACACACAGAAGATACGATGAATAGACTCGCATGAAACACCTCGCACAGGGGCAGCGGACAAGGAGGCTCTATTGACCTGAAGAAGCCAAAATAACCGAGGACAATGTACATGGTTTTGCACGCAATTCCCACAGCGAAGACAGAGGCGGCGACTTGACGTGCATCGTTGATGCATGTCAAGTCGCCGCCTCTGTCTTCGCTTATGCCGCACATGTGTACGTCTTATTATGTCATGCGCTCAATATCATTGGCGTCAAAGAGTCCTTCCACCGAGAGGTAGCGCTCGCCGCTATCACAGATAATACAACAGATTGTTTTATCTCGGTATTCGTCTCTTTTGGCGAGTTCTCCTGCGACCCATAAAGATGCCCCGGAGGTCACGCCAGCAAAGACGCCTTCTGTCTTTGCAAGTTGTTGTGTGGTGCGGAAAGCGTCCTCATCAGTGACACGTACAAGTTCATCAAGACGACCCCTGCCGCGCTCGAAGTTCTCGGTCACAAATCCAGGTCCGATGCCAATCAACCTGTGTTTGCCCATCTCACCACCACCATACACAGGGCTTGAAGCGGGCTCAAAAGCGACGATCTTGATGTCTGGATTCTTTTCTTTAAAGAAGCGAGAGAGCCCCTCAAATGTACCTGATGTACCAAGACCAATGACCATGGCGTCGATCTGTCCCTCGGTCTGCTCCCAGATTTCGGGGCCTGTACGAAGGTAGTGTGCGTCGCCATTGTTGGGGTTGGAGTGTTGATTGATGAAGAACGCCTTGCCCTGACTGGCTTCACAGTAGGTCATGGCGCGAGCACGAGCACCACGTGTATGTTCCACACCAGGGGTCAGAACCACCTTGGCACCAAACGCATTCAGGATCTTGAACCTCTCCTCGCTGCACAGCTCGCTCATGAAGATGCGCACGGGAAAACCCTTGGTGGCACCGTACATCGCGATGGCGATGGCGGTGTTACCTGAGCTTGCCTCAACAAGTTCAGTGCCAGGCTTGATCATGCCTTCGGCCAGAGCCTTTTCAATGATGTATTGAACGGGCCTGTCCTTGACGGACATGGGGTTGCTGAGTTCCAGTTTTGCCAGGATATTGGCTCTGGTTTGGGGAAAGAGCTTCTTGACGCGCAACATGGGCGTCTTCCCAACAAGCTCACTGATATCATCCACGATGCGCATCAGGCACCTCCTCGCTAGACAGGCTACTCTTCGCCGTCTTCCTCAATAATTTCGTGCATAGACTCAATCTCCACACCTGCTCTCTTGAGCATAATAGACGCGGAGCAAAACTGTTCAGCCGAAAGCTCTATCGCACGTTTGACACGTTGTGGGCTCAGGTTACGACCTGTGACAATGAAACGCATCGTGATCTTGGTGAACACCCTGGGGGGTTCAGGCGCACGCTCTGCGTCAAGCTCGACCTTACATCCTGTGACCTGTTGACGCCCCTTCTTGAGGATCATCATCACATCGAACGCGGAGCACGAACCTGCACCGATGAGCATCAACTCCATCGGGCGAGCACCGAGGTTTTGGCCGCCGTAGTCTGCGGGGCCGTCAAGATTGATCGTGTGACCTGTTCCAGAGGTTGCCTCAAAGTGCACACCCTCTTTCCAAACAATCTCTGTCTGCATAGTAGGAATTCTCCCTGTTAAATTCAATCACTCAATGTATGTTTTCAAAAATACCTCGAGAGATGGCACAAAAAGCGCCATCTCTCGAGAGTTTACTGTGTAAAGGATAAAACTCACAAGGGCTTTACAGCCAGAACCTGTGTGGTGAGGCTAAGCCCCACATGTCCCTCGCCTTCCTGAACGTCGCGAAGAACCTCCTGACAGAGTTCAAAGTCGAGGCCATTGAGCTCCTGGCGAGCGACCTCACGCTCCACAAGAAGCTCCACATTGGGGGGACCGCCCTTGCCTGGTTTGTTCAGGTGTTCAGGTGCGTAGGCTTCAAAGACCATCACACCACCAGGCATCAGCCCACGCACACAAGACGCGTGCACTTTCTTGCGCAAGGCTGGAGGCACATGCGCCCAGACAGAGATGATACCTGCCCAGCACGACTCACCAAAATCAAAGTCAGCGAGGTCTGCGACGATGGTTTCAAGTTCAACGCCACGCTGTGCAGCGAGCGTTTGAGCATTTTCAAGCCCGACGCTGGAGAGGTCAATGGCGGTCACCTGATGCCCAAGTTCAGCAGCAAAGACGGCATCACGACCTTCACCCGCAGCAATCACCAGGACAGGGCCTTCTGGAATGCGATGTGCGACAGCACGCACAAAATCATTAGCGGTGGTGCCATACATGGCGAAGTTGTTGGCGTAACGCTCATCCCAGAAGGATGCGCCGAACTTGGGGGGTGATGTGTTATCCATAAGTTCCTCGGGGGGTAAGAGTCTCGTGTAATAAGCTCAACCTTTCCACAAGACGCTACGCATGGATATGGAGCCCAGATCAAAGCCCTCAATGGGGAAGCTCACCTGATCCTGCTCGGATGATGCTGCATACGTGTAGAGCATCGGGAGCCAGTGGTCAGGTGTCGGGTGTGAGAGCTGACCATTTCTCTCTTTAATCCAATCACCTACAAGCTTTTCAGAGTCGCGTTGCTGGAGGATGCTCGTCACATCGCGGTCAAAAGAAGCAGCCCAGTCAGGGGTTTGTGGTGTGTCCGTGCGCCTTCGGGAGATGGCATCTCGCAAGTTATGCACAATATTACCACTTCCAACAATTAAGATGCCCTCATCACGTAAGGGGGCAAGTGAGCGCCCAAGGTCAAAGTGTTGTTGGAGTGACAGGTGACGGTTCAGGCTAAGTTGCAAGACGGGCACCTTGGCATCGGGATACATCCAACGCAATACGCTCCATGTGCCGTGGTCAAGACCCCAGTCCGTGCGTACGGAGTCCTGGGAAAGCTCCAACATGGTGCGAATTTTTCGTGCAAGATCGGGGCTTCCTGGTGCAGGGTACTGAATCTCATACAGAGGTTTTGGGAAGCCATAGAAGTCGTGGATTGTCTCGGGGTGTTCGTTTCCTGTGAGGTAACTTCCATCGAGATACCAGTGCGCGGAGATGACCACGATCGCCTTGGGTTGCGGGACATCTTTTGTGAGGTCAGCAAAGCCCTGGCTCCATTCATTATCAAGGAAGCTGTTCATGGGGGAGCCATGGCCAACAAAAAGAACGGGCATACGGCTGGAGGAGGTGGATGTACTCATGGTATTTTCCCTGGGCAAAGATGTTTGATTTGTCACAACTGGATTGGAGGGTGTTTTACTCTGACATGCCATCGCCAGCGCAGCGGGTGCACCAAGGAGGCCGAGCATCACATCTCGACGACCAACTTTGGCGAGCAGCTCAGAGGACTTTTTATGTGGAGGATCTTGAGACATAGATACGAACTCTCGATGTAAATCGTTCAGGTTAGTGCGCTGTGAAGCACATGCTTAAGAAAGGCGCGATCCGTAGAAAAATCAAGCAGTTCAACTGTCAACTAATTGTTGATAGATAGAGAACAGGAGTCTTTTTGCGAGCATAAAAACCTGTCATCCCATGCAATGTAGGTATTGGCAAAATAGAAGTATTTCTGTATGAACAGGGTCCAACCCATGACATATACATACTTATACAAGAGGTATTCCATGAAGCGTCCCTTACTCAAGCTCTGTACCCTGATCACCACACTACTCCTGACATCATCCTTGATTTATGCTCAGGAACTCAAGACTGATGGCATTGAAAACGCCACATTCGATAACATCATGAAGTGTGACGTGGACATTCGCTCTGACCTTTACAAAAGCAGCGGTTCCGATGAAATCTCGCTGATCAAAATCCGTGCAACCAAGGGGTCACCACTGTCCGTGAGCAAGAAATCAGGGCTGATGTTTGAGACTGCCAAGGGCAAGAAATTCACCGTATCGCATGTTCAAATCGATGGAGATAAGAAGCTCTGGATTCATGTCAAGGAAAAGCATCCTCCGATCGCGGCGCCAGCAGGTGTGTACGAGGTGCAGTTTAACAAGGGCAAAAAGAAAGAGATCATCTCTCTGCATATTGGTCAGGCAGGAGTACAAATCAAGCCATGGTGTAATGGTAAAGCTGACTGCACATTGAGTAAAACAGGCGCTACCATCCTGGGAGAAAAACAAAAATAGCACCATAAAAACAAACACTTAACAAAAACGCCCACGCACATACCACATTAAAAGCATTGGACAACAGCGCTTGTGTGGACATGTTGTGTGGGTATTTTTGTAACTCTTACGGAGCAGTGTAAAATGGCAGATAAAATCATTCAAATCGCAGACAGTTTCTGGAACATCCGAGGATCATTCAAACTTGGGGGCCTGGTTGACATTGGCACACAGAGCTCTCTTGTTCGCCTGAAGTCAGGAAACTTTGTCATGCTTGACTCGTACACCTTTGATGACAAGGTCCGTGCCGAGGTTATGAAACTCACCGACAACGGCGCAAAGCTTGAAGCCATCTTGAACTTGCATCCATTCCACACCATTCATGTCAAAAACATGGCCGAGATTTTCCCCAACGCCAAGCTCTATGGCACAGCAAGACACATCAACAAGGCACCCACATTGAACTGGGAGAGCATTCATACTGACTCCATGGACATGTACGAACTTTACAAGGATGACTTCATCTTCAGTGTCCCCAAGGGGGTTGAACTCATTCCCGAAGATGAAAAGCTCCACTTTTCATCCGTGCTGGTCATCCACAAGGAAACGCGCACACTCCATGTTGACGACACGCTTACATGGCTTGACCTCCCGCTTGTGGGAGGACTCTCCTTCCACCCTACTCTGTCCAAGGTTCTTGAGGAACGCGAAGGTGCGGCTGATGAGTTCCAGCGCTGGGCCAATGAGCTCATCGAACAGTGTCAGAATGTAGACCACCTGTGCACCGCGCATGGTAAAACCTTGAAGATGGAGAGCAAAGACGATCTGGCCATTGCGGTACACATCAAACAAGCCCTTGATCGTGTGCAAAAAACGCTCGACAAACACCGTAAAAAACACGGCTAAGCCATTATAAATCAAGAGATGTGCAAAAAGGGAGACAATGTCTCCCTTTTTGCACATCTACCCCACTCCCACACAAAGCAATTGACACGCTGTCGCTGCTTATGCCAATTAGTATTACGAAGTACTCGAATCGTAACACTGAGGTATAAGATGTCCAAACTTGTTCGCGCTAGCCTGTCCATTGAAGAAGATCTGCTGCAACGCTTTGACCAGCTTGTCGAAACAAGCGGTCATGAAAATCGCTCCGAGGCTATCCGCGATCTGATACGCGCTCGCCTTATTGAAGAAGAATGGAGCCAAAATGAGCACCAAACCGCAGTCGCTACAGTCACACTTGTATACGACCACAGCAAAAGACAACTTGCCTATCAGATCGAGGAGCACGGACACCAACACCACGATGTGGTGACGTCCTCAATGCACATTCACCTCTCCCCAAACATCTGCCTTGAAATCATTGTATTAAAAGGCTCCCCCTCAAAACTCACACATGTCGCAAACTACCTGATTGGCTTGCCCGGCGTGCTGCATGGCAAGGCTGTCTACAGCCAGTATGAGCCCGAGGTCACACCATGAAGACAAAACCCATGCATCTTGTGATGTGCAGCGCCCTTGTGATCTGCACCCTGCTCTCCTGTGACTCTCCCAGCGAAGCTGTGCGCGTTGAGTTGCCTCTGGTGGTGGACGCTTCAAGAATCGTCCCCGTGACCAACGATCTGGGCTATGAGGTCACACTCACATCAGTGCGCATCGCGTTGAAAGATCCTGTCTTTACCATTGCAGGTGAAGTTCACACGGCATCACCTGGACAGCGTATTCTTGATCTCCTCGTACCGAATGTATACGCCCACCCTGGCCACTATCAGGGCGGCGAGGTGACGGGAGAACTTTCGGGTGAATTTGTCATCGACTGGATAGAAGACGAGGGGCAGTCGCTTGGCACAGCGACGTTGATCGCAGGTGAGTACACCGCAGCAAACTTCACATTTATCCAGGGTGGCGACGAAACTGTTGTTGCAGGACACACTGCCATTCTGGAAGGCAGCGCCACCAAAGATGGCACCACGACCACATTTACGATCACGCTCGATTCGCCCGAAGGCCGACAGCTCGTCGGCGCACCATTTACTGAAGAAATAAAAGAAGATAGCACAGGTTCACTACACTTCATCTTCAGCCCTCTTGATGAACTTGAGGGCGACACACTTTTTGACTCCATTGATTTTGAGTCACTGGATGAAGATGACGATCACATGCTCTCTATTGAGCCTGACCAGGAGGAGGTTGAAGACGCCTACAATGTGCTCAGAAGAAAGTTTCAAACCCATGATCATTACACCATTCAACATATCGATTAGGAAATTATGACACAGAACACACCATGGATCACACTCGCGCTCACCACACTCCTTCTGGCTACAGTTGCCTGTAGCGAGGAGGACGCAGGCGAAGGCACACTCACCGCTGTTGTATATGGCGAAGAGTTTATTGAAGATGGCATTACAGCAGAAGACATGGCGGACAACTGGGAGGTCACATTCTCAAGCTTCGTCGTGGATATTCAGGACGTCACTGTAGGGAGCGTTGCGCTGCCCTCAAGCGAACCCATTGATATCTCGGTCGGCACAGATGGCAACGGTCACGAGCTTTCAAGCACCACAGCATCAGCACAGGCGTACACCGATGCAAGCTATGTCATTGCGCAGATGAAAGTCACAGGGACAGCCACAAAAGATGGTGTCACCAAAACCTTTGACTGGGAGTTTGATCACGACACACATTACTCCGACTGTCATATTGACACCACCCTTACAGAGGGCGGCACAGAGGTCTTCCAGGTCACTGTACATGCAGATCACCTCTTTTATGACAGCCTGGTTGCCGAGGAACCACAGGTTGTATTTCAGGCGCTGGCCGATGCAGATCTTGACGAGGATGGCGAAATTACACGCGCCGAATTGGAGATGACGGATATTGGCAGCTACGATCCAGGTAGCGCAGGCGATGTCAGCACCATGTGGGAATGGCTCGTCGCACAAAGTAGCACGGTGGGGCACGGGAATGGAGAGGGTCATTTCGGCGCACATTCACACTAGCCTTGCTCTTTAGCACGCTCACAATCCCCCTGTATGTGCTCGGCAGTCCAGCCAGTGCATATGCGCAGACCAGCGCAATGACAGGGCGAGTGGTTGAGAGTGGTGCTGAAGACTACGGCGTGGAAGGTGCGGTGATTCAGGTTGTGAACATGGCATCTTCCACGACCACCAACGAACAGGGGGAATTTACGCTTGAAGAGCTGCCTGATGGACCAGTCAAACTGCACATCAGCGCACCCGATTATAACGAGCGCTACATTGTCATCACCATGTCCGAACGCCAACAACCCTTGCTCGTGGAGCTTGAATGGGCAGGAGATGAAGAGATCGTCGAAACAAACGCCGCCCCTGTTGCGGAGACAGCCTCAAGCACAAGCGTAACCAAACAGGACATCGCCGTATTGCCCAGTAAAAACGCCGAGGAGGTGTTGCGTCAAGTACCTGGCGTGACGCTTGTTCAACATGGAAGCGAAGGTAAGGGACATCAATTTTTCCTGCGTGGATTTGATGCCATACATGGCTCTGATCTAGAGCTTTCACTGGATGGAATTCCACTCAACGAGTGGTCCAATATACATGCACAAGGTTACCTTGACCTTGGCATCATCATTCCCGAGCTTATTCAGGCAGTTAACTTTATCAAGGGACCCTTTACCTTGCAACAAGGAGCCTTTGCGATGGCGGGCTCTTCACGCTACTCCCTCGGATTTACTGATGACACCTCACCTTGGGGCATGAGTTACACCGCTGGAACAACCAACCGACACCGACTCTTCGCTCGCCATACATCAGGAGCACAACAATTTGTTGGCGTGGAGGTGACACACGATGATGGATTTGGAGAAAACAGGGCCATTAATCGCGCCACACTAAACAGTCGATTCAAGATTTTTGACACAAATACACATGGCACGCTTCACCTCACAGCACTTGCGGGCGCTGCACAATTTGAATTACCTGGCATCGTACGCAATGAAGATGTGACACGTAACTTTGTCGACTTTTACGGCGCATATGACCCGGAATCGAAGGGAGAAAGCCTCAGAGGAATTTTGGCGCTGCGCTACAACCTGAATCGAGAGCGTTACACATTATCACTGCATGGCTACGGAGGTTATCGAAGCCTGAAGCTTCTTGAAAACTTTACAGGATATTTAAATGACCCGCTCCATGGCGATCGCCGCTCACAGGCACAACAAACATTCACCTTTGGACTCACAGGAGCACACGAAGCTCACGTGTTTCGCGCCTTGACGCTAACCACAGGAGCAGGCGTACGAGGCGATCACTTCCAACAACACGAAGATCAGATAGGACAGGAGCTTGAGGTCATCTCAAACCGTCGCGCACTTGAAGGCACACAACTGATCGCACACGCCCGAGCAGGGATTACATGGACGCCCCACTCACAGCTAAGGCTTAATACGGGGGGTCGTCTGGATACAGTGCATGTCAATGTGGTGGACAGGCTTGATGAGAATCAACGCAGCAAAGATACGCTTTTTGCGCTCTCGCCACGCACCACATTGCAATGGGCTCCGCTCCAACAATGGACCTTCTTTCTTGCCCATGGACGTGGCTTTCGACCGCCAGAAGCGCGCGCATTTTCAAACTTCACTTCCACATCCTCAAGCTTTGATGATGAACAACTCACGGGCAACCAACCAGAGGTCACGCGATCAAACGCAATGGAAGCGGGCAGCAAGTGGAATGTCACATCGTGGCTGCAAACAAGCGCCGCAGGTTTTCTGACGCTTATTCAGCGGGAGTCCATCTTCGATCATGCATCTGGCGTGAGCGTGGAAGTCAACGGCACTCGACGTCTGGGTGGAGAGCTGGCGCTACGCGCCACGCCGCTATCATGGCTCACGTTACGCGCAGACGTCACCCTCACAGATGCACGATTTATCGAGTCACAGAACCCTGTTCCATTCGCCCCATGGCTTGTTTCAAACGTAAAAGCAACAGCATCACATGAGAGCGGCTGGAGCGGTGGCGTTCAGGCACTTTATGTCGCGCCAAGAACGCTGCCACATGGAGCAACGGGCTCTACTCTACTCAGGACAGACGCAAAAGTAGGTTATCAGTGGCGTCTTCTTCAGGTTGGCCTTGAGGTCGAAAACATCTTCAACCAGCGCTTGCGTGAGGGAGAATACCACTACGCAAGTCGCTGGGATTTAGATCAACCAGCAAGTCAGCTCCCTGCGATTCACACCGCAGCGGGCCCGCCACGCACCGCAAGATTGACCCTGGGGCGCACCTTTTAGGTTTGCCTATCCGCGCGTGCGGAACCAGCCCGTGACGCTATGGCGAGGAGTGTTGCTCATCAACACTTCATGATAGAAACGAGCGGATTCAAAGACGACCACGGTGCCGCCCAGTGGAGGCACATCCACGTAGCGCTCACGATCCTCAGCATCAAGATAAAGACGTAACTCTCCACCATCGCCCTGCTTCCACTCGTGGTTCAGGTACGCGATCACAGTAATTTGCCTTGAGGGAGCCTTGGCAAACACGTCGAGGTGGCGTCGATAGAAGGTCTTTTCGAGGTAAACCGCGTAGTGTCCTTCCCAGTCAAACAATCCCATGAATGTGCGCTGATTAATTTCGGAGCGTAAGTGTTCAAGGAACGCGTGATACTCCTGTTGTGCCGGGGAAAGATCATGATCTTCCCACCAACACACCCTGTCGCTTCGAATTTCAGGGATCAGGCGTTTATCCTCGCCAGCTCCCACGCGTGCGAAACGAAAGGAGTCGTCATCCCAGAGGGATTCGGCCTCGGCACGCATGGACAGGGTCAGCTCAGGAGAGAGCGCGCCAGGATACACAGAGATTCCACTCTGCAACACTTCATCGGCCATATGAGCCGCCACATGAGGAACCGATCGGGGAGACACACGAAGTCTGGTCATATTCACACCCACCATCCACGATAACATCACACGTTATAATCCCATCCCATGTGTGCAGAGCAAACCAGAATGAGCGCTTCATAAATACAAAAAAAGACCGAGGCACATGTGCCTCGGTCTTTTAGCTCCGGCTGCTGGACTCGAACCAGCGACCAATCGGTTAACAGCCGATTGCTCTACCACTGAGCTAAGCCGGAATATGTATTTCAGGAGCGCGTCCTGAGGATTGGAATATTGTATCATATCCGTTTTTCTGTCAAGTGCTTTTTAATTTTTTTACCGTCGCACCAAAAATCAACATAAGCCATTGATTTAAAAATCAAAAGCGCACAACGCGCTCTATTTATCGTGTCGCAAGGATCGATAAAGCATCAACTTCAAGAGGGATAGTTTGGCCATGAAAGTAAGTATCAAGGGCATCGATCATGTAACGCACAATCAAATCGCGCTCGGAAGATCGAATAATACTCATCCAGTGAGGGAAGAAGGTCTGGCGGATCAGAGGTGATGTGAGCAGCTCATGACCCGAGTCAAACTCGATGGTCCAGCGGTGATGTTGCATGGAGAGATCATGAAGACCAAGCTCTCGGGCAACGCGATAGAGCGTATCCGAGGTCAGGAAGCTACGTTGTAGTTGCTCCAGGCGCTCCAGATTGTGTTCAAGCTCGTGTGCGGCAAATGCCTCCTCCATCATGTCCACACAGATACCAAAGCTATGCACCGAGGGGACACACAGGAGCAGTGAACCGCCCTGATCTACCACGCGGGTGAGCTCGGTGAGGCCTTGCACAAGCTGGTGTTGTGTGATGATGCCTTCTGTACACACTGCTGCGGGGAAGACGCCATCAGCATAGGAGAGACTTTGAATCGATTGTGGTGTGAGGAAGATACGTTTTTGCGCCGCCTCATCAAAACGATCGCGCGCAAGGTCAAGCATGCTTCGAGAAGGATCAAGCGCCATGACACGGATGCTCTCGGGGAGTGATTGAGCCCAGAGCATCGGCACAAGACCTGTACGCGCCTCTGCAACAAGCACGTTCCCCAACGATACGCTCGGGAGCTGCTCCTTGAGCTGACTCATCAGGGGGCGAGACCAGAGCTGCTCCACAACCTTGAGATGAGCCTCAGCTTCTTCGTATTCACCAGGTTTTTCTGTCATGCTGGGTCCTCATCAAAAAGGTGAACAAAGCCGTGTTGACTGGGCAACTCCATGGGCACACCATCAGGGCCCAACACTCTCAGTTGTTCTGATGCAGAGCGCACCTCGCCCACATCATACACATCCCACTCATAACGTCGCGCAAGCTCCCACAACTTGGGCATGCGTGCAGGTGGCACAGTCAGGAGCAGCTCATAATCCTCGCCGCCTGTCAGAATAAGGTCCAGCGCGCTCAGATGGAATCGTTCACAGCATTTGATCAGAGAGGGATGCCTTGGCAGGCCATGCGATTCAATCGACGCGCCAACCTTGCTCGCCTTGAGGATATGCCCCAGATCTTGAAGAAACCCATCGCTAATATCGAGCATCGCCGAGGGCACACCATATAACCCAAGGATTGCTCCCTCGTACACGCGAGGTTGAGGACGACGATGCACACTCAAAACATCGGCAAATTCATCTTCAATATCAGCACGTTGCACATCACCATAATCGCACAACCTCAACATCTCAAGCCCTGCCGCCGCCAGACCAAGAGGTCCAATCAAAATGATGCGGTCACCAGGCACAGCGCCATGGCGTAATTGAGGGCCTGCGGGTGAGGACTCACCAAGGAGCGTCATCGAGATGACCATGGGGCCACGTGTGCTTGTGACATCACCGCCTGCAAGGGAGACCTGAAAGCTATCAGGCACAAGCGCATCAAGCGCCTGTTTCATCCCGAGCAGCAGACCATCCACATAGGATGCATCAATGCCCACAGGGAGGATGAGGTTCAAGAACAACACGCCAGGACCACCGCCCATCGCCGCGATATCACTGAGGTTTGAGGCCACAGCCTTCCAGCCGATATCTTCAGGGCTGCTCCAGTCACGCTTGAAGTGGACATCCTCCACAAGCGTATCTGTAGTCACCAGATCAAACCTGCCAGGATCGAGCACAGCCCCATCATCGCCAATCCCAATGGTCACACCTTCGGACGTGGGAAAGAGAGCCTTAATTTTTTGAATCAGTTCAAACTCACGGTACATGATGATACTTCCGTACTCTTCTGTTGTTGATGGCCACTGTTCTATAGCACATCATACAAGAGTGTTACATGGAGCAATTGTCCATAAAGCGTCCCAAAAATAGCACGAAGATTACACTCCAGAATACGACCACTGTCCACATGAGAATGCGGCGAGTCTTCTGCACTCCTGTTGAAAACTGCTTGGCGCTCACTTCGGCCTGGGCCTGAGCCACAATTAACCTGGATTGCAAGCCTGATGCGAGGTCTTGAAGATAGGTGAGCGCCACAGGATCATCGCGATGTTCCACGAGGTAAAAGCGTAACTTGCGGATGGCAATCTCTTGAAAACCTTCGTTGCGAGAAAACTCCGCAAACTTCCTGACATTCTCATCATTCCAGCTCTGAGTGGCGGCCTCCCACAGGAGCATGGCGCGCTCATATGCCTGCTCGCTCCCTTTGGGCGGTTTTTCCCAGGGCGCTTGACCTGGCGCAAACCTAAATGAGTCCTCCACGCCAAGGCCACAGCGCGGACAAAAGTCTCTGTTTTCCTTGATCAGGTGCGCGCACTTTCGACAGCGCACGCCATCACCATACTCGGGCACAAGACGCTCCATCGCCTTGGGTGTCAGCAAGGTCTTCGCAGCTGGAGCCGCCTCTTCCTTGAGCTTTACTGGCGCTACTCTGGCAGGTGTTGCAGCAGGCGCGGTAAAGTCGGGGACGTGAGCATCGGCCAAGCTGACCTCGATAACATCCTCTTTTTGCTGAGGAATTCCACCACCAAGTTCAAGGACATTCTCCTTACCACAATGCTCACAAATCAGTGTCAACTGCTGTGCACCAGGAATGATCTGTGCTGCCGGGCCAACGTGTTGACAGTGAGTACATCGGATTTCCATGGTTAACCTTCAAAGCGTTCAGGAGAGTTGAAGCAGATAATCAAATAGCATCTCAAGTAAGCTTGGCATCACGATGGGCTGAAAAGAAAACGTCAGAATCATCACCACCAGTGAAACCACCGCGAGCGTGCGATCGGCACCTTGTACAGTACCACCACGTAATATCGGAGGATGCTTTACACCAATAAAATACACCAACAATGCCAAACCAAGCCAGCTTGTTGATACACCCAGCCCCATAATGATGAACAACGCATACATCCATGGTACGGCCTTGTTAAAGCGCTCACCAAAGACCGTGTACGCAATATGGCCACCATCAAGCTGCCCGAAAGGAAGCAAGTTAATCGAAGTGAGCAGGCAACCTGTCCAGCCTGCCATACCCACGGGGTGTACGAAGACATCATGACCAGCAGGAGGTACTTCAAAGAACAGCTTCGTGCTCATCATCATCAACAGACTGTCACCAAGTTGGAACGCGCCTGAATCCTCGGGAGGAAGGGGTCGGATATCAGAGAGGTACATGCCAAGAATCATCACGGGCACAGTGACAATAAACCCCGCGATAGGTCCCCACGCACCGATCCTGAGGAGCGGGAGTGCCCTGAGAGGCTTGAGCTCCATACGAATCACAGCCCCGAAGGTGCCAATCATCGGGAGCACGCCCATGGTTGGAATAGGCAAGCCTGGTATAAAATAGGGGGGCGATACTGGCACCTTGTAGCGCTTTGCCTGGAGGTAATGCCCCATCTCGTGTGAGAACAGGATGAGCATCACACAGAAGGAATACCCAAGCGCGGGCCACATCATGTCTGGATTACTCCAGTCTTCGAGGGAGAACGCCTTGCCTCCAGCAAAGAACATCCCGGCCATGGAGGTTGTCACGCAAGCCAACACAAAGAGCACAATGTGCTTCCACCATACGGGCTTGATATCATCAGGAAGGTCATACTCCTGAAGGTCTAGTTCTGAGGACATCGGGGTAACTCATGGGTTCAAGAGCGTATTAATCAAGGGGCATGACCTGTCCATCAATATCAAATTCAAACAGATTCAGCTCACGTTCAAGCTCGCCAGATTGGTGGTCATACGCCCAACCACCACATACACCAAACCAGGGCTTTTTGGGGCGAGGAAGTGACCTTATCATGGAGTCCCTCCGCTTTTGAAGCGTCGAAGAGGCAGAAGGATTGCGCGAGACTGCTCGCCAATTTGCACCAATTAGCTGAATAATATCAAAGAGTTCTGCCTCTATATCTACAGGCAACCTCCCAAGCTCAGTTTCAAACATCAACACAAATTCCTCGGCCCTACCGCCGCTGTGTGATCCTCCAAAGGGGTCGTAATAGAGCGCGCCAGCGGCATGAGCCTCGGTCTTTCGCATCGAGACACCGTGCCAGGATGGCATGCCAAGGAGCGTGATTGATTTTCCCTTGCCCTCCCCTGACCCGCTCTGCATACCGCCCACGGGAAGCAGCGGGAGGAGCTTTGCCACGGTGGGGTGAAAGTCAGGGATAAAGAGCGCGTCGAAGTCGACCTTCTTGCGCCCCGAGACCGTGATATAGCCATCACGATCAGCGCGACGCTTGCCTGCCTTCTTGCGCTTTCCAAGGTATGCAAGCTTTCCTGACAGTGCCTTGATCGGCTTTCGAAGATCCTTGCTCTCTGGATCGTAAGGGATCACGCTGGCAAGCTCACCCCCAAGCTCAATGAATGTCTCGGAGAATGCGAGCGCGGCGCGTTGACCGTAGTCATGCGGAGGGACGAGGATCGCCACGCGCCGAACGTGACGGTTGGAATAAGCTTCACGGGCAATGGCGCGTGCATACTCACGCGGGTCGTGACGCATACGATGGAGATAAGGGCTCAGGCCATCGATGGTTTCATCAGCGAGCAGAGAGAATGTGGGGAGTGGATACTTTCGAAGTGATGCGGCCAGTCGCCTGGAAGATTTTTGACCAAGCGGGCCAATGGCAGCGATAACGCAGGGGTCCTGATATGCGCTCTTGAGTGCATCAAGGAGCTTTTCTTCACCGACACCAGTGTCGACAAGTTTGAGTCGGAGATAGGCGCCACGAGCGGAGAATTCGGCGACCTCGGCGAGCTGTCCAGAGATCTTGCTCAGGTCACCGAGGTCTGAGAATGGGAGGAGGAGCGCGACGCAAGGATCATGAGAGCGATCGCGCTCGGAGGTTGTGGAGGTTGACGCGCTGGAGTCCTCTTCCTCCGAGATTTCATAGTTTTTATAGTTTTTATAATCTTTATAGTTTTCGCTGTTTGGCTGCTGCTGTGCCGAGGAGTTCTGGGGTCTGACAGGAGTCAGCAGGAGGACACAGAGGGTGAGCGCGGCTGATTTTAAAACAAGAGCTTTTGACATGAGCAACCAGCGTAATGATGCGAGCCAAGAACAACGCAGGGCATGAGCGTTGGTGCTCATGCCCTGTGTTGTGCGTTGACTATTTAGTCGAAGAGATTCTTGAGACGGTCGAAGAAGGATTTCTTCTCGGGGTGAATCTCATCGCCACTGAGTTCAGCGAAGCGCTTGAGGAGTTCGCGTTGTTCCTCATTGAGGTTGACGGGGGTTTCCACGACAACCTTGACGAACTGATCACCACGAGAGGAGTCTTCAAGGCCAGGGAAGCCCTTGCCACGGAGTCTGAAGACCTTGCCCGTCTGTGTGCCTGCGGGGACGCTCATGTTTACGCGCCCTTCGAGAGTGGGGACGTCGATTTTGTCACCGAGAGCAGCCTGTGAGAAGCTGATAGGCATGGTGCAAGTAACGTTTCTGCCATCGCGCTCAAAGAGCGAATGTTCTTCGAGGCGAACGATGATGTAGAGGTCACCAGGAGGGCCGCCATTTTCGCCAGGTGCACCCTTACCGCTCCAGCGCATGCGTTGGCCATCGGAGATACCCGAGGGAATTTCCACGTCGAGCATTTCGGTGGACTTGTTAAAGCCCTTGCCACTGCAATCCTTGCAGGGGTCGGTGATGATGGTGCCTTCACCGTTACAGCGAGGACATTCGCGCTGCATGGTAAAGAAGCCCTGTTGGGTTCTCACGACACCAGCGCCAGCACACATGGTACAAGTTTGTGGGGATGTGCCAGGTTTTGCGCCCGAGCCATCACAGGTTTTACAAGGATCGTAGCTGGGGATCTCGACCTCTTGTTTGCCGCCATTGGCGACATCCTGGAATGTGATGGTGATCTCCATCTGGAGATCAGCGCCACGACGACCGCGAGTACGACCACCACCGCCAAAACCGCCGCCACCAAAGCCACCGCCGAAGACGGAGTTCAGCATATCAAAGAGGTCACCAAAGCCCTGAGCCTGACCGCCGCCACCGAAGCCAGCGTTGGCGTAGGGGTTACCATTGGTGGAGCCAAAGCGATCGTAGGCATCGCGTTTTTCGGAGTCACTCAGGACTTCGTACGCGGTGCTGATCTTCTTGAAGGTCTCTTCAGCCTCGGGGTTATCGGGGTTACGATCTGGGTGATATTCCTTGGCGAGCTTGCGGTAAGCGCGCTTGATATCTTGTTGGCTGGCGTCACGAGCGACACCTAGAATTTCGTATAGATCCGTAGACATAATATCTCTTTGAAAAAATCACTCAAATTGTTCCGAAGATGGGGTTACCACACGTTTTTCATGTGTGACAAGAGGCAAGCTTAAGAACACAAATGAAGAGGCAAGTTGTTTTTTTAAAATAGCACTCTTGTGCACGCAAAAACAGCTTTAAAGTGAATGAGTTACAAGAGAATACAGGAAGGGGGCGCTGATGCTAGCATCAGCGCCCCCTTCCTGTATTCTCTTGTCACGTGAGCGCTAATCGTCTTGATCGGAGGCCTCGGTCACGCTTGTGCCTGTGCCAGCAGTATCCATGGACTGGTACATGATGTCGGCGATGCGGTAAGCGATTGTTTCGAGGCTAGCGACGATGGTTTCAAGTTCATCGATGCTGGCATCTTCGACAAGTTGCTTGATGGTGGAGACATCCTGAAGCATTTCGTCGCGCTCCTGAGCAGGGAGCATGTGCCCATAGTCATTCAGGGAGCGATCGGTGGAGTACAGAAGACCCAGCGCCTGGTTGCGCTTTTCGATGGTTTGAGCCTGAATTTTATCCTGCTCCTCGTTGGCCTTGGCTTCCTTGATCATGCGATCGATATCTTTTTCAGAGAGGCCGCCATCGGCGACAACGCGTACAGTTTGTTCGATGCCCGTACCGAGGTCCTTTGCCGAAACGCTGACGATGCCGTTTTCATCAAGGCTAAATGCGACCTCGATCTCAGGCACACCGCGAGGAGCGGGAGGGATGCCATGCATCTCGAATTTGGCGAGGCTCTTGTTGTCGGCGGCCATGGGGCGCTCACCCTGAAGCACGTGTACGCGTACCATGGACTGGTTGTCACGCGCGGTGGTGAACGACTCGGTGTACTGACAGGGAACCGTGGAGTTTCTGGGGATAAGAGGAGTGAACACACCACCTGCGGTTTCGATGCCGAGGGTAAGAGGGGTCACATCAAGGAGGAGGACGTCGGTCAGTTCACCGCGCACAATACTGGATTGCACGGCAGCACCGAGGGCGACAACCTCATCGGGGTTCACGGATGTGTTGGGTTCTTTTCCAAAGAACTCGGAGACTTTTTTACGCACAAGTGGTGTGCGAGTCATGCCGCCGACGAGGAGGACTGCATCGATATCACTGGAGGTCAGGCCAGCATCACCGAGCGCTTGCTTGCAAGGCCCGATGGTGCGATCGACGAGGTCCGCGACCATCGCTTCGTAATCTGCACGCGAGAGGTCTGCCTCAAGGTGTTTTGGACCCTCGGCATCGGCGTGAATGAATGGGAGGCTGATATCTGTTTTATCAGTGCTGGAGAGCTCACACTTGGCGCGTTCAGCTTCTTCCTTGAGACGTTGGAGCGCCATCTTGTTTTCACGAAGATCGACACCATGCTCTTTCTCAAAGCTGCCAGCCATCCAGTCAATGATCTTGTAGTCAAAGTCTTCGCCACCCAGGAAGGTGTCGCCCGAGGTTGAGAGGACGCTAAAGACGCCATCAGCAAGCTCGAGGATGGACACATCGAACGTACCACCACCAAGGTCATACACCACGACGCGGTGTGCGTCGGTGCTTGCGGCCTGATCAAGCCCGTAGGCAAGTGCAGCTGCGGTAGGCTCGTTGATGATACGCAGCACGTTCAGACCTGCGATGCGACCTGCATCTTTTGTGGCCTGGCGCTGTGCATCATTGAAGTATGCAGGCACTGTAATCACGGCATCTGTGATCTCTGTGCCAAGGAAGTCTTCTGCCTGAGCTTTCAGATCACGGAGGATGAATGAAGAGACCTCCGAGGGGGAGTAATCCTTACCGCGAATGTGGACCCATGCATCACCGTTTGGCCCCTTGACAACCTTGAACGGGGAAGACGACGCGACACGTGCGACCTCTTCGTTGTCAAAGCGTTGACCAATCAGACGCTTGACAGCATAGATGGTGTTCTCGGCGTTGGTTTCTCCTTGGCGTTTTGCAAGCATGCCCACGAGTCGCTGGCCATTCTCTGCAAACGCAACCACAGAAGGAGTTGTACGCGCGCCTTCAGCGTTTGGGATGACGATACGCTCGTCTCCCTCCACGACACACACACAGCTGTTGGTTGTTCCCAGATCGATTCCTATTGTTTTACCCATGCAAACTTCCCGTACACTAATTTCATCATGAACCTAGTATCACACCAAACAGAAGGACCAAGACACCAGGCTTTCTTGGTGAGGACAGACAAACTATTGAGCCACCCATCTTAGAGGAAACTCAGGGTGTCGGCCAGAGTTTTCGGCAAAAACTCTGGTCGATACCCTGAGTCTCCTCAGCGTCATTTCACTGTGTGTCACAATAACATGTGTATAATACACATATTTCACACTATTCGCCTGGTGTAGTCTCGGCTGAAGATGCCTGCTCTTCAGCAGCATCCATATCGATGACATCAGGCTCTTGCTCTGTGCTCTCATCCTCGGGCGCAGGGGGTGCTACATTCTTGGCGACCACGGTCATCGCAGGACGCAACAAGCGCTCATGAATGAAGTAGCCCTTCTGGAACTCCTGCATCACCACACCTGTCTCAAACTCGGTGGTCTCGATCTGCTGGATCGCCTCGTGCAACTGTGGATCAAACTTCTCGCCGACCGCGGAGAACCCTTTGATCGCGTGCTTTTCAAGCGCGGAGATAAGCTGACGGTGCACCATCTTCACACCATCGGTGATCGAGGACTGCTCTTCGCTCTTCTCGGCGTGCTCCAGGGCGCGCTCAAGGTTGTCAATCGCAGGAAGAAGATCAGAGACGACCTTCTCTGCACCAAACTTCTTGATCTCATCCTTTTCGCGCTCCTTGCGCTTTCTGAAGTTCTCAAGATCAGCCGCGCTACGAAGCAGGCGAGTCTTGAAGTCGTCGCGCTCGGTGGTCATCGCCTCAAGCTCGGACTTCTTGGCCTCCAGAGCGCCTTTCAACAGCTTGACCTGTGCGCGCTCCTTCTCAAGCAAAAGCTCAAAAGGATTGGGTGGCTCTTCTTCCTGAGCCTCCTCAACAACCTCTTCCTCAGCAGCATCTTCATCCTGCTCAGGTGTGGTATCCTGCTCTTCCTCTTCAGACTCGACAGGGGCAGCGGCCTCTTGCTCTACAGACTCTTCCTGCTCAGAACCTTCTTCCACGTCTGAAGTGTCCTCATGCTCTTCGGTGGCTTCAGCTTCGTTTGAAGACGCTTCCTGTTCCTCTGACTCGACAGAGGCTTTTTCATCATGCTGGCTCAACTTCATCCTCCATGTACCGTGATGATTGACAGTTTCCTGATGTCACTCACTCTTGAACTTAACTCTTGTCACCGATACAGGCGACATTCTCTTTATTTCACGCTGTATCGCATTAAACTTCTAAGTCATGTCATGCCATAACATGGCGAAAGACACAATCACACATTCACACAGCAACCCTGCTTTTTCGACATATGCACCCTACAACAACTCGAAACATAAGACAGTTCCATGCCTTCACGTGCATATTCACAGGTCATATATCCATTCATTGCACCCCGCAAAAATCCTCATAATAAAGACATCAATGGTTGGTTAAAAACGCTGAAAAGAGGTGTGCCGCCTGATACACAAGTGGCATGACCGTGGCATAATCCATCCTCGCAGGACCAAGCACCCCCATCATCCCCTGCCCTTGCCCATCGGAACCTGTGTAACTACACACCACCAGACTAAAGTCATCGCCAAGGTCCCAGTTGAGCTCTGGACCAATCAACACCCTTGGCCCATCGGACTTCTCAAGCAACTGCTCCAACAGGGTCAACACCTGCTCGCGCTCCTCAAGAAGTCCAAGAAGATGCTTCATGCGTTCCATGTCGGCGGTCAGCTCAGCGTACTCAAAGATGTTGAACACGCCCTCAATGTGGAGCGCCGCGCTTGGCTGCAATTCAAGCGCCTTCTCACCAATACTAAGCGCGCACGCCACCCAGGTGTTCCATTCTCTGGCAAGCTGTGCTTTTTCCTGCGCTACGCAGGCGTGCACATCACGCAATGTCTTGCCGAGCGCAAGCTGCGACAAATAATGCTCCATGCGACGCACGCTCTCAAGATCAAGCTCCACATCAAGCTGAGATCGTAAATTGTCGTTCCAAAACTGGTGATATGCG
>CATLTV010000062.1 GCA_950059285.1 uncultured Pseudomonadota bacterium | reverse complement strand
TTTGCGTCTCTATTCTCTGTCACCCAGGCCAAATGGCCTGGGTGACGCTGAAGACTAGCTCAGCGCGCTCTTTGCGATCTCTTCAAAGCTTGCGATTGCCTTGGGAAGACCTTCCACAAGAGAGCCGCCTGCCTGAGCAAGGGTAGGGCGACCACCGCCTTTACCGTTCACGTGTGTGGCAGCCTGATTGATCAGTGCGCCAGCCTTGATCTTGTGCTCCTTGAACACTGGATCTGTGACCATGCAAAGTAGTGCAGGTTTTCCATCAAGCTCAGCACCAAGCAGGACCATGGCCTTATCAAGCTTCTCGCGGAGCTTGTCAGCGTAGGCGAGCATTTGATCGCGATCGTCCACCTTGATGAGCTCGGCGATGATTTTGACGCCCTGGACTTCCTGTGCGTCCTTGACAAGATCTGCGGAGCGAAGCTGTGCGAGCTGTTGTGCGAGCTGCTTGACCTGACGCTCAAGTTGAGCGCGCTCTTCCACAATGTTTTTGGCGCGTTCAAGGAGGTTGTGGTTCTCGCTCTTGAGGATGCGGTTCACCTCTTCAAGCATACCGCTTTCAAGTTTGTAGGACTCATAGGCTGCTTCATTGGTCACAGCTTCGATGCGTCGAATACCTGCGGCAACGCCTGATTCATGTGTGATTTTGAACAGGTTGATGTCGCTTGTGTTTTTGACGTGTGTACCACCACAGAGTTCCACGGACTGGCCAGGAATCTCAACCACACGGACATGGTCATCGTACTTTTCGCCAAAGATGGCCATGGCGCCAAGTTCTTCGATGGCAACTTCACGCTCCACATCTTCATGTGTGGTGACCTTGTGCCCATGACGAATCTGTGAGTTCACGCGATCCTCGATCTGAATGATCTGTTCACGTGTCAGAGCCTGTCCATGACTAAAGTCGAAGCGCAACTTGTCAGGAGAGACAAGCGAGCCAGCCTGGAAGATCTGATCAGAGACGATGTCGCGAAGCGCTGCGTGAAGCAAGTGTGTCGCTGTATGGTTGCTCATGGTCAGTGCACGCTGTTCACGGTTGACCTCGGTGATGAAGGTTTCTTTAAGTACCTCTTCACCAAGTTCTCCACCTGTGATTTTACCGTGGTGCACGATACCGATGGGGGTTTTCTGTGTGTTGTGGATGGTGATTTCAAGTTTGCCATCCTTGCTCAGGAGCAAGCCCTGATCGCCAACCTGACCACCTGACTCGGCATAGAAGGGGGTTTCAGACAGGAGCACATCAATGCCATTGTCATCATCCGTTGTTCTGTAACGACGGATGAGTGCTTCTCCATGTGTGGTGTTGTAGCCCACAAATGTAGAGGAGCTTCCTTCGTGCACGGTGATCCAGTCCTCCACGCCTGTGACGCCTGCATAGAGATCCTTGCCACGAGACACGGCCTGGTGCTCAGCCCATGCTTTTGCATAACCTTCAAGATCCACTGTGAGGTTGTGCTCCTCGGCCATCACGCGTGTGAGGTCAGGTGGGAATCCAAAGGTTGCGTGAAGTTCAAAGACTTCTTCACCCGAGAGCTGTTTGTTCTCGCGTGTGCTTGCTTCTTCAGCGGCCTTCTCAAAGAGCACGATGCCGCGATCAAGTGTTCTGAAGAAGCGCTCTTCATCAAGACGGATCAATTTGCATGTTTGTGTACCGACAGTTTTAAGCTCGGGGTAGATGTCACCATAGTGCTCAATGACGGTCTCTGCGATCTTGTACATGAACGGACCATCAAACCCAAGTTGACGACCATAACGCACGGCACGACGCAAGATGCTGCGAAGCACGGAGCCGCGTCCTTCGTTTGAGAAGGTTGCGCCATCGCTCAGCGCAAACGTGGCAGAGCGGATGTGGTCAGCGATGATGCAGAAGGTTGCAAAGTCATCGCGTGTGTAAAGGTCTGATGCTCCATTGGGAAGATCGATGTTCAGCAAAGATGCGGTCTTCTCAAGGATTGGGTTGAACAGGTCCGTCATAAAGACGTTGTCCACGCCAGCCTTCATGATTGCCATGCGCTCAAGGCCCATACCTGTATCAACGCTCTTCATCGGGAGTGGCAAGAACTCGCCGTCTTCATTGCGGTTGAATTCCATGAACACGAGGTTCCAGAACTCCATGATACGGTCTTCGTCATATGCGTTCTGTGCAAATGTGAAGGGGCCATCCTCGGGGTGGAGATCGTAGTGGATCTCGGTGCAGGGACCACAGGGACCTGTGTCGCCCATGGACCAGAAGTTTTCTTCATCGCCTTCTTCAACATTGCCCTGTCGTGCGATGCGCTCCTTGGGGAAGCCTACCTCATTGGCCCAGATATCATAGGACTCATCATCGTCCTTGTAGACAGTGACATAGAGCCTGCTCTGATCGAGATCGAGCACTGTGGTGATGAATTCCCATGCCCAGAGGATTGATTCACGCTTGTAGTAGTCGCCAAAGGACCAGTTGCCCAGCATCTCAAAGAAGGTGAGGTGACGTCCATCCTGTCCGACTTCATCGAGATCGTTGTGCTTACCACCCGCGCGAATACATTTCTGAGAGCTTGCCGCTCGCGTATAATCACGCTTCTCGTTGCCAAGCAGAAGATCCTTGAACTGGTTCATGCCTGCGTTGGTAAAGAGGAGAGTGGGGTCGCCCTGTGGGACCACGGGAGCGGAGTTGACGACCTGGTGGTCTTTGCCTTCAAAAAAACTAAGGTATTCGGAACGAATCTCGTCGGGTTTCATGGCGGTATGCACCTCTGAGTTAGGGTCTTGTGGTTGACGAAACGCTTGATGGCCTGTGCCATAGCTCCATGGGTCTGCTTAAATCGTGCAGATCATGCGCCTTGTACACCAGTTCAAGGCTGTTGGGCAAGGATGCAAGGCGCATGATCTGCAACTCTTGACACCATGCTCCTGAATGCAAACCATGGCGCGATCTATTCCTTGTGCCATGGGCAGATCAGGAGAATTTATTTTATATCGATGCATCAATCGATTTCTTGCTCACTTGCATGTTATGCCACACACTGATTGTGTTGATGTGCTCTTGAGATCGATGCAATCACACCTGACATGCCTTGACATGCATGACGTAGACTGTTTTCTTACAACGGCTTGTGTGGTCAGCCTGAAGTGTTACTTGAAGTGACCTTCCTCGGGTTAATCCAATTTTTTTAAAGCGATTTCTTGACCACACCTACATCTACCTACACACTCACACTACAACATCTGAACCGCGACATATGGCGTGGTGTCCTTGCTGTTGTGCTGATGAAAGGTACTGAATTTTAAGCGTTTTAAGGTGTCGTGAAGCGGCGCTGCCTCACTCTGGGCGATTATGAAAGCATTACTTGAACTGGTTGATAAGCTACTCTACTTGATCGACGCACATGAAGAACTCAAGGAGGTCTCCACGATCCCCTCTCGTGAGCTTTCATCTGTGCTGGAAGGGCTCGCCAAGGAAGCTGTCGTGATGGCGACAAGTATCCGCGAAGACCTCGCCTCTCGCGAGGCAGATATCACGCTCGCGTCTCGACGTGAGGAGCTGTTGCAACACGCGCTTGAATCGATTGCGATGGGTCACTACGACGAGGCCGAACAACGCCTTGAATCTGCTATCAGCGAGTTCCCCGATCATCACGAGTACTACAATCACCTCGGGCTAATTGCCTGGGAGCGTGACGATATGAAGCACGCGGAATTGTATTATGCACGCGCCGCAGAGCTGTGCCTCTGCCAAATGGGTGCGCTTGATCTTGGCTGGTCACAGGGCAACAACAGAGGTTACCTCAGAGCGATCGAGGGCAGGGCTCTGTGTCTCTATCGCATGGAGCGCTACGATGAAGCGCGCGATCTCTTTGAGACACTCGCTGGCACCTGTGTTCCCGAGTATCAGGGGTGCCATTACCTCGCAGGCGAGATCTGCCATCTTCAGGGTTCCTATCAGGAAGCCATTGATCGTTACTTGCAGGCTCCAAGTGAGCCGAGTGTGTTGTATAACCTCGCGCTCGCATACTTCCAGTCCCATCAGCTTGAGCAGTCCGCAGTTGCATTCATTCGTGCATTCACGGGCAATGGTCATGTGTGTGACCTCTTGCTTGAGCGCGCGCTTGCCTCCGATCTCGAGCAGTCGATGCAGGGCTACCTTGGAAGCACCATGTATGCCGAGGAGTTCATCGATGCGTGTGGTTCGTTGTGGGGCGATGTGGATGATGCCAAGGCATTCATGGCCAGATGTTATGATGATCCTCTGGTCAGGCAAACCCTTGTGCGTCATGAGCAGAAGATTACTGATAATGAGCCACAGGAGCAGCTCTGGTATCCACCAACCATGGAAGAATTGCAGAATATGCAGTCCCTTGCGCAACGCGTACTTGAGCGCATCATGTATTGATATCAATCGCTCCCCATGTAGGAGCAAGAAGACAAAGGGCGAGTGAGGATGTGCCATCCTCACTCGCCCTTTGTCTTCTTGCTCCTACATGGAATAAACTCACCCGCCACAACGCTCTGATTTGAGCGCAGCATGTGTTGTGCAGACTGCAATCGTCAAAAGGGTTGGGTGTGTGTTATTTACTGATTTTAAAGAGCTTTTATGGATAGCTCCCGATACTACCAGCTTGTCTATGGACTGGTTCTCATAAGTCTAACTGTGTGCACCTGCACCTTTGTCTATGTGTTGACCAGAACCGTGCCTGTGTTAAATGCCTCAAAAGATGCGTCTTCTGGTGTGGCAAGTCGTGGTGATGATGTGAGCGATGCTTCTGCCTGGGAGCTTCGCGATGTGGTTGAACCGATACGACCAGTCAAGATTCCAGATCCTCTGGAGCCCGAGGATGTTTTGTCTGTGACCGACGTTGAGGGGAAGCGTTTCATTGTGCGTCACCCTGCTTTTGAGGGGATGGCGCGCCTGCCAATTTTTGAGGTCATTCTTGGTGCTCCTGGGATGTACCCTCCACTTACAACACGCACAAATCAACAGGGTGAGTTTTCGCTCAATATTGATGAGCTGTATATGCTCAATGGTGAGACAGTTGATAGTGTGGAGTTGATGATTCGTCCTTTGAACAAGGAGCTTCAACCCTCGTTTGGTTACTGGTCTCAGGTTGAGCTTTCAACGCTTGATGAGATCGCGTGTACATCTGATGTATATCGTTGCAGTGCGATTGATGTGTTTGATGTTGTTCCCATGGGTGTTCAGGTCAGGAGCGTCGATGGCGAGCTTCTTGGCCACGCGAATGTGCGACTGTCCCGAGATTATGTGGGGCTTGTTCACCTTAAGGATGAATGGATTGAAACCCGAGATGGGACACTTCTTTTTGGTGGGATGGCTCAGGGAAGTTATGTCTTGACCGTTAGCGCAAAGGGATATCTGTCAGAGCAAATAAATATAGTTCATGAACAACTTGAAGTTGTGTCACAAGATTCTGATCTTGAAGATGAAACTATTGTACATCAAGTCGTTCTTGAGGAAGGTAAATCTATTGGCGGGCGTGTCGTGGACTCCAGGGGGCAGGGGGTTGCAGGTGCATTTATCACAGTGTATGTAGACCGTTATGGTGAGCCTGAAGTGCTCCCTGTTGAGACCTTTTCCAATATCAATAGCATTCCTGCACGAGGCATTGCGATGACTTCCGAGGATGGTTATTTCTCGGTGTCGGGGCTTCCCAGAGGGGTGGCTTATGTGACGGCGATGAGCACGTTTGGAATGCCTTCTTTATCGTCTCCTGTCGATTTGCGTAATGTGCGTGAGGCTACAGGTGTGAACCTTGCGCTGAACGAAGGTGAGGATGTGGAGGTGCTTGTACTTGCTCCCGAGGATGAGGGCGGTGGTGCTGTTTCGGGGGTGCAAGTGTACTGGAGAGATGGCGCGTCGGGATTACGTGGAGAGTCGATCAGTAATTACGATGGGCTCGCATGGTTTGAAGAGGTGCCTTCTGGCGCTGAGTTTTATGCCGAGTTTGAGGGGTGGTCTGCGTTACCTCAGGGGTTGGACTCTCCTGATGAGGATGGGGTCTACCGTTTGAGTGTAAAGTTGGAGCCGCCTGGTTTACGTCAGGACCTGGCTCTGAAGGTGTTTCCACCACCACGCACTACTGTATCTGTGGGGCGTATTACATTTCATGAGCAGGATTCAGATTCGGTGTGCCAGACGAATCAACGCAATACATTGGACTGGACGCTCAGGTCATGCAGGGTAAATAGAGCAGGGCAACTTGAGATCTTTACCCGCGAGCATGGTGTGGTGCTTGAGGATGTCACGCTTGAGCATGCCAATATTGTACATTTGTCAGCACCAACGCCTGTTGAGGTTTTGTTAAAGGGCTGGCCAACACCCCCTGAAGCAATCACGCTCCAGCCTTTATCGTTTTCAACGCAATGGCAGGCTCCACTTGATGTGTTTGATCGTCGTGGATCTCATCGTGTGTACAGAGGGGATTTATATCCTGGTGCGTATCGACTCAAAGTGATTGATAATCAGGGTGAGGTGCAGGAGCGCACTGTTCATGTGGGTGATGCACCGTTTTCTATGGAGTGGTTGCCTGTGAGTCGTCACATGCTCAGGGTGGATGTGGTCGACCCAAGAGAGCACAGGTTGCATGAGGGATTTTTTGCTGTGCTTGATGCAGGCAAGAAGACCAGTGATGTCAGGCAACATAACTCAGCACATTATGTGCCTTTGACCAGTGAGGATATTGGCAAGAAGACATTGCTCGCCTGCGGTGCAAACACTGGCTGTGTGACACATGTCATTGATGAAGCTGATCTTGAGCAAGACAGCATTGTGTTGAGGACTTCGGGAGAGCCGCTTACGGGAATGCGTGGTGTGGGGGCGTTGACTCGGGTCTCTGATATTGAGGCGTTGCTTGGAGGGCAACTTGTGAGGGATAATTACAGGTTGTTGGTGGATGTAAAGTGTGAGGATTGTCTTGCTGCAAAGCTTGGTATCGCGCGTGGATCCTCGTTGCTTTATGTGGGTGAATTGCCTCTGGAGGCAGGCAAGCGTCAGGTTCAGGCTGTGGTGCAGCTTCCTGATAATAAGACGTGGAGGTTTCTGTCTTATGTGATTGAACCTGAATGATTTTTATGACGTGCTTTGATTTCTCCTGTGGTTAAAAAATTGACCGTCGAAAGGATGTCCATGATAGTTGGGGGGTCATTGCTTTGTCTGGATGCGTGTCCAGGCAGGGTAGATTTTATTATGGAAAGAACTCTTGGCCAGGAGGCAGTGCAGCATCATGAAGTACAACGCAGAAGATATATTACATCAGAGTTTTGAGCGTCGGTTTCGAGGTTATGATACGGCGCAGGTTCATGAGTTTTTGCAAAGTATGGCTCGTGAGTGGGATTTCTTTCTGTCTGAGATTACAACGCTGCAAACGACCGTGGCCGAGCAGTCCGATGAGCTCAAGGATCTTCGTAAGAGAGAGCGTGGTTTGCTTGATGCGTTGAACACTGCGCGTGAGCTTGCGCAGGAGATGGAGCTCAAGGCGCAGCAGCGCAGCGCTGCCATTGTTGCCGAAGCGCAGGAGAGGGCGGACAAGTTGGTGGAGCAAGCGCAGCGACAACAGAAGCGACTCCAGCTTGAGATTCAGGAGCTTCGTCAGCAAAGAGGGCGAGTGGATCTGGAGCTTCGCTCCGTGCTGGATTCACATCTTCGTTTGCTTGATGCAGATTCACAGCAGCAGATGGCAGACAGCGAGCCCGATATTGAAGAGGAAGTTGATGAGCACAGGAGTGTCACCGCGCCGAGGATTCACCGTCGCCCCCGTCCACAGGTTGATATGGAAGACGCCATGGATGAGGTCGATGATCTTGAAGGAGAAACTCTGATTGGATTGACCTCTGTGGAGGCAGCTGCCATCTCGTAATAGTCTCCAAAAGACCAGATGAAAAAATGGAGGGGCGAGCTCACATGTGAGCTCGCCCCTCCATTTTTTCATCTGGTCTTTTGTAAAGGTGTTCCTAGGTTCCTCCTTGTCAGCGCTTTATAAGGGCTTGCATTGTGTAGGCTTTTTGTTGTGTTTTGTTTTTGTTGCTGGTTAGCAGGTTATCTATGCGCACGTTGATTGATACATTAAAACATGCATTGCTTGTGATTGCTGTGATGCTTACGTCATGGCTTGGTTTTGTGGGGGAGGGTGTCGCAGCTGTGCCCGAGGATGTGGTGAATCGTCCTGGGCAGCACGCGTCATTGCAGATGCATTATCCTGAGCGATTCGAGAAGGCGGCAGCTCAACTTGATGAGCAGGCGGTCAAGAGTTTGACGCGTTTGCAGTACAGGTTGGGTCTGGAGGAGATGCCCGAGGTCGATGTCTGGTTGATTTCAGATCTTGATGACTATTTCGAGTGGAATGACATTCCTGGCAGGGCTCCGAAGTGGGCGATAGGATTGTCTCTGGTGGACCGACACACGGTGTTGGTGCGCCATGGTCTTGGTCCAAACCGTCAGATTGTAAACATTGAGGACACGTTTGATCATGAGCTTGCACACGTCGCGATTGATGTGGCGCGTGAGGGGCATCATGTGCCGCGTTGGTTTAACGAGGGTTTTGCAAGTTATCATGCGGGTGAGTGGACGCTTGAGCGGAGTGAGGAGGTGGCGCGTGCGGGGGCGACGTCGGATTTGATTCCGTTCAAGGATTTAGATCGTACATTTCCAGACCATGCGCAGGTCACATCGCTTGCATACGCGCAAAGTCATCATTTTATGCAGTTTTTGGCAAAGCGCTATGGGGAGGATGTTTTTGGTAAATTGATCCACCGCATCCGCGAGAATGATGAGTCGTTTTCTGTAGCATTTTCAATGGTTACGGGGGAGGATTTTGAGGTTCAGGAGTTGAACTGGCGCGCAGCATTGGCAGAGAATTCATCTCCCTTTTCAAATTTAGCTGACGGAACCCCTTTATTTTTTGGTGCATCCGTGCTTTTTTTGGTAGCGTGGTTCGTGCGGCGCCGCCGCAGACGCAAGCGGTTTGAGCATCTTGACGATTATCTTGAAGGTTGGGATGCAGACCCTTCGCGCTATCAACTCCCACAAGTTTACACACAGAGCGTATAAGTATGTTGTAAGTTAGTCGCTCGGCTTTGATGGCAAGGATGCCTCGTTTGGATGTGTGAATCGTGGGGGATGATGATGACCAAGGATGGTATCACATAAGCATGGAGCTTAAAACGTCATGGCTGACTTTAACTTTGTGGATGACTTCGACGGGTCATCCTCTCAGGAACATACACCCTTCCTTCAACACGACATGTCTGGAGATGAGCTCTCTGGAGAGAGTCGTGGAGAGCAAGTAACCCCCACAGAACCACTGGAGTTCAAGAGAGCTGCTTCATATCGCCCACCTGAAGAGGTCGCAAGGCGTATGGATGTCGCGTCGGAGTTCAAGCGCAGTATGCTCGCTGACTTCAACCTTTTGCGTCGTGATGCCTCGGCATCAGAGCTCTCCTCCAAAATGCTTTTTGCCAGCGCTCTGGCAGATGAATCCCTTGGACATTTTGATTCCTCAGCACGCACGCTCAATGATTTGAGACGCCATTCAGATCTCGATGAGACTGCCTGGCGAGTGGTGCGTCGTATTGCAAGACAGCTCAACGAGTGGGCTCTTGTGGAGGATGCTCTCAAGCAAAGCTTTCAGCTTGGCTCGAAGCAGGATTCATCTTTTGCGGTGTATGATGCACTTGAGCAAGCGACACTTGGATGGATGAAGGGCGATGCTGCCGAGCATGTGGGGCTGTTGTGTGAGTCTGCCTCCAGTCGAGGAGAGCAAGTTGCTGGTTTTGCTGCATTTTGGCGAGCGCAGTTGCTCAGTGATGCGATGCTTTCCATGGGGGATCTTGATGGCGGTATGGAGGTTCTGTGTGAGCTTGTAGATGAGCACAGGCATGAACTACCTACGGATGTTTATCAAAGTCTTGAGTGGATGGTTGCTGCATGGCACAAGCTTAATGGTGAGGATGAGATTGCTTCGGAGCGACTGTTGTTGCTTGACCGTGAGCACCCCTTGCCCGCAGGCATGATTGATTTGCTTGTGTTTATGCTTGCTGGTCGTGGTGAGGTTGCGCGTGTGCGTTCTGTGCTGCAGGACCGTCATCAGTTGAACGCTCCTCATGCGGCGTTGCGCTCGAGGTTGCTTGCCAGTGTGGGTGAAATTAATGAGGCGTGTGCTGATGTGGAGGGAATATCCAGGAATCATGCGTCTGATGGATTCTTGCTTCGTGTTCAGGAAGAGATTCTTGAGAGCTGTCATGTGGAGGTGTTTTCCCATGAGCGTGCCGAGGTTGAAGAGCGCCTGATTCATATTTTGAACCTGCGTCTTGAAGCGTCCCCGAGCGATGAGGAGTGTGTTGCGCTCCTGCTTCGCCTTGGTCGTTTGTACGAAGAGATGGAGGGCGGTGCAGACGATGCTGCCGCAGAGGTTTACAGAGAAGCGCTTGGTCTTGAGCCACAAAACCCTGCCATCATTCGTTCCCTTGGCCGTGTCTATCACAGGAATCAATCATGGGATCAGCTCGCCGCGCTGTATGAGCACGAGATTAATGTCTTTGGTGATGAGCCTTTCGTGTGGCGTCGTCACTTTGAGGTCGCAAAGCTGTATGAGCAGAGGTTGTCTGACAGCGTGCTTGCGTTGGAGCATTATGCTGCTGTGCTTGCCGAGCGCCCTCATTACTTGCCTGCATTGAAGTCTGCGGCGCACATTATGGAGCAGAACGCACAGTGGGCGGAGCTTGCTGATATGTTTCTTGCGCGCGTACCAACGGCGAAGTCATCGCGTCAGCGTCTTTATATGCTCGACAAGGTCGCCGAGATTGCCGAGGTACGCCTTGGGCTTGATGATATTGCGATTGATGCATGGAAAGAGATTCTGTTGCTTTCTCCAGAGCACCCCAAGGCGTTTTCTTCGCTCGGGCGTTTGCTCCACAGGGCTGCGCGTTGGAAGGAGTTGATCGAGCTGAATCAGCAAGAAATGGAGCTGATGGACGATCCCGAAGAGATCGCAGACCTGTATTTGAAGAACGCGGAAGTATTTGAAAAGAAACTACTTGATGATGGTAATGCCGAGCTTTGCTATCGCCGAGCGCTTCAGCTTGTGCCGGATTTTGTGCCTGCGCTCAAGGGGCTTGGTCGGTTGTTGATGCATGATAATCGCTGGGATGATCTTGTGGATATGATTCAACAGGAGTTGTATTCCTTGCAGGACCCGAGAGAGCGTGCGTTGCGCTTTGGTGCACTCGCTGAGATCGCCGAGTTCCAGCTTGATCGTCCCCAGGTTGCGATTCATCTGTATGAAAAGATGCAGGGGAATGTGGGTGCAGATGTGAACGCGTTCTTTGCGTTAAGGCGTCTGTACAGAGCGCACCAGCGTTGGGCTGAACTTGATGATTTGTTGAGGCAACGTCTTGATTTTGTCAGCGATACGCGGACTCTGGTGGCCTTGCATACCGAGCTTGCAGAGCTGCACGAATGGCATATGGGTAATCCGCAGGTTGCGTTTGAGCATTATCGCGCAGCGCTCTGCATTGATCCCTCCGAGGTGCATTCGTTGTACGCCATCGGCCGTTTGTGGCCTGTGGTTGGTCAGCCGCTTGAGTCACTTGTGTCCTGGCTTGAGGAGCTCTCTGTGCAGGCCGAGCTTGATGGTGATGTGCTGGAGTCATACCGTAGCCTGATTTGCAGGTTGCACATGCATATTCTGGGTGCTCCCGAGGCGGCATATGGGCTCAGGCAATCCTCTCGCCAGTCTTCCGAGCCCGAGCATGCGATTATGATTCGTTTGACCGATGCTTTGAATGGTGAGCGTGCAAACCTCGCGTTGAGGCGAGTCAAGCAACCGATGCATTCCTGGGAAGTGGCAATGGCGATGCCTCGTCATGGTTTGAACCAGTTGAGAGGCGTGAACTTTGATGAGGTGATGTCTTCGCTTGATGTCAATGCTCGTCAATGGTTTGCCATGGAGCTTGAGCTTGCAGTGACATCAAAGATGGATCTTGAGTTCAAGGACCAGTGTTTGTTGCTTGGTCATGAGCTTGCGAAGTTTGTGCATCATGGTGCCAGGGTATGTGACTCGATTGTGGGTCCAGAAACGGGCACCAACCGTTTGCGCTTGCGCGCGCTTGAGTCGAAGATTTTCAAGGAATTTGATGAGTATGAGTTGTGGACGCGTCGAGAGGTTCTCTCGCTGACAAGTCAGGACATTCAGATTCGCCGTTTGTTGGAGATGGCGCATGGTGTTGAAGGCGTTCGTCGTGACGATCTGTTGCATGATGCTGCACGTATTGCGTTCCCTGAGCTTGTTGCAGAGGCCATTGATGGTGAGGATGAGTCCTCGCTAACAACACAGGTTCCGTTGTCTGCTCAGGTGGATAGCTCGATTGTTGATGAGCTTTATGATGCGCTGTATCAGGCTGAGTGCTGGGTGCTATTGCGTGAGTGTTTGGATATTCATGTGGCGCGTGCTGGCGTATCAAGAATTCGTAAGGCGTACCTGTTTGATATGTTGTCTGACATGCTGGAGAGATATCTTGATGAGCCTGACGCTGCGCTTGAGGCAAGGCGTTCATGTTATGAGCTTTCGCGTGAGCCAGATCATGTGATTGCGATGGTGAGGTTGTGCGAGCAACTTGGTGATGATGCGCAGGCGCTTGATTATCAGAGGATGTTCTTTGAGCTTCTCTGGGAGCGTGCGGACATTGGTGCAGGTCGATGCGTCAAGGCTGGTTTGAAGTTTGCTCGAATGCTTCGCGCCACGGGAGAGGATCACTACATTGTGGAGTGTATCCAGATGCTCGATGCGTTGCTTGCGCGATTTGATGGCTTCTCCGAGATGGTTGATGTGAGGCTTGAGCTTGCCAGAAGTCATGCCTCGCATGGCGATCCTCATCGTGCAGCAGAGCTGTATCGTCGCACGTTGACACCAGAAACGGTGTCTGGGCGTGAGGATGACTGGCGCCAGTTTGTGGCAATTTGGCGAGATGAATTGGCCAATCCAGAGGCGGCTTATACGTTGCAGTGGACGTTGGTGCATCACGATCCTTGTGATGAGTCCAGTCTGAGTATGCTTGTTGATCTTGCCGAGGAGTCAGGTGCGCTTGATAACTGTGCCCATGAGCTTTTGAGGGTTTCGGAGCACAGGACAGGGGCACAGCAGAGGTCCTTACGCTGGAAAGCTGCGATCATCTTTGATGAGTATCTTGGCTGGTTTGATCTTGCGAGTCAGACCTATGAGCTTTTGCTTGTGGGCTGCATTGACAGTGATGAAAAGGCTCGCCTGAACCGTCGTCATGCATTCTGTCTGACGCAGTTGCCAGGGCGTCAGCTCGAGGCGTTAAGTACGTTCCGTGAGCTTGTGAAGCACGACCCATTCGATGTGGCAACTTACCGTGGCATGTCATCCTTGTTTGGTTCATTCAATAACTATGACAGGGCACGTGTCATCACGCAGGTTCAGCGTTTGCTTGGCGATGAGATTCCGCTTGAGCAGACTCGTCACAAGACCATTCCATCAAGGAGTTTTGAGCAGGCGGGCGTACTTGATGTGCTCTTGCCAGAAGGTTTGACTGTGGATGTTGTGCACGCGATTGCATCTGCGATGCCGCTTGCGACAAAGTTGTGGAGCGAAGTTCTTCCGCAGCGTAAGGCGCTGGAGAATAATCGAAAAGCGTCGCGTGAGTTGTTGCCTGTGGCAGACCTGTTCCATGTGGTGTTTGATTCGCTTGAGCTGACACGATTGAAGGTGTGGTTTGGCGATTCGAATCCAGTGCCTGTGCAGTTGCTCAACGATGGTTCGCCGTTGGTGTGGTTGAATACCGAGACTCTGGAGGCTTTTGATGAGCCAGAGCTGCGATTCCTTGCTGGGTATTGTGCAGCATTGTCCTGGGCCGAGGTCAGTGGGCTTTTGCATCTTGATGGCCGTCAGGTCTGGCATTTGCTTGAGGGTGTGTATTACCGTCAGGTAGGTAAGGGGTTTGGTGAGCGTATTGATGTAATGAGTCAGGAGCTTTCCGAGCAGGTTTCAAGTCCGCTGTATGCGGTGGCGAGGAGGAGGGTGCTTCAGACGCTTGAGGGCGTGACGGAGCAGCTTGAGCACGCACATTGTGAGGCATGGCCAAGGGCGTTTGAGCAATTTGCATATCGTGTGGGTCTTGTGCTTTGTGGTGATGTAGAGGCAGCTGCGCGCTGTATCTTGAAGCTTCAAGGTTGGCGCGGGGAAATTCACGATGTAGCCGCTCAACGTTTGATTCGTCGCGATGACCATATTCGTGAGTTGCTTGCCTTTGCGCTCTCGGAGGACTATCTTGATGTGCGTTATTTGATGGGGCTGGCAGGGAAGCCAAGCGAGGTTTCACTGCACAAGAAGTGAAGAGCTTGAGTTCAAGATGAGAAGGAGTGGCCGACATGTGGCCGCTCCTTTTTTTGTGTGTGGGCAGGCTGTGTTTTTACTTTATGCTTATAAATTAGGTTTACATAATAATTTGAGATGGCATCCATGTTTTTATTACAAGGAGGAGTAAATAGGTAGGGAGAGGTTGCCTTGTTAGTTTTGGCTAACTTTTTAATTTGATGTTATGAATTGAGAGTTGACACACCCCTTTTGGTATCTATTCTTAGGCACGGCTAACTTGTAACTTATGGAGTCCTCGGTTTTATGGTGCACAGAGTAAATACAAATCAAATAACGTTTGGGGCACGCATTCTCCACGTACAGACAGGGCTGGTGTTGCTGGTCTCGATGTGTGCGATGTTTCTTGTGGCGTGCAAGTCTTCATCAGCCGAGAGTGTGGAAGGGGGCAAGCCACGTGTGGTTGCCACGACGACCATGTTGACCAGCGCAGTGGATAGCATTGGTGGTGATGATTTTGAAGTTCAGGGGATTATGAAGCCTGGCGGAGATCCTCACCTGTATCAACCTGCGCCATCAGATGCCAAGAAGGTGTCACGAAGCCAGCTTGTCATCACGAGTGGTTTGCATCTTGAGGGGTGGTTGGACAGTCTTGTGCAACATGCTGGTGGTGAGCGTCCGATTGTTGTGGCGAGTCAGGGGATCGAACCGATTCGCATGGAGGGGGCCCCTGGGGGTGTTGATCCACATTTCTGGTTCGATCTTGATGCGTGGTCTCAGGCCAGTCGTGAGATTACAGCGTCGATGGTCAAGATTGCATCCACGCCCGATGTGAAGGCATCAGTTCAACAACGTGGTGATGCTTATGTGGAGCGAATTCAATCGCTTGACGCATGGGTTAAAGCACAACTTCAAACCATTCCCGAGCAGCAACGCGTGTTGATCACAAGCCATGATGCGTTCAATTATTTTGGACGTCGTTATGGTCTTGAGGTGGTGGGGATTCAGGGTGCAAGTACAGAACAAGCTGCAAGTCAGCGCGATGTGGTCAATATGATTGAGCTTGTAAAGTCTCGAAAGATTCCAACTATTTTTATTGAGTCCAGTGTAAACCCTGCGTTGATCAAGCAGGTTGCGCGTCAGACAGGTGTGAAGACAGCGGGGCCGCTTTATTCAGATAGCCTCGGGATGCCCGATTCAAACGCTGCTGATTATGAGGGGATGATTATTGCCAACACCACGCAGATTGTGGAAGGGCTTGGCGGTAGCGTGACGCCTTTCAAGGCTGCTCCGTGAATTGCATTGAGGTGATGTTGTATGCAGAGTCAATCCAGAAATGAGGTGGCCCTTGGGGTCAGGAACCTGACGCTTTCTTATGATCGTGAGCCTGTGGTGCAGGACATCAGCTTTGATGTTCCACGCGGGGCGATTGTGGGTGTGCTTGGTCCAAATGGAGCGGGTAAATCAACTCTTATCAAGGCGATTGTGGGGGCGCTCAGTCCTGATTTGGGCGATATTCATGTGCTTGGGACCTCGGGTAAAGATGCGCTCAAGAGGATGACATATGTGCCTCAGCGCGGGAGTGTTGACTGGGATTTTCCCGTGACAGTACGCGATGTGGTGGCGCAAGGGTGTTATGCTCGCCTTGGATTATGGGGGAAGGTGCGTGGCAAGGAGGCGAAGGTTGTGGACGAAGCGCTGGAGATGGTCTCCATGACGCATTTACAACATCGTCAGATTGGCGCGCTTTCAGGGGGACAGCAGCAGCGCGTGTTTCTTGGTCGGGCACTGGCCCAACGCGGCGAGATTTATTTGATGGATGAGCCCTTTGTGGGGGTGGATGTCAAGACCGAGGAGGCGATTGTGCAGGTCCTCCGTATGCTAAGAGATGAGGGGCGAACCTTGCTTGTGGTGCACCACGATCTATCCACGGTGCGTGAGTATTTTGATCATATCCTGTTGATGAACAAGCATCTGATTGGCTTTGGGAAGACGGAGGATATCTTTGTTCCCGATCTTCTTCAGGATGCATATGGTGGTCGCCTGGCGATCTTTGAGCATGGTGAGGGGACGTTGTGACTACGATGCTTCTTGCCCAGTTTGCTCCTGAGCTTTATCTCGAGCGCGCCCATGAGTTTTTCACGTTCCAGTACGACTTTGTCACGATGGCGATGGCCGCGAGCGTGTTTCTTGGGGGGTTATGTGGCTTGATAGGGACGTTTCTGGTGTTAAGGGGATTGTCCTTGTTGGGTGATGCGGTGGGGCATGCGACCTTGCCTGGGCTTTGCATTGGCTTTCTTATCTCGGGGCAGGTTGCTTCGCCACTATTGCTTGTGGGGGCGTTGTGTAGTGGATTGCTTGGCGCATTGTTTGTCGGGTTTAGTGGACGACTGCCACGTTCCAGAGAGGATGCATCGATTGGGCTAGTGCTTGCTATTTTCTTTGGCGCAGGCATTGTGCTGCTCTCCTATATTCAGCAGGTTGCAGTCACAAGTTATGCAGGGCTTGATTCCATATTGTTAGGGAATGTGGCTGGCATTACGTCATCGCAGCTTTGGATCATGGGTGGCGTGGGGAGTGTATTGGTCATCAGTGTCATTGCGTTTTACAGGTGGCTGTTGTTGACCTCTTTTGACCCTGTGTTTGCCAGAGTATCTGCTGTACCTGTGAGAGTCGTGCAGTACGGTATGCTTGCAATGTTAAGTACCTGTGTGGTGCTTGCCATTCAGGCGGTGGGTGTGGTGCTTGTCAGTGCCATGTTGATTATACCTGCATCTTCCGCACGCTTCTGGACTTGTCGACTGCATTACGTGTGTGTATTTGCGGGATTTTTTGGCGCTTTTTCAGGTCTGCTTGGTGCGTTCTTCTCCTATTTACAGGAGGGTGTGCCGACGGGACCTGCCATGGTGGTTGTGGCGAGCGTGATGTTTCTCTTCTCGTATGTATTTGGACCGCAAGGTGGTTTGTTCTCAAGCCGCAAGTCGTCGAGTCCTGAAGCGAAGGAGGTATAAACGCCATGTTGTATGAACTTTTCATCGAGCCCTGGACGCTTGGGGACTGGATGCAGCGAGGTATGCTGGCGGCGACGCTTGCCAGTGTGCCATGTGCGTTGCTAGGCGTGTTTTTGTATTTGCGTCGCCTGAGCCTTGTTGCTGATGCCTTATCTCATACGGCCTTGCCTGGGATTGTGGTGGCGTTTTTATTCAGTGGTTCACTCTCATCGCCAGTGCTTCTTCTTGGCGCTGTGCTGTCTGGAGGAATCTCCACAGCCGCCATTGAGTATTTTTCACGCAGTCGTTTGATTCGCTCTGATGCTGCCATCGGGATTGTGTTCTCATCGCTTTTTGCTGTGGGTGTGATTCTGTTAAGCGTGTTTGTCAAGGACGCTCATATTGATACACAGTGCATGTTGTTTGGTGATGTGTTGGGGATTTCAACGGAGTCCTTGTGGACGCTTGGGATTGTATCTCCACTGATTATACTCTGCGTGCTGGCCTGTTGGAGAGTGCTTGTGTTGACGAGCTTTGATGAGGAGTATGCCAGAGCTTTGGGGTGGCCTGTCTCCCTGATTCATTATGCATTGATGGGTGGCGTTGCGATGATGACTGTCGCTGCGTTTGAGGCAATTGGTGCGATCCTTGCCATTGCCATGATCATTGTACCTGCTGCGACAGCGCATCTTTTGTCTGATAGGATGAAGCACATGGCTATGTGGGCGGTGGCTCACGCCTTGCTAAGCTCTCTTGCTGGGATGTATGTCGCAGTTTGGCTTGATGTATCTGCTGCGGGCGCGATCGTGATGGTGGGTGGTATCCTCTATCTGTGTGCTGTTTTCTTCTCTCCATCTCATGGAAAGGTAACCTCATATTTCAAGCGACGTCAGGGGAAGGGTTCTTCTGTAACTGTACCTTCTTGACATGATGTGAGCATCTTCACTTTTACAACCTTCAAGGACTTCACGCATTATGCCTACGATCTCTGTTGAAAATTACCTCAAGGCTATTTATCACCTCGAACAGCAAGGGGAAGAAGGGGGGCTTGTAAAGAACAAGGCGATCGCCGAAAAGCTAGAAATATCATTGCCTTCAGTGACGTCGATGCTCAAGTCTTTGGCTGATAATGGGCTTGTTGTATATGAGCGCTACAAGGGTGTGAAGCTCTCTCCTGATGGATGCTCTCAGGCGTTGAATGTGATTAGAAAGCACAGGCTAATTGAGCTCTTCCTGGTGGAGACGCTACAATACACCTGGGATGAAGTGCACTCGGAGGCGGAGCTTCTTGAGCACGCTGTCAGTGACAAACTTGCCGCCAAAATCGATGCATACCTTGGATTCCCTGATTCAGATCCTCACGGCGATCCCATCCCCAGTGTGGATGGTCAGGTGCGTGTCTCGTCTGCGATTCCTCTGAATCAGTGTTCTCCTTACTGCACCGCGATCATCAAGCGTGTACTCAACCAATCACCCGAATTGTTGCGTTACCTCAAGGAGCTTGGTCTTGTTCCGGGAAGTGCTGTGGATGTGGTTTCAGTGCAAGCGTTTGATGGTCAGATGAACCTCTCTGTAAACTCCACACAGGGTGAGACCAGCGCCATTATCACTGCTCAGACAGCGTCCTGTATTCTGGTTTTGCCACAATAATCAAAGGATGAGGGGCGGCCTGATATATCAGGCCGCCCCTCATCCTTTGATTATTGTGTTTGCCCTGCAAAGGTTGTAAGACTGTGTGCCTTGACCTGAACACAATATTGATGTGTTCGATAAACTAAACTTTATACATTTGGGATGCCTATGCTTCTGACGTTGGATGATAATGACTTGAGCCAGAACCTCGATCTGGACTCTACAGTGATGAGTGGTCGACCTCTGAAAAAGAGGATGCTTGCTCAGCTTGCGCGTGCTGTTCAGATCCTCGAACAACAACATCACGTGCGGCCCTGTCTTGCTGTAGTTCAAGTGGGCGATCATCCTGCCAGCTCTGTCTATGTCAGGAACAAGATTCTTGCATGCAAAAAGACTGGCGTTGTCAGTATGTTACATGAACTCCCTGGAGATACCACGGATGCGGAACTTCATGCGTTACTTGAGCGTTTGAACGCCGACCCCGCCGTGCACGGTATCCTGGTTCAACTCCCGCTTCCCGAACATATGGACCCTCAGGCTGCCATTCAGTTAATCAGTCCATCCAAGGATGTGGATGGATACCATCCTGTGAATCTTGGTGATTTGATGGCTGGCCGAGGTGCGCTTGAGCCATGCACTCCCCGTGGTGTGATGACCATGTTGCGCGCATACAAGGTTGACCTTGTGGGGATGCACGCCGTTGTTGTGGGACGCTCCATGACGGTGGGTCGTCCCATGGCTCAGATGCTGATGCGAGCCAATGCCACAGTGACTGTGTGCCATCGGTTCACAAAAGATCTTCAGGAGCACGTCAAAAGAGCTGACCTGTTGGTGGTCGCCACGGGTGTACATAACCTCATCAAGGGCGAGTGGATTAAGCCTGGGGCGACAGTCATCGATGTGGGTATTACTCGTCTTGAGGATGGCTCGCTTTCAGGTGATGTGGACTATGATGTTGCCAGGGAGCGTGCGCGATACATTACACCCGTGCCAGGTGGCGTGGGGCAAATGACCGTGGCGACACTACTTGAGAATACAGTCAGGTCTGCCTGTCAGACTCTTGGCGTTGAGATTGATTTGAGGAGAGCATAAGAGACGCCAGAGGGGGCGGCCATTGCGCAGCAATGGCCGCCCCCTCTGGCGTCTCTTATGCTCGGTAAGATTCTTAATAATACAATGAATTGAGCTGTTGTTGATGATGGCTCGTTCATGCAGATGTATGATGAAGGTTTTATGAGTGATCAAGAAGTTGAGTTGAAGCATGTGCCGCTTGAAGAAGTGCACATTGAAGCTGGTGGTAAGATGGTGCCGTTTGCCGGGTTTTTGATGCCTGTGCAGTATACAGGTATCAAGCAAGAGCACCTTGCAGTGCGCCACAAGGCGGGTCTGTTTGACGTAAGTCACATGGGTGAGGTTGAGGTTCGAGGTAAGGACGCCCTGAAGGTGGTCGATTATCTTGTGACCAATGATGTGTTCCAGCTCAAGGATGGACAGGCACTGTACACAGTTATGTGTCACCCCAATGGTGGTGTGGTTGATGATCTGCTCGTGTATCGCCTCGGCGAAGAGCATATCTTGTTGTGTATCAACGCAGCAAATCGTGAAAAGGACGTGGCGTACATTCTGAAGTCTGCGCCTTCCGATGCAGATGTGACGATCACGGATACAAGCGATGAATGGGCACAGCTCGCGCTTCAGGGGCCTGAGGCCAAGCGCATCCTCGCCAAAATCACATCGCTTGATCTCGACTCCATTGCTTACTTCCACGCCAAGTTTGGTGATGTTGCTGGCGTTCAGGACGTGCTCGTTTCACACACAGGTTATACGGGGGAGGATGGTTTTGAACTTTACATTCCCGTGGGCGGATCCAGGCAAATCTTTGAGGCGATCGTTGAGGCTGGTGGTGATGACTTGCTTTTGTGCGGGTTAGGTTGCCGTGATACACTCCGCCTTGAAGCCAAGTTGCATTTGTATGGTCAGGACTTGTCTGATGACATCAATCCGCTTGAAGCGGGTTTGACCTGGACTGTCAAGCTGAACACAGGCCGCGACTTCATTGGTAAGGAGGCACTCCTTAAAATCAAGGAAGAGGGTGTATCCAAACGTCTTCGTGGTTTGATTGTCGAGGGCAAGGGCATTATCCGTCAGGGGTATGAGGTCTATGCCGAGGATCAGGAGACTCTGATTGGTGAGGTCGTGAGCGGTTCGTTCTCATACATGTTGGAGACGAGCGTGGGCCTGAGTTATATCAAGGCCGAGTATCTTGGCGAGGAGAATGTTCTGGTCAAGGTTCGCTCCAAATTCTTACCTGCAAAGGTGACCAAAAAGGCTTTTTACAAAAACACTTAAGGATTTCTTTCTCATGTCGAGATTGGAAGCAAGTCGTCAACACTTAGAAGAGGTTATAAGAGATGAATATCCCCAAGGAACTTCGTTACACCAGCAGTCATGAGTGGGCCAGGTTAGAAGATGATGGCACCATTACATTTGGCATTACCGAGCATGCTCAGGATGCTCTGGGTGAGCTTGTCTATGTTGAAATGCCAGCTGTAGGCGATGAGTTTACATCAGGCGATGAGTGTGGCGTGGTGGAGAGTACCAAGGCTGCGTCCGATATTTATGCTCCGTTTGATGGTGAGATCGTCGAGATTAACGAAGCTCTTGAAGATAATCCTGCACTTATGAACGAGTCCCCCTATGAAGAGGGTTGGTTTGCTCGTGTCAAGCCAGCGGTTGATGCCAGTGAAGTCCTGGAGTCAATGATGAGCGCCGAGGCGTACGAAGAGAGTCTTCACGGCTAATTTAGTACGTTCTAAAGACAAAAAGCAGAGGCCGTGGCAGTGCGTTTAAACGCACTGCCACGGCCTCTGCTTTTTGTCTTTGTGTTGTCTTTAAAACGGTTCTTCAGGTTTAATATCAATGAGTTTGACGCTTCCTGACATGATTTCAAGGTTAAAGTTAAACTTGAAGTGAATCAGGCCATCCTCATCCTTGAGGCCTTCAGGAGGGTTGGGATAGGGGCCTGCTTGAAGCAGAGCACGAACAGCTTCCTTGTCCAGGAAGTCTATGTCGCTGCTCTTTGAGACGCGGAGTTTGTGTACCGAGCCATCTGCGCTCAATGTGACATCGACCGAGGTCAGGAAGTTACCCACACCGTAGACGTTCCCATAAGGATCGCGCTGACGGTATTCTTTTTTGGGGTTCCACTCTCGTCGGACCTTGCGAATCATACGGTCCCAGAAGGTCCAGTAACGGTTGCGCTTTTGATTGAGTAGTGTGACATCGCCTTCTTCAACATCCTTGAGGTACTGAAAAGAGCCATTATCTCCAAGTTGATCTGCAAACTGCATGGACTGTTGTTTGGATGGAAAGATTGTGGATTTATCAGGTGAGTTCCCTGTGTCTTTACCCTGTTCAGTGCCTTTTGTGGGGCCTGATGAGCCTGGAGTATTTTGTACAAGAAGATCAGCAGAGGGGACATCCTTGGGTTGCGCTTTGCCTGGGAGTACAACATCAGGTTGTTGGGTTTCTTTGAACTCCTGCTCACGTTGTTGCGATGAGGATGGTGGTGTTTGTGTGTCGGGTGAAGGGGAGGGGCGTTGATTGATTTGCGCATCTTCCACGCCTTTTCTTGCTACGCTTGCAATCTGTTGAGGTGAGGCTCCTGGATTTGCGCGTTTTTTCTGAGTTTCGCGCTCTGCTCGCTGGGCCTGCCTGCCACTGAACCGTGCTTCGTCAGGTTGTTGTTCTCTGATGAGGCTGTCCCGATACACGTAGTTTGTATCCTGGGTGGTGGGTGTTTTTTTCTTCTTCTTTTCTTGCTTGGGGTCCTTCTGTTCCTTGACCTGATTTTTACGCTGAAGGTTGGAAGGTAGTGAAGATTCGCTAATCATGCGAACGGCAGTCCTTGTCTTCTGGGGCTGCTTTTTTGCGGGGGAGGTAATGTGTGAGGATTCCATGTCAGACGCAGGTAACCGTTGCATACACCAGAGCACCAGGGCATGGCTTGCCAGAGACAGGAGCAAGAAGATCCCCAGGCGAGTGATGGTGTGTTGGTCCCTGTGTGTGCGCATAGGCGTGGGCTGTCTCTTGGTCAAAAAGAATGCGGTGCATTCCATGGGTTTAAGCCCTTCTTCTGAGGGCTTGCGTGGTATGTGATAGAGTACCACAAGTACAACATTTAAGCACCCGAACAACATTTCCAAAAAGAACTTTGAGCGATGTGTGAGGTTCAGTTCACGCTAGAGATTGTAGGGTGTAAGTGGTACACACGGTGATGTGGTTTGAATCGAAATTATTTTCACGCTCAAGGAGAATTGTAATGGCAATACTGGAATACGATGCACAGGGTTTGGAGGTGACACCTCTTCAGGATGGTACGACCTTCAGCCACGCAAACAAACAGGCGCGTTGGAACACCTTGTTGGAGTCGGCGAAGCAATCGATTTTTCGTGCTCATGAGACAGGCGAGCTTGGGTTCTTGACCTGTTTTCAGGATGGGCTTGATGAGATGGAGGCCTTCTCCACAAAGCTTACATCGTCACAAACGCTGACACATCAACTTGTGCTTGGTATTGGTGGTTCAAGTCTTGGCGCACTTGCTATTTTGGCCACGACAGGTGGGGATGCAGGTGGTTTGAAGACCGTCTTCAGTGAAAACATTGATCCTGTGTCTTTCCATCGCCAACTTCAAAGCTTGCCACTTGAAACAACACTGGTGGTTGTCATTTCCAAGAGCGGTACAACGATCGAGACCATGAGCAAGTTTTGGATCGTGTACAACATGCTCGTTGAGAATTTTGGTGAGGAGCAGGCAGCCAAACAGGTAGTTGCAATTACAGACCCCGAGAAGGGGAGTTTACGTAAACTTGCGCTTGAAAAAGGATTTCATACCTTTGGCGTGCCTCCCGAGGTGGGTGGACGATTTAGTGTGTTGACCCCTGTGGGCTTATTGCCATTGCTGTTGGCAGGATACGATATTCGGGCTCTTGTACAGGGTGCTCAAAGCGTGGTGACACACATCAAGGAGAGCCGTATTGAAGATGACCTGTGCGCACAGGCAGCCGCCGACCAGATTGAACTGTTGCAACAGGGTAATATTTCACAGGTGGTGATGATGCCCTATTGCGATGATGTGTTGCCTCTTGCTGACTGGTTCCGTCAACTCTGGGCCGAGAGTCTTGGTAAGCGTGTGAATCGCAAACAGGAAAATGTCTTTACTGGTATTACACCGCTCAAGGCGCTTGGTGTCATTGACCAGCACTCTCAGGTGCAGCTCTATGCTGAAGGTCCAATGGACAAACATGTGATGTTTGTTGAGGTGGAACATTTTGAGCAAGACTATACGATTCCAATGATGGAAGGTTTCCCCGAGGCGCTTAAACATCTTCAGGGCAAGTCACTTACACAACTCCTTCATGCAGAACTTGAAGGGACGCGAGCAGCGCTTGTCAGCGCCGCTCGCCCGACCTCATTGTGGCGATTTGCTTCGCTTGCACCACAGAGTGTGGGAGCGTTTATTCTGGCATGGGAGATGATTACAGCGCTTGCTGGAGAGCTGCTTGATATCAATGCCTATGACCAGCCTGGTGTGGAGCTAGGGAAGAAGATTGCACATGGTTTGCTTGGGCATGAGGCTCATCTTGAGCTTGCTCAGCAGATGAGTACAGACGCAGCAGACAGTGATACTCATGTATGGTCTGTAAAGTAGGTTGGTTGATTCCATATGTGAGTGTTGCTTTTTGTGGATGAATTACATTAGACTTGTGGTAAGGAATCGTCCTTAGTTTAGACTCTGTAGTTGCTTACGATGTGACGCCATGGGCGTCACGATAAGCAAGGTAAGATAGGTGGTTGTAAATACGACCGCATTCCAAACACATCTCTGATGATATAGCATGGGCAACGACAGCACAGTTGTAACAGTCATCAAGAAGCAGCCTGCCAAGGAGAGCTCCTCCAAGGATGCATGTCTTGTGGTGATCAATGGAGTTGATCTGGGTAAGAAGTACAGTCTTACCCAGCGCTCCACGCTTATTGGGCGCTCCAGTAAGGTGGACATCCAGGTAGATGAAGATTCTATTTCCAGGAATCATGCTGTCATTGAGAACCACGGCGATCGCATCTTTGTGCGCGATCTTGACTCTACCAATGGTACTTACGTCAATGATCGTTCCATCAGCCATCATACGTTGATGGATGGTGACCAGCTCAAGATAGGGCGCACCATCTTCAAGTTCCTCTCGGGTTCCAATGTTGAGGCTGCCTACCATGATGAGATTTATCGTCTGACAACCATGGATGGCCTGACTCAAACTTACAACAAACGTCACTTTTTGCGTGAGCTTGAACGCGAAATGAGTCGATCTGGTCGATACGAGAGGGATCTTGCGTTGCTTATGTGTGATATTGATTACTTCAAGAGTATTAATGACACTTATGGCCACCTGGCAGGGGACCACGTCTTGCGTCAGATGGCACAACGTGTTCTGAACCATATTCGACGTGATGATATCTTTGCACGTTATGGTGGAGAGGAGTTTGCTCTTTTGCTTCCCGAAGTCGATAAGCACCATGCGATTCAGACTGCGGACAAGTTACGTCGCTTGATTGAAGAGGAGCCTTTCTACTTTGATAATGTATCCATTCCTGTGACGCTCTCTCTTGGGGTTGCTCAGTTCTCCGAATACATTCAGCAAAGCGGATTGAATGTGGAGGAGATGTCAGGCTTTGGTTTTATTAAAATTGCAGATGAACGCCTGTATATGGCAAAGAGTCGAGGCCGTAACTGCGTGGTTGGTTAGGTCGACGTGTCTTCCTGAGTAAAGAGTTTTTGGAAAGCGAGTCTGGTGATACAGGCTCGCTTTTTTGATGTTTTTGAGTCAGCTCTTGGGGTATTTATTTCATTCTTGTTGTAAATTTAGTTTACATAATAATTGATGAGGATAAAAATACAGAACACAGTTCAGGTCTATAGGAAAGGGGAGCGGGTGTAAGTTTTACACCCGCTCCCCTTTGTTCAGGCGTGCGAAGATTTCATTGTGATATGTAGTCTTTGTTTATGAGATACGGTGGAATTTGATCATGTTGGTTTCAGCTCTTGCCATCACAGGTGAGCCCATCACCACGATGATTTCATCACCGGATTCGGCGTAGTGCTCTCTCTTCATCAGTTGCTCAACCTTCAGGAGGAGGGCGTCTGTGTGATCTTGCATCTCCATCTGGTGGGGTTGTACTCCCCAGTACCCTGCCATCTGATTGCGCACGCGTGCTGTGGGGGTACACGCGATGATAGGTTTTGTGGGGCGGTAGGTCATCATCAGCTTGGCAGTTGCCCCGGACTGTGTCAGGACCACGATGCCTTTGACATTGAGCTCGTTTGCGGCTGTGGTTGCTGCCTTCGCCACGGCGTTAGGGAATGTACGCAAGTGACCAATAAACTCGGGGATATCGGAGGCGTAGCGTTGGTCATCACTGTATTCCACTTCTCGAATGATATTGGCCATCATCTCCACGGCCATGACAGGGTATTTTCCTGCGGCGGTTTCACCAGAGAGCATTACTGCGTCTGTGCCATCAAGCACGGCGTTTGCGACGTCGGATGCCTCTGCGCGTGTTGGGCGAGCATTTTCGGTCATGCTTTCAAGCATCTGAGTGGCGGTGATGGAGAGTCGACCAAGGGCGTTTGCTCTCTGGATGGCCATCTTTTGAAGCATGGGGACTTTCTGTGGTGGAAGCTCCACGCCAAGGTCACCACGGGCAATCATGATACCATCCGAGACGGAGATAATGTTGTCGAGATCTGCGATGGCCTGGGGTTTTTCGATCTTGGAGATGATTTGCAGAGGAGCGTCCTGCTGACCATAGCGAGGAAGAATGGCTCGCATCTGGTGAATGTCAAGCGCGCTACGGACAAAGGAGAGGGCGGCATAATCGACACCCAGTTCAAGACCAAAAATCAGGTCTTCCTTGTCCTTTTCAGTCAAGCTGGGGGCTGATACGGCGGCTGTGGGCAGGTTGATGCCCTTGTTATTCTTGAGCTTGCCACCAATTTCAACGATGGTGGTGACCTCTGAGCCAGAGACCGAGACGGCTCGCAATTTGAGGAGTCCATCATCAAGCAACAGGATATCGCCTGCTTTTACATCCTGAGGCAGGTTTTTGTATGTGGTGGAGACTCGGTCATCATCACCTTCAATGTCATCACTGGTGATAATGAATTCGGCACCTTTTTCAAGGATGGTAAAGCCTTCCTTGAAACGTCCTACCCTGATTTTTGGTCCTTGAAGATCCTGGAGGATAGCAACAGGCTTGTTCAGATCTTTTGAAAGATCGCGGATAAGATGGAACATCTTCTGGTGGTAGTCATGATCGCCATGTGAAAAATTTAATCGAGCGACATCCATACCTGCCAAAATCATCTCTTCCAGCACTGCAGGGTCCGCAGATGCAGGGCCGAGAGTACATACGATTTTGGTGCGTTTATCTTGTGTGGTCATATGTAAGATCCTTACGTTTTTCAGGGTTTACTTTTTAAACGATCCGAGAATTATTGGGATGTGCTGACACACACACGAGCATTGTTTCCATCGCGTGCCTGTCTATAGGCGCATGTGACATCAAGGCGATCTGTAGGCTCATCCAACGGGCAAGAACCCGATGACGATATACCATCTCCGCATTTGAGTGTGCACCAGTATTCTCCTTCAATGAGCTGGACACACGACGAGTTGCCTGGGCATGTGCTGGCTTCGCAGCGTGTGGAGCAATAACCTGTGGAGAAGTAATCCTTCAGGCAGTAACCCCCAAGGCATTCCACATCAGCTTCACATTCCTCACCAATTTGCTTCACACCCTTGAAGTAGCAGCCTTCCTCCCAGACCTGATTTCCCTGGCTATCAATGACGGGAAGTATCTTGCATGTGTAGTCATCCGAGGCACAGACTCCCTGACATTTGGGGACGCA
>CATLTV010000061.1 GCA_950059285.1 uncultured Pseudomonadota bacterium | reverse complement strand
CTGATCGGCATTTGGGTTGACGGGTTTTTCACACGCGTCACCAATACCGTTGCCGTCCTCATCACGCTGATCAAAGTTTGCGTAGTCAGGGCAGTTGTCACACACGTCACCGCGGCCATCACCATCGACATCGGTCTGATCCTGGTTTGACATCATGGGACAGTTGTCAAACTGGTCGCGCACATAGTCAAGATCGCTATCTTGCCAGTCCACGCAACGATCGCCGATGCCATCACCATCAGAATCTACCTGATCGAGGTTGGCGACAAAGGGACAGTTGTCACAGGCGTTACCAATACCGTCGCGATCGTCATCGACCTGACTGGCGTTTTCAACACATGCACAGTTGTCCTGACCGTTGAGGATGCCATCGCTGTCTGCATCTCCAGAGGGGTCGGACGCATCACATACAGGCTCGACCATCATGTCTGGTGAGTCTGTCATGTCGCTGTCAATGTCAGGTGTGCTGTCCATTCCTGGGGACATATCCCCGGACATATCAGGCGTGCTTTTATTGCTACCTTCGTTTCCTGTTTCGTCCGGTCCACACGCGGTCTGGAGTACAAGGACCCCAGCCAGCGTGGCCGTCAAAAAGGAAATATAACTACGTGAACGCATCATGAGGATAATCCTCCATAAAGTGGTGTGGGTGGATGAATGACCATTACCTATGGCTCTGCACGCATTATAAGATAATTTTAAATGTGGATACAAGCAAAGGCATGGATTTCTCAAAAACGTTGCTTACGCTCCTATTTTTTGCCCAGCCTGTTGCTTGGCTAGCAATCCATGGTCAGAACATGGTATGCACAGGTCGATGCTCATTTTGAATTGATTTTTTTTATTGCACGAAATCTGGTTTCACAAAGGGATACCTTTCATGATGCATATGACCTTCACCGTGGGGGTTCGTCAGTATGGTGACCAGCTCGCCATTGCTCAGTCCTTACACGCTCCGTTTTTGTCTGCTGCCGCAGAGTCACAGGAACTTGCCCTCCAAAAACTTGGCCTTGCGCTTGAAGAACTTCTCAGTGGTATGCACCCCACAGTGCTCTCTCAGGTCATTAAACCTCACCGTCCCGAGTCCTGGCACGCCGAGAGTAAACAACTCCCTCTCTATTCACTCTACAGTGGCGCGGCGGATCTCTGGTTTATCGAGGGTGAATCACCCTCTGAGTCGTCCTCCTCAACGCGAAAAGAACTCGTGCGTGCGAACCTCGATCTCGTGACAGAAACTCTTCACGATGCTCTGGCTCGTGTGATTGCGCCCGCGTTTGGTGCCATCGCGTTTGGTGAAACTGCCGAGGACGCTGAAAAAACACTCCTCCTCAACCTCCAGTCGCTTCAAAATCAAACGGTGGCGCATCGTCCTCCCTCAACCTCCTGGGAAATCACCTCAATCAACGTCTCCTTTGCCACATTGGACCTCAAGAAAGTCTCGCCCGATCACCTCTGGCGAGATACGTTTTCGGCGCGCGAACTGGAGGAAAAACCTCAAACCAATGTGCCCGAATCTCCCACGCTTGAACTTGTCGCGGAGCAATGGAGTCACCTGACACAACGCGAACTTGAAGAGCGCTCCTTTGAACTCTCCTTTGCGCGTGACCTCATCCTGAATGACTTCAAGGAATTGCTCCAGTCATCTCCTCCTACACCCGTCGTGCTCGTCGGTCCTTCACGTGTGGGTAAGACCTCTCTTGTGAAGCATCTCGCTGTACAAACGAGCAACGCTCAACAGGAGCGCTCGCCACAACCACTGAACCGACTCTGGTTTGCAAGTCCTCCCCGATTGTGTGCTACCGATATGAACAGTCAGGGCTGGCAGATGCAGTGTCAGAACCTCTTTGCTGAACTTGAAGCGGCTGATGACATCCTCTACATGGGCCGCCTCATTGAGGCGCTTGATGCAGGTAAATATGTAGGCAGTGATTATAACCTCGCGCAGTTCCTCAAGCCTTTGCTCGCAGACCATCGCGTGCGTGTGGTTGCTGAAGCGACTGTGGAAGAGTGGAACTTGATTGAGCAGCGTGATATCGGTTTTGCGCGCACTTTCCATGTGCTGCGTATGAACGATCTTCCCGAAGATATCTCCTTTTCGGAGATCATCATGCCTGCCTCCATGCGTCTTGCCAAAAAGGAGAACATCAACCTCGAGCCCGATGCTGTGCGTCGCGCCTGGCTATTGTTGCAGCGTTTTACCTCTGAGGGGAGTACGGTGGGGCGCACGTTGGACTTTATCTCCAATGTGATTCGTCGAGCAGTCAGCTCCTACAAAACACACATTTCGGATATCGATGTGGTCAACGCATTTTGTGATGCTACAGGCTTGCCACAGTTCATGCTGCTTGATGAACACGCGCTTGATCTTAATCAGGTGGTCTCCGTACTTGAACAACGTGTCATGGGGCAAACGCAGGCCGTGCAACGTGTGGCCGATGTGATCGGGATCACAAAAGCTGGTCTTGCTCCGCCTGATCGTCCGCTGGGTTCATTTCTCTTTGTGGGCCCCACGGGTGTGGGAAAGACCGAGCTTGCCAAGGCGCTCGCTGCGTTCCTCTTTGGTGATGAAGAGCGGCTTATTCGCCTGGATATGAGTGAGTACAGCCATCCAAACGCCTATGGACGACTTATTGGGGAAGCCTCCCGAGTACGCAACCTTGAGAGCGAATACTCCGCAGGCGGTGATTTGACAGGACCTGTGCGCAGGCAACCGTTCTGTGTGATCCTGCTTGATGAGATTGAAAAAGCACACTCAAGCGTGTTTGATCTCCTCCTTCAGGTGCTTGGAGAGGCGCGACTTACGGATGTTCACGGGCGAACAACGCGCTTTCAGAACACCATCGTGATCATGACCTCTAACCTTGGTGTCTCAAGTTTGAGGCCCACGATCGGGTTTGCTTCGGCGGATGAGAAGGTGGAGTGGGAGCGACACTTCAGGAGGGAGTCCGAGCGCTTCTTTAGACCTGAGTTTCTTGCGCGTATTAACCAGATTATCCCATTTCAGCCTCTGGATAAGGAGGTTGTGGAGCATATCGCACGACGCGAACTGGGCCGTCTTCAGCAACGTGATGGCCTCTCTCGTCTCGATGTATCGTTCTCTTATGATGATGGCGTTGAAGGCTGGATTGCGCGACATGGTTGGAGCGCACAATATGGTGCTCGTCCGCTTAAACGTTTGATTGATCGTGAAATTGCAGCCAAGCTTGCGCATCATATTGCGTTTGTGCAAAACCCAATGGAACCTGCTGAAATTAGAAAGATTTCTCTCTCTGTGTCAGAGGAGGATAAGCTCGTCTGGAGCGAAGAGCGTGTGGAGGCATCAGACCCCGCCGTGTTCTCTCGTCGCATGCTCCTTGAACTGATTCAGTCCATCGCTCAACTGCGCCGCAAACTCCAGCAGTACATGTACACCGAGGTGTATTCAGACCTTGAGTGGGAGATTGAAAACTTCGATGTTTCAAGTCAGGGAGAGCAGTTCTGGCAACATCCAGCAGCGGCAGATATCGCAGCACGTGCTGAGCGTGCGCGGCGTATTGTTCAACCTGCCGAGGCGATGGCTCAGGAGCTAGGCGCGCTGGAAGACCTCGCGCATGAAGCCTACTATGGCCACTCCTTTGAGCTTATGGATGACCTCACCGAGCGTCTTGATGAGCTTCGACCCGAGCTGCGCCAGATCTTCCTTGTGATCCTTCGCTCTGCGTTTGACTTCCCCGATGAGGTTGTCCTCTTCCTTCCTTCTGGAAAGTACGACGCTGCGTGGCGCAACACACTCGCGCGTTGGTATGGCGAGCTTGCCAAAAAGCTTGGCCTTGAAGTCACTGCGTATAGCTCCAAGCCCGAGAATATGTTGGCGGCTTTTGATGAGGATGTGCTCCTTTCTTCCCCCGATGCTGCGTACGAAAAGATCGGCTTCACCTACCAGACGTTCTCTTCAGGAGCACATGTGATTGCGCTCAAGTTCAAGGGCTTTGCTGCACGGCCTCTGTTGTTGGGTGAGGATGGTTTGCATCGCCTGATCGAACCTGACGGAAACGCTCAGGTTGAGGTCTTGCTTCAGGAAGAACATCTGCTCTGGCCACTGCCCGAGGTTGTTTTGCAGGGGCGGCCAAGCCCCTCCACAGCAAGGGTTTGGAACCGTCGAACCAAGGAGGTCTCTGTGCCATATTATGCCTCTGTGCCTCTGGATGAGCGCGACCCTTGGAGTAACCTTCTTGGTGTGATGGAAGATGTTGTATGGATGATTGTTGAGTCCAGATGGGAAAGTTAATCTCTTTCAAGTAACTCATTTTGCTGACGAATTTTTATGTTCAAGATTTATCTCGCTCAGGTTAAGCCTGGCCAGTATGAAGCCTCCATGCCCTGGATTGCAGAGCTCTCCGCGCCCATGCGAGGGCCAAGCCCCTCTCAATTGAAAGAGGAGCTTATGTTCCGTGCGCTTGAATTGATCCATGACAGGGCACCTTCCCATGTCATGGACCGCTTGCTGCTTCCTCCTGATAACATTCAGGTTGCCAGCGTTTATGTGGATATCGAACGCAAGATCGATCCCAATAAACCTACGGTGGTCCTCAATGTGGTGACTCATGTCGTGATCGGGAGTTGGGACAATGATGATACGCTTCACCTCTGGATTCCAAAGATCCCAGGTCTGTGTCTGGCGTTGAAGAGTACCGATTATATCTATGATACCGCCACATCATTCATTCAACAGTGGGCCGAGGAAAATCAACTTGATGACCTCTCCATGCTTGAGTGCTCCTACTGGGGTAAGGTTGAGGAAATCGATGTGAACGCAGGATTTCCTGCTGCGATCCGTGATGAGGAGCAAGGGTCCTCGCTTGGCAAGGGGAGGATGAGACGGCCAGAGACGCTCCTACAGGTCGCTTCCAACCTCACACACCGCGCTGCTGACAGCGTGCTTCCTGAAGCCTACGGTCGTGAAAAGCTCGTCGAGGAGCTTCTTGCCGTGTTGACCAGTCCTCGTCCTGTAAATATCTGTCTGGTTGGCCCACCTGGTGTTGGAAAGACCTCAATTATTTATGAGGCTGTTCGACGCGCATTTGATCTTCAGAAGGCCTATCAAACACGTCGTGATTTCTGGGAAACCAGCGGTGACAGGATCATCGCAGGTATGAGTATCATTGGTCAGTGGGAACAGCGTGTTACCACGCTTCTTGAAGAGCTCTCGGAGCGCCAAGATGTGCTCGTGGCTCAAGACTTACTTGGTCTGGTCAGGGCAGGGCACACACGTCAGGGCGGCTCCAATGTGGCTCGCTTCATGGAACCTGCGCTTGAACAGGACAGGTTCTCAATTATTGCAGAGGCAAACTCCGAGACTTATGCAATGGCACGTGTAATGGCTCCTGGTTTTGTAAATAAATTCAGGCGCTTGAATGTGCCCGAGTTGAACTGGAAAGACACGCTCTCTGTGATGACGCAGCTTGTGCGTAAGATTGAAGGTGAGCACGAGGAGATGCGCTTTGCGCCAGATGGCATTGAGAATGTGCTCACGTTGACGCGACGTTTCTACAAGCATGAAGCCTTCCCTGGAAAAGCTGTGCGGTTAACGCGACAGTGTGAAATGGCTGCACTTCGCCACATTCATGAGCAGGAAGAGACAGAAGAAAGGCTGCTCATTGATACATCTTTTGTGGCAGAGGTGTTCCAGAAACAAACAGGGCTGCCACGTGCGATTCTTGAACCAGGGGTTGGGCGAGAACGTCAACGTATTCAGGAACAGATCGAACAGCGTATTTATGGTCAGGAAGATGCTGTGAAGGTCATCACCTCACTGGTGCTGACGATTGAGCAAGGATTGGCCGATCCTGACAGACCTCTTGGTTGTTTGCTTTTGGTTGGGCCAAGTGGTGTGGGTAAAACTGAGACGGTCAAGGCGTTGGCAGAACAACTCTTTGGTCATGAAGATCGCATGATTCGCTTTGATATGAGCGAGTTTAGCACGCCTCTTGCGACATCAAGATTGATTGGTACCGCCTCCGATCCTGATGGCGAACTCACCAGTAAAGTTCGTTTACAACCATTCTGTGTGATCCTTCTTGATGAGATCGAAAAGGCGCATTCTGATGTGCATGATCTGTTGCTCCAGGTCATGGGTGATGGTCGTCTGACGGATGCTGCTGGTCGTGCAGTCGATTTCCGCAACGCAGTCATCGTGATGACCTCAAACCTTGGTGCCAACGAGGAAGATCACTGGGTTGGGTTCAAGTCTGTGACCACACAGGACAGGGCGCTGCATTATGAGCGTAGCGCGCAGGCGTTCTTCCGCCCCGAGTTTTTTAACCGCATTGACCATGTGGTTCCTTATCATACGTTGCGCTCGGATGCGCTCAGGCGCATCGCAAACCGTACGTTGAGGACGTTGCTTGAGCGTCGTGGTCTACGACAGGCTCAGGTCATGGTGGATGTGGAGGAGTCCTTGATTGAGCATCTCATTCAGGATGCGCTCGATCCTCGCTATGGCGCAAGAACGCTGGCGCGTCGTATTGAGCGCTCCTTGATCGCGCCACTTGCTCGACGTCTCACAACGCACAAGGTTGAACATGGGTTGACGCGTGTGAAGATCAGCATTCAGCAAGGTGATGCGGTTCAGCTTGACTTGAACGTGATTCACCATGCTCCTCCCGCTCAAAGCGTGGTGCAAGGTGAGCGAGGTCTTGATGTTGATGCTGATGATAACATTATTGAAAACAACAACTTGCCGTGGAGCGGTAGAGGGCAACGAGGCCAAATGCTCCTGAACGCGCAGCAACTGATTGTGGCGCTTCAGGACTTGACGCGACGTCTCGCTGAGTTTGACGCAAGGCCGGAAATTGCTGAAATGTCTGCGGAATATCAACAGCTTTTGCAGAGCTTCAACGACCCGGACCAGCAACAGGACATGCTCTCTTCAGGCGATCTCACTGAACAACTTCGTCAGCGTGAGGTCGTCCTTGAGCGTTACAAGCAAGTCCGTTCGCGTCTTGATGGGTTGCTCGATCCTCAGAACCAGGGGGTCTATGTGTTCCCGCTGGCTCAGGAGATTGATCGACGCAAGCAGCGTATCTGGTCGAGGGTGGTCACCGAGCTTGATCACGATTTGATCTGGCTTGATGTGCAGGTCAGGAGCTTGATGACGCGCAAAAATGACTCCGCTACATTGCTTGTCAAGGGATTGTCTGGCCCGTTCTCGGGTCTGCTCGACTTGTGGCTCTCCTTGCTTCGTGCTCTTGATGATGTCTTCTCTCTGGATCTTGCGTTTGCCATGTACACCGATGAAGGCTCATGGGAGCCCCTCGACCTTGGCTCTTCTCATCGTATGAGCATGCTCGCTATTTCCGCTGAAGCCCCTGGTGTGTTGGCGCTATTCAATACGCTTGTGGGTTATGTCTGGAGCCCACGGCTTCCTTCTCATGGTCAGCACGCGTTGATTCTGGTCGAACATGATCAGCGTGGGTTCTCCAGTGATCAGGATCTGCTCGCAGCACTTAGAAAAGACGAGTTTAGTTGGGACTCAAGCTCTCACTTCATTGAGTTCATTGAGCGCGATGGACAAATTCAAGACCTTCGCCTTCAACATAAACTGCCCATACCTGATGATCGGGCTGATAATATGCGACAGCTCGCCACTCGCCTCGTGATGGAGAGGGTCGTGCTTCAGGATGATGTCTATATGTCATCATCAAGGAGCGGGGTCTGGCATGCTCTCACCGCGCAGGATCTTCATCGAAACAAGGGAGGACGCTCATGAAACAGGAACTCGATGTCTTTGTCTGGCACCGCCAAGGTGCTGTGTATGTGGCCTCCATTGAGAATAATGAGGTTGCTGTCATGGAGCCCACGCTCGATGAGGCGCTTGAGTCGTTTGCCTCTCTTGCAGAGCATCTTCTGGCCCGAGATCAGGATATTCTCAGTGATGCAGATGGTGAGTTGTCCATGCGACAACTCAAGCTCAAGTTACCTGCATCGATCAAGGGACGCTTGTTGGATGCCAACATCTTTCTCTTTGCTGTCATTCTCTCGCCTGACCGTAGTGTCCAGGGCGAGGAACTCCTTTATACGGTTTATCTTCCTCAATTATCTATTGAATTTGATGCGCGTGATTTGTCCGAACTTGATGCGCTTTGTGCCGAGCACTTGCGCGACATTTATACGCTTGAGAACCGACTCCATGAGTTTCAGCGCCTGTTAACACCTGTGGTGATGGAGCAAGATGCTCAACATCAGGGGAGTGATGAGTGGATGGGTGTGCGTCGTGTGAACACCAAGTTCAAGCCGATGGCTGGCTCATCTTCCTTGGATGCACAGCCATCTCGCCCAACGCTGACTTCAGTAGCAGAGCCTTTACATGTGAGGCTTGCCAAAAAGGATGCCTCGGGCGCATTTGAGCGCAAGGTTGAGGTTGAACTCTTGCTGAATTATCTCGCAGAACGTTTTGAACGTAGCGTCCTGCTTGTGGGTCAGGCAGGTGTAGGAAAGACAGCAATTTTGCATGAAGCTGTGCGACGCACGATCAAGGGCAATGTCCCCGAAGCGTTGCGTGGTGTTGAGGTATGGCAAATCAGTGGCGGTCGTTTGATGGCAGGCATGCGTTATCTTGGCCAATGGCAAGAGCGTGTGCTGGCTCTTATTGATGAGGCCAAGACCAACGGTGTGATTCTCTTTGCCGAGAACCTCATTGAGCTTCTCGACACATCAGGCAACTCCGAACATGCGCAGGGTGTGCCTGGTTTATTACTGCCACATATTCTGTCTGGAGAGCTTGTATTGGTCACCGAGGCAAGGCCAGAGCAGTTGGCGCTTGCCATGCAACGTCATCCTGGTTTTGTGCGTGCTTTACGGCGTTTGCTGGTGGAACCTCTTGACGCAGCACGTACTGATGCTGTGCTTGAGCGTGTCTCTTTCAGGTTAGGGCGACAGCACGGTGTCAGGCTCTCCGAGGAAGCACGTCAGAAGATCCTTGAGTTGACGACACGGTTCAAGGGAGGTCTTGCGCTGCCAGGTCCAGCGGTTGTGCTTGCCGAACGTATGGCTCGTACACACAAGCGTGAGGGCGTGATTCAGGAGGGTGAAAAGCGGCCTGTATTGCTTCCTGTGCATGCTGTGCAGGCGTATGCATCGCAGACAGGTATGCCCCCATCCTTGCTTGACCCTGATGTCTCTTTTGATATTCAAGATGTGCGTAATTACTTTGAAAATCAAATATTTGACCAGCCCGAAGCTGTGGACGCGATGGTTGATTTGATCGCAGTGATCCGTTCTGGTTTGAACTCTCCAAAGAGGCCGCTTGGTTCATTCCTGTTTCTTGGTCCTACGGGTGTGGGTAAGACTCAGACGGCATTATCACTGGCTCAATACTTGTTTGGCAGTAAAGATCGATTGCTGCGTTTTGATATGAGTGAATATCAGGATGCATGGGCTGCGGGCAGGCTAGTTGGACGTTACAAGGGAGAGCCAGGGGAGCTGGTCAAGAAGATCAGAGAAGAGCCATTCCAGGTGATCTTGCTTGATGAGGTTGAGAAGGCAGATGGCGCTGTATTTGATCTGTTGCTCCAGGCGCTTGGCGAGGGCCGTTTGACAGATGCTCTTGGTCAGACCGTTGATTTGACCAGTTCGGTGTTCATCATGACATCAAACCTTGGCGCATCTCAGCGCACTCAGTTTGGTTTTGAGCAGCTAGATGAGGTTCAGCGAAGGTTGCGTGAAGCGACTCATTATTTGCGTGCTGTGGAGAGTTTCTTCAGGCCCGAGTTTGTGGGGCGTATTGATCAGGTTATTCCATTCAGATCGCTTGGCATCAAGACCTCACGCAAGCTTGTGGAACGTGCTCTGGAGCAAGCCTTCTTACGCGAGGGATTGAAGCGCAGGAACATTACAGTGACTGCATCGGATGCGGTGGTTGAGTATCTGATGCGCGTAGGTTTTGATGAGCGTTATGGTGCACGTCCGCTCAGGCAGGCGGTTGAAAGTCGAATTACAGCAGCTCTGGCGAGCTTTATCTCGATGGAGAGTGACGCCAGAGATATGCGTTTGACGTTTGTGATTCGAGAGGGCTTACCTGTGTTAGAGGTTCTGAAGTAGAATTTGAACATATAATAAAAGGTGAGTGGCATGTTGTTTTCAACATGCCACTCGCCTTTTATTATGGGGTGCAGGGGCAACAGTCCCTGCTCGAAGGGGTTTTAAGGGGAAATGAAATGGCCCCTTGAGAGTGCGAAGGGTGTTGTGTGTCAGTCCTTTTCTGTCGGGTCAACGCCTGCATCTGCCTTTGCTGTGAGTCGAGCAGCGATTTCGCGGTGAGCATGACAACCAAGCACATCTCGCCAATTTTGCGCAGGTTTCCATGGGTGTCCAAGGCGAAGGAGTTCGTTTTTCTTGAGCTTCAACACACGTTCAGCGCTCTGAGTCAGGAGCTCTGCAAACTCGGGATCGTTCTGTGCTGTGTTCACAAGATGTGCGTGTGCTTTTTTCCACTTTTCCTCGGTGTGACTGATGAGGAAGAGGTCAACACCAGCGCGTACTCCGAGCTCAACGACTTGCTCGATGTCAAAGTGGTCAGCGATCGCTTTCATTTCAAGACAGTCGCTGACAACGACACCGTTGTAGCCAAGTTGTTTACGCAAAAGACCGCGAATGACGCTCTCGCTCAGTGTTGCTGGATAGATGGGATCTATGGCAGACATGACGATGTGTGCGGTCATGATCATGGGGATTTTTGCGTTAATCAGGCGGCGGAAGGGATGAAGTTCAATTCTGTCGAGTCTTTCCTTGTTGTGTGTCAGTGTGGGGAGCGCGAGGTGGCTGTCCTGGTTGGTATCGCCATGCCCAGGGAAGTGCTTGCCGCAAGGGAGGACGCCTGCGATGGTGTGTCCAGCCATCCATGCTCCGCCATAGCGGGCGACTTTTTTAGGATCGGATGAAAACGAGCGATCACCAATCACAGGGTTATCGGGGTTAGTGTCCACATCAAGGACAGGCGCAAAGTTCAGGTTAAATCCAAGCGCCCCGACCTCGGTGGCGACGACTTCGCTCAAGTGACTTGCAAGCTCGGCTGTGGCGTATTCACCCACAAGTCGCATGGGAGGAATGGGTGTGAGTGGTTCACGAAGTCTGACTACGCGGCCACCTTCCTGATCGAGCGCGACAAAAGGAGGTGCGGGGGCGTGTGTTGTGGCTTCATGAATGGATGTTGTAAGAGAGAGGACCTGATCGACATTCTCCACGTTACGTCGAAAGAGAATGCAACCTGAGAGGTGGCCTTTTTGGAGCGCGTCCTGGATGGGGGCAGGTGCAGTGGTCAGAGCATCGGGAAATCCTGCGATGAGCAATTGACCTGCGAGTTGTTCCAGCGAGAGTTGGGCGTTGTCCATGTGATCGCTCCGTGACGAGGTTGTTTTGAAGGTTGTGTGTGAAATGTATTTTAATACAATATGTTATGTGGTGGATGTTTGTGGCAACTAATGCTCTGCTTCAATGCTTCTGCGAGTATCGAGCATGTCGCGTAGTCCATCGCCGAGGAAGTTGATGCCAAGGACGGTGAGCATGATGGCGATGCCTGGAAAAATGGCGAGGTAGGGGGTGAGCAGGAAGTAACTGGCGCCTTGATCAAGGAGGCTTCCCCAACTGCTTGTGTCTTGTGGGCCGAGTCCAAGGAATGAGAGCGATGCCTCGGCGAGGATCGCGCCTGCGACACCAAACGTCGCCTGTACAATGACAGGTGCCATGATGTTGGGGAGGATATGCACAAAGAGGATGCGTCTTGAGGGGTAGCCCATGGCTTTGCCTGCTTCGACGTAATCGCGTTCGCGTTCGGAGAGGATCTGTCCACGAACCAGGCGAGCGTAACCAGCCCATCCGCTGACGGAGAGAGCACCGATGACAGCGAGCAAGCTTGGTTCTTGTGTAATAAAGATGAGCAAAATGGCGAGCAGAATGCCAGGGAATGCCATGAGGATTTCTGTGACGCGCATGATGATTTCATCGACCCAGCCGCCAAAGTAACCAGAGATAGAGCCAAGGATAATGCCAACCGTGGAGCAGATTCCCACAGTGCTCAGGCCAACGAGCACAGCGACACGAGCGCCATGGAGCATATGTGTGAAGACATCGCCGCCGTTTTCGTCAGTACCAAGCCAGTGTGTACTTGATGGTGGTTCAAGCTGACGTGTGATGTCTACGAAATTGAGGTCATAGGGGGCAATGTAAGGGGCGAGCAACGCGACGAGGATGACACCCAGGGTGACGACTGCGCCCAGGCGGGCGAGAGGTCCGAATGCTCTGGTTCTACCTTTGAACAGGTTTACGATCATAGTGAGGTGTCCTGTGGAGTTTAGTCGTAGCGGATACGAGGATCGATCAGACCGTAGACGATGTCAGTGATGACGTTGACGAACACGTAGATAAAGGCAATGAGGAGTACGCAGCCTTGAACGATGAGATAGTTGCGTTGTTCGATACCATCGAGGAGGAGCATGCCGAGTCCAGCACGAGCGAAGACCTTTTCTACGATGAGCGCGCCAGTCAAGAGTGCGCCAAGCTGCATACCGAGGACGGTGGTGACGGGCATGAGCGCGTTTCTGAGCGCATGTTTCAGGATGACAGTGCGTTCTCGAAGTCCCTTTGCTCTGGCTGTGCGTACGAAGTCCTGATTGAGGACTTCAAGCATACTGGAGCGAAGCATGCGCGTGAGCTTGGCGGATAGAGCGCTACCAAGAGTAATCGCGGGCAAGATGAGCGCTGTGAGTCCAGTGACGCTGCTTCCTGGGTTGGGCAATGCCTTGAGCGTGAGGCTAAACAGGATGAGCAACATGGGACCAAGCCAGAAGTTTGGGATGGAGATGCCAAGCAGCGCGACAACAGCGGAGGTATTATCGATCCAGGAGTAGGGTTTTAAAGAGGCAGCGATGCCGAGAGGGAAGGCGATGAGCAGCGCGACGAGCATGCTAGCCAGAGCGAGCTCAATGGTTGAGGGGAGGTTGGCCTTGAGCTTGTCCGATACGGTGACGCCACGCTCATTGCAGAGCTCACCAAAGGTGCCGCTTGCGACATCGCCCCAGAAGAGGGCGTATTGTTCGGGGACGCTCTTGTCGAGGCGTAGACACTCACGCATTTGAGCCTTATCGACCTCCAGCGCTTCTTCACCGAGGATGGACTCCACAGGATCGCCAGGAGCGAGTCTAAGTGCGCCAAAGACGAGCGTGACCACCCCGAAGATGACGATCAGAGAGGTGAAGAGTCGTCTGATGAGGAAGCGTAGCATGTGTGTTTAGACCAAAGAAAAATGCGATATTCCTCGTGAGGAATACCGCATGTAAAGAGGTGAGTAATCGAGGATCTGCTCGTCGAAAGTGCGAGACTTAAGGGGTTGCAGCACCTTCAGCAGGTTTTTCCTCTGTGCCTTCTGCGGGCTTGGCTTCAGCGCCTTCAGCAGGTTTTGCTTCAGTGCCTTCAGCAGCGGCGGGTGCAGCAGCAGCGCCAGCATCAGGAGTAGCAGCGGTACCTGCATCGGGCTGGTCAGCAACAGCAGGTGTAGTTGCAGGAGCTTCCTCTTTCTTCTCGGGAGCAGGAGTGTCATCGAGGATGACTTTCTTTTTCTGCTGTTGTTCCACAGGAGCAGCCAGCGCAGACATATCGCCTCGTGCAGCAGCACCAAGGGGTTCACTGAAGATCAGTGCGATAAGTATGCTTGCGACAAGTCCGAACATCCAGAGCGCTGTGGGGCGATCCTTGGTTTCCTGCTCAAGCTTGTAGAAAGCAAAGTAGAAGGTGTAAGGGGGGAAAAGAAGAACACCAATACCTGGGCCTGCGCCAAGTCGGAATGCGTATTTGGACAACCAAACGGTGCCGACAAGGAAGCTAACAATAGTGATGGCCAAGAGTGCCAGTGTGATATATGCGAGAGCCATGAAGTCCTCCGAAGGTCTTCGCGTTCAATAAGTATGTTTCCTATCCGATCATTTCGGAACAATCGGGTTTACCCAACATCACCGATGCGTGTCAATCAGGTTCTCATGTATGGAACCAAAATCGGTGAATAAAAATCTATTCTTTTGGTGGTATCTCTAGTCGTACTCACCGCGAAGCTTGTCCAGTCCAGCGGCTTCAACCTGTCGGATACGCTCGCGAGTCAGGTTGAGCAACTCACCTACCTCCTCGAGTGTAATACCGCCACGATCTGCGACATCCAGTGAACATGTCTCTGAGAGCTCCCAGACTTCAAGGTCGGGGAAGTTAAGCTTGATGGAGCCCGTGTGTGGGTTGACATCCAGGTAGAGATGAAACTTACACGAGATAAACGGGCAAGGACGCTCTGCCTGACGGCATTCCGTGCGCGTTCTTGGCCTGCTTTCTTCAACAAGCTCAAGAATCTCTTCGGTCTCAGCTCGCTCTTTGGCCGAGAGCCGCTTGAGCGCGATTGTTTTGCTTCGCCGAAGTCCTTTGCGAGCTCCTCGCTTGTTGGATGTGCGGCGACGCTTGGGAGTGGTGTTGCTCATGAAGGGAACCTTGGGGTTTTGGCTGCCTTTAACCCTGTGCACAGTGTGTAGTGGGGCTGTGCGCAAAGTCGATCAAGTTAGTCTTTGGTCACGTGGACTTCTTTTTCATGGAAAGACCTCGTGTTCTTTGCTACGCAGTCTCCCCGTGACACGCACAGGGATGGCTCAAATACCACAAACCTTTGCTGTCTGTCATGCGTAGCAGTCATTATCTCACCGCGCAAAGTAACGAGCACCAAGCCTGATTGTCAACCACTCATCACATGCACACCACTGGTTTTGGACTCTTTTTGGGTATTTTTTGTGCATTGTGGGAATAACTGGTCTCTCAAGGAGGTCCCATCATGTCCAATGAGGCAGCTCCCCGCCCCCACATTCTCATCCTTGGTCAGGGTTCCCGAGAACACGCGCTTTCTCGCACGCTCGCCAAATCCCCCTTGCATCCACAGGTTTTTGTCGCCCCTGGCAATGATGGTATCGCTCATGATCCTCTTGTTCAGGGTGGTTGTGTCCCTATCTCTGCCACTGAACATCAAAAGCTCCTCTCTTTTTGTGATACGCACGCCATTGACCTGGTTGTGGTCGGTCCTGAAGCGCCACTCTGTGATGGTATTGTAGACGTTCTGAGCGCTGCTGGAGTGCGTGTCATCGGTCCTGTGAAGGCCGCAGCACAGCTTGAGTCCAGCAAGCTCTTTGCCAAGAGAATTATGGCCAGCGCTGGTATTCCTACAGCCTCCTGGAGCACACTCGCTTCCTCTCTCGAAGAGGCTACACAGCAACTCCAACAATGCGTCTACCCTTGCGTGCTCAAGGCTGATGGTCTTGCTGGAGGTAAGGGCTCCTTTATTGTCCGTTCAATCGCCGATGCTCTGGATGTGGTACACAAGCTCAGAGTGGAGAGGATCTTTGGCGCTGCTGGTGATGTCATCCTTGTGGAGGAGCTTCTCGTGGGCAAGGAGCTCTCCTACATGGGGTTGACTGATGGGGAGTGCTTCCTTCCGTTCTCAAGCAGTCAGGACTTCAAGAGGCTGTCATCAGACGATGCTTCGCCCAATACGGGTGGGATGGGGGCGATCTCTCCCTCTCCTGAGTGTTCGCCTGAGCTTGAACAGATGATTCAGTCCGACATTGTCGCACCTTTGCTCCAAGAGATGTCGTTAAAAGGCTTTCCTTATCAGGGATTTATCTATGTGGGGCTGATGTTGACCTCGGAAGGACCAAAGGTGCTCGAGTTTAATGTCAGGTTGGGCGACCCCGAGACACAAGCTGTGTTGGGCCGCGAGGGGAGTGGTGATCTGTTGGAGGCATTGTTAATGATGTCTGAAGGCAAGCTCTCTGCGTATCAGGGTGACTTGCGACATCAGGGGCACGCAGTCTGTGTAGTGAGCGCTTCACAAGGGTATCCATTGTCCGTGCAAAAGGGGGACGAGATCGTGGGGCTTACGGAGCTACTGGCGGCCGATGCGGAGGTCTTTTGTGCAGGTCTCAAATATGATGCTGATGCAGATATGTGGCTGACGGATGGGGGGAGGGTGCTCTCTGTGGTGGCCGAGGCTGACTCGCTGGATGAAGCAGTTGAGCGTGTCTATGCGTTGAGTTCGCGTGTATTTTGGCGAGGACTTCAACGACGTGATGATATTGGCTGAGTGTAAGAGAGCATAGACAGAGCACACAGAAAGGGCGGCGTGGCTTGTAAAGCCACGCCGCCCTTTCTGTGTGCTCTGTCTATGCTTTAGTCTTTCTTGAAGAACTTTGAAAACAGACCGCGCTTTTCTTTCTTTTTGGGCTCAGGCACAGGGATGTGTTCTTCTTCATCCTTGGGTGTAGCGAGCGCTTCTTCACCAAGGAGGTCTTCAAGGATGCCATCATTGGGGGCTTCCTCTTCCTTCTCCTGTTGGATTTTTTCGATATCTTGACGTGCGCTTTCCAGTAGTGCTGCGAGGCTTTCGTCCTCGTCGTCACCTTCAGAAGGCTCATCAATTTCGGCGACAGAAGGTCCCTGGAGGTGGAGGTGTTCCACATCGAGCTCTTCATCATCGTCAGTTTCGAGATTATCAAGCAGGTTAGAGAGCTCTTCGGAAGGTGCCTCGTCTTCATCTTCAAACTCAGGTGTGATCTGAGCAAGAGGAGATGCATCTTCCTGGCTGGGAGGAGAAGCGAAGACATCACCAAAGATGTCATCTTCCGTTTCACCTGATCCTGAGCCAAAGATGCCATCAAACATCAGATCGATATCTTCGGCATCATCAGCGATGCTGAGTGCTTCGAGGCTGTGTTCAAGGTCGTCATTTTCATCGTAAGCAAGGACCTGAAGACCGCCCGATGTCTGGGCGAGTTGGCGAGGACCTGGCTTTGCGAGAGGATCGACCTGAGAGAAGCTTTCTGGTGGGGCGCCTGCCTCAAGACCTTCGGAGACTTCCAGATCAAGGGAGCTTTCAGGTTCGGGCGTGATCTCGCTCAGTTCAAAGACAGAAGACTCTTCCTGTTCAACTTCGGGAACTTTTGGGATATCGATTTTTTCTGGTTCCTGTGTTGTGTCTGGTACAGGAGGAAGTGCGAGGTCTTCAGGTTCTTCAGAAGCTTCGCTTGCCTCAATGTCTTCGACATCATCAGAGCTTTCGATCTCTTCAGCAGCGGCGGGTTCATCCTCCTCAAATTCGGGGAAGATGTCTTCAACAGGTTCCTGTTCTTCTTCTTCAACCTGTGCAGGTTCTTCCTGCTTGGGTGGAATTTGAAGAGGCGCGGCATCGGCGGTGATGCCTGGAAGCATGATGTCCCCGAGCAGATCGTCATCATCAGAGAAGATATCTGCGAGGCTCACCTCATCGTTTGATGGTGTGTTAAGCAGAGGGGGAGGACTCTTGAGCGTGGGGGGAGGAGGTAACTTGATAGAGGAGCGTGGTTTGCTCACTTTTGAAGGTGCGCTCTCGGCAGCAGGCGGCTCTTCGACAGGCTGCTCGGATGGAGCATCCTCTTCTTCCTTGTCTTCAGAGACTTCAGGTTCAATGAGGAGAACTTCTTCTTTTTCGGCGTCCTCGGATGTGTTGTCGTCAACGGGAGCCTCAACCGCATCAACCTCTTCAGGCTCTTCAATTGCTTCAGGTTCTTGAGCTTCTTCGGCCTCTTCAGGTTCAGAAACCTCTGCATTTACCTCAATGTCGTCAATGTCCTCAGAGCTTTCAATTGCTTCAGGTTCCTGTGCTTCTTCGGCGGCTTCAGGCGTATCTTCAACGACAGGTTCATCTTCCTCGGGTTCAGGGAGGATGTCATCAACAGGTTCTTGTTCCTGAGCCTCTTCAGGTGTTTCAGCCTCTGCATCGGAGGCCTGCTCGAGCAGGATCTCTTCAGAGGGCTCATCAAGTGCCTGTTCTTGTTGTTCTGCTTCTTTTACTTCTTCTTCGGATTGGTCCTGTCCAATGTCAAATGAAGCGAGAGATGCTTCGACAAGATCGTGGACGAGATCTTCATCGGAGGTGAAGGTTTCATTTTCGGGCTGGGGTTGTTTGGGCTGGAGGTCATCAAGGCCGAACTGACCAAACAGATCTTCGCTCTCTTCTACAAGGTTGGGCTGTTGTGCTTCGTGTGCAACGTCGCTCTGAACTTCTTCCTGAACGGGCTCAGACTCAACTTCACTTTGTTCTTCTACATCGTCTGCCTGGACAGCAGGTGCATCTGTCGCAACAGGAGCTTCTTCAGCATCTTCGGCAGGTGCTTCGACGTCTTGTTCTGCTGGTTCGATGTGTGGTTCAGGCGCTTCCTGTGTGCCTTCAACAATATCAATGTGGTGCTCTGAGGCACGCTCTTCTTCAACAGGTTCAGAAACTTCTGATGGTTCGGAAACCTCTGATGGTTCGGAAACTTCTGACGGTTCGGAAACCTCTGATGACTCGGAAACCTCTGATGGCTCGGAAACCTCTGATGGCTCGGAAACTTCTGATGGCTCAGAAGGTTCGACGGCCTCCTCCTGAGGTGCAGGAGGGACAGGGAGCGCAGGGGGCGCTATGGGTTGTGCCGAACCCATATGTGTGGGTGTTGACAGGCCAAGATCAAAGTCATCGAAGTCATCGCTTTCCTGTGCGGGTTCAGATGCTTTTGGCTCAGGTGTCGACTCGGGTAGAAGTGATGCAGATGCGAGATCACCACTGAGCACGACCTCTCGCGTGGGAGGATCATCCTGGAATGGGTTTGGTGTACTTGGCGCGCTCTGAACGCTTCTTGCCGTCGAGTCACCATCGCGCGTGGGTGCATCATCCGCAGCAGGTGGATCTGCGGGTTGATTGGCTGGCGACAGGTGGTTTGTGGGCGTGATGTCCGTGGGGGTGGGGCCTGCACGGGTCTCCTCTTCCAGGGATGAGTGCTCCTGAGATGGAGGTGTGAACACATCTTCACTGGGTGCAGATGGGTGCTCGGCCGTGGGAGCCTCCTGGCGTGTCGCTTGCTGTTTAAGCTTGACGATTTGATCCACAAGACGCTTGGAGGTCTGGCTTAGCTTGGTGAATTTGACGAGCATCCCAACAGGTACTTTGCCTCCGTTGGAGTTGAGGCGGACCTGATGCACCTTACCCTCGCCAAGTAAAGCAGTGGAGCCATCTTGGAGAAGGAATTGGAATCGGATCAACGTCCCAACAGGTTTGATCCTGTCAGGAGACATGGGGATAAAGATCCCCCCTGATGAGATGTATCGCGCATAACCTTTGCCAAACTCATCTAGATTGTTGAACTTCAGTCGCGCACGAATCGCAGAGATGTTCTCTTCGGTCACGGTAGCATGCCTCGTTAGGATTGGCAGTGTGAACAGTGGTTTGAATCCATACACATATCATGTGTTGGATGACACAGTGTACTCAAGGGTGTCGTACTATGCACAACACCAAACTCTATATCAAGTGTATGATGGGTTGCCAGAGACTGCAATTTTTTGCTTTGCCTGGACCTCTCTGTCGCCTCAAACTTAATGCGACAGCAAGCCTGGTGAACTGTAACTACGACACAATACCTCGACAGCAATACTATAAGAATTCTGGCGCTGTCGTAAGGTCGATTATGGGATTTGGCGCAGAAAGTTCAGGGGCACCCATATATTTTATTGGTATTCTCGATGGTTGGCTTACAGAAAGTCAATGCCAATAAATGCACCTGGCCACATGGTGACCTGGGTCGATCCTTCCTTGTTCCCCTCCCACGACAGGGGTGGGGTGATGTGATGGCGATCCGAGTCCTGTGTCAAGAGCAGGCTCAATGCAGGGCCTGCGTAGAATGCCACATGGTTGTGTGTTTTCCAGATCAGGGACACGCGCGCCTTGTTCATGAGGTTTAACCTGCCAAAATCGCTCGGGGTTTGGATGAGCCACTGAGCGAGGAGGTCACTCCTCACAGAAAAGTTGGTGGAGAATGCTTTTTTCCAGCCATAACCAAGGCCAAGTGAATATGTGCGTGGCCTCAGTTGCAGAGAGTATGCGCCATCTCCCAGGCCATAGTGATGTACTCCAAGCGTATAAATGTTGTACGTCGACCTTCCGCCATGAATTAGACCTGCGTTCAGGCTCGCGTCGCTATCCACCCAGGTGCTGAGCTTGATGGGTTCCTTCCAGAAGACATTGATGACACCAAAGGATGCGTTGGTTGTGGGGGCCACGTTGATAACACCAAACATGGCGCCCTTGATTGGTTTTGTGGACAGGTTGACTGCGCCTACCTGGACCAGTGGTGAGGTCTGCTCAAGCTCTTCATCGGGCATGACATCATGTCGCAGGTTGAGGTTGAGCGCTCCTAACTGCAACCCTGACATGGCCTGGCTGATGTTTGTGGCTCCAAGTTGAAGACCACGTCCTTGCACGCCAGAGAACTGCATGTTGAGCGCACCAATCTGACTACCAATGAGCGCGCCTCGTGTCAGGTTTGCACCACCAATTTGAGAGCCAAAGAGATCATCGCCAGAGAAGTTCAATCCGCCAAGCTGTGTGCCTGCTGCACCTCGTGTCGCCACGTTCAGGAGCCCTGCAATCTGTCCTCCTCGCATTGAACCTACTACGAGGTTGCTTAACCCTGCGATTTGTAGCCCGTGAGAGTATCCTTCCGTGATTCCACCCAGCGCAGAGAATTCAAAACCTTTGAGTCCTCCGCTCATGCCACCAAGAAGGTTGATGGATACATGTCTTGTGGCCTGTGGATAGACACTTGAAAATCCAATGCGTGGCAACAGATCAAGCGCTATGGGGAAGTTTTTTGTTCGTGTATAGTTGGGCGCGCCTCGCAGCGCAGTGGCCTCGCGTGAGATCTCTTCAAAGGCCTCCTCTGTAAGGCGAGTGGTTTTGGAGCGCTTTAAATTGACCGAGGTGATGCCCGCGCGTGAGGGCATGATGAGGTGAACTTCATAGGTTTGCGCGGGTAGGGCAATTTCCATGGTTTGACCAGGCAGCTTGTTTAGCTCTGCCACCAGGCGACGCCTGTTGTCTCGGACAAGAATATCCCCACGCAAGGTTCTTGAGAGCTGCAAGATCGCCACCGCAGGTTCGCCATAATCCGTGAGGACCAGCTCACCATGACCAGAGAGATCAAAGTCGTAGGCCGCGTGTTGCGCACCACCGAGCGTGCTCTGGGTTCTTAACAATGTCTCTTCAAATGCATACTGATAAGCTTCATTCAATGTCACTCGCCTGTCGCCCGAGCTGTCCGCTGCGCCGCGCAGCCCCGAAATCATTGCGTGCGTGAAGAAGGAGCCTTGTAAGCGATCAGATTCTTGTGCGCTCTCGGTCGCTGCGCTTGAGGTCAGGAATGCATTTCCTTTCACGCTGCTTGAGGTGTCATTCAGGAAGGAGGGCGTACGTTTGCCTCCTTTTTTGCGAGTAAAGTTGCCCGAGGCACAAGAGTCGAGAATGACAACTTTGACATCTACGTCGATGGCATTAAGGCGGTCACGCAATGTCTGGTAGGGATAGTGTTGCTCACCAAGCAAGAGGCCCTGTTCATCGGAGTGTCCCGAATAGTAAAAAATGAGCTCCTGTCTTGATGCGCTTTTGGCAGTGCGCTTGATCTTGCTATCGAGTTTGAGGATCTCCTCTTCAAGCGTTTCTGCATCAGGGTTTTCAAGGAGAGTAGGGGAGTCGACTCCGCCAAGTTCTTCCAGCACATCTGCCATGGCAGATGCGTCCTTGATCGCGTACTTGAGCTCCTGTCGCGTACGATCGCCTGCATTTGAGCCCACAATAAGTGCGTGCCGTGTGACTTTTGGTGCGCGCGACTGTGCTGTTGCTGTAAGAGGTGAGAGTAGGAGAATACCCAGCACCAGGAGGAGCGCTGTCACAAGAGTGTATGAACCGCCTTTGTTGTGAGCTTTCATGGGCGATCCTTCCTTGGTTTGAGGAGGGTATAGGTTGATGTGGAGCAGTCCTGTCGAAGCTGCGGCAAGCGTGGGGGCTTGGTCTGTGAGGAGGATGGTGAGGTCGTGTGCAGGAACTCTTCAATGCGTTCGAGCATCTCTGTGGTGTCTACAGGTTGTGTACACGACAGGAGTACGAATTGCTCATAATAGGGGGCATTGTCAAGGGTATAGCTGTAGGGGAGGCGCTGTTTGCCTTCCTTGAGGATCGCGCTGTCACGTGCGTTTTCGGGGGCATGGAGTGTGATGGTATGCTCGCCGTCAATCGAGAGGATAAGTCCATGGGTTTGTTTTGGGAGTGCGTATTCAATTTGAAGTGTGTCTCCCTCCTGAACAGTCTCACCCTGTTTGAGTAACGTTGCGGTGGGTTCCTGTGCTTTCCAGAGTCGGAGCGTGTCCTGTTGTGCGCCTTTCAGACGAATGGTGTCAGGCTCCTGTGTGATCGGCTGTGGTGCGTTGTGGGGTGATGTCGACGTGGTGAGAGGCCCAAAGGTGAAGATGGCAATGGCAGCAGCTGCGATGGCCGCAGCGGAGAGCGCAAAATGACGGCGATATGTCGGCTTTGTGGTGGTTTGCGTAGGTTGTTGTGCGAGGTTGAACACGGCCTTGGTGAATTCTTCCCTGGGGTAGGCGTTGAGGATGGCGTGGTTGTCCTCCTGTAGCGCCTCCAGCGCGGCTTGAAGATCCTCGGCAGAGATATGGTGCTCGTGTCTGATTTGCGAGATTTGCTCCTGTGAGTAGACGCCACTGGCGATCTTCTCCAGGAGGAGTTGTGGAATGGGGTGGTGTGTGGACATGGCGTTAGTGCTCCTCAACCTCTCGCAGGTTATCGACCGTGGGTTCAATCTGTTCTTTGAGCTGTCGCAACCGTTTACGCACGCCTGATACGGACATGTTCACCTCATCGGCGACCTCCTTGAGGGTCATCTCTTCAACCCAGTAGAGGATCGCAATATAGCGAGTCGAGTCTTGCTGGCGTCGAAAGAGGTGCCTCAGGCTGGAGCGTTTCTCGACAAGAACCGTGTCATCCTCTGTGTGACGGGCGATCTCAAGCAGGAGTATATCCTGTTGAGTCTCCTGTTTTGCGCGGTGCTTTTGAGCGCGGATGCGATTCAGGCAATGGTTTGTCGCGATGCGGTAAAGCAGGCTAGAGGGTGATGTGTTCAGGTCCAGCGTATGTGCGTTCTCCAGTACCTTGACAAAGACCTCCTGAGAGGCCTCCAGAGCATCTTGTTCATGACGCAGCAATGCTCTACACCGACGGATGACCATCGGGCCGTGATCTACATAGAGTTGTTCCAGCTGTGCCTGATTCATACAGCTCTGATGTATGCGTGAAGGTGACCTCTGCTCAAGGTGTATTGAAACTGTTGTGACACAGAAGAGCTCCCATCGAAGGAGATCTTCTGTGTGTTGAACACCTGTGAAGCGAGGAAGTGTTACTTTATTTTACAGTGGGCCAGGTCAACGCGCCTAATCAGTAGATGTAGGTCACCCCGAGCAGGATGCCAGAGGCTGAGAATGTACCCTTGGGTGAGGTTTGCGCTGTGGGGTTGGCAGGATCGGGGGTGAACTTTTCAAACAGCAGTCGTGTATGGTCAAAGTTGTAGGTGAAGCGAGCGCCAACATTGGGGAGGAAATTGTAAGCAAGGCCGAGCATTCCGCTGGTGGTGTAGGCGTATCGCATGGTGCCAATGTCTTCATTGGGCAGTGGTGCGAGGTTACTAAACGGCGCAAGTTCGACGGAACTCAACAGAGAGGCACCTGTGGAGCCAAGAGGGAAGATGGCATCAAGGCCAAGCGCCAGGGAGATGATCCTGAAGGATTGGAACTCAAGGACATCCTGAGAGGACGCAAAGCGTTGTAGCCTGAAGGTTCCCTTGGGGCGGATGGATGCGACCTGTGCGCCTTGTGTGACGGCGAGGTTGTAGAATGCAGAGATCTCGAAGTCGAGGAAGGAGAGTCCCACGGGGGTGGGGATGACATCGGCAGCATCAGGTGCGACGCCTGCGGAGGGGCGCAGGTTCAGTTTTTTGAACACCTGGCTGTAGTTTAGGCTGAGGCCAAAGGCTTGTGCTGCGGGTTCCTGATCCTCGGAGAACTTCATGGGGAAGAGGTCAGCCTGAAGCGCGAACCCAGGAGCTGAGCCGAGGGTAATTGCGAGGCTATCGATCTGCTCGCTGTCAGCGGTGATAATAATGATCGTGGGTTCAATGAGGCGGAATCCAGCGGTGATTTCGGCGATACCTTTCGGGCCAGCGTCTTTTTCCTTCTCCTTGTTTTTTAGCGCTTCCTCACGCAGGGCGTTGGGATCTGGGAGGTCCGTGGGTGTCTCGTCGGGTTTCTCACTGGAGGGTTCAAAGTAGCTCACGAGTCGTTTGCGTATGATGACAGCGTTGCCACGACTCATGCCCTCCCCATCAGGGCTCTCGAGGTCAAAGGTTTTTGGTTCCTGCTTGGCATCGCGAGGGATGAAGGTCACGCGGTAAAGCTCGCGGCTGCTGGAGTACTGCGTGAAGAGGATCACATCGATGTTGTACTCATCCATGAGCGCGGAGAGTTCCACGCGTCGATCAAGGATGCCGTCGGCAGCAAATCCCATCTCATCGATACGTTCTGCAAACCATGTCTGGGGGTAGAGCGAGACTTTTTCACCCAGCTCAGCGATGGCCTTTGCCACGGTCAGCGTACCATCCTGGGGCACGTCAAGGATGACGATTTGATGGGAGGTTTGTACCTCATCCACGAAGTCATCCTGTGCATACACGGCGGACGTGGGGAGCAGTGTGACGAGGGCGATGCCAAGTAAACAGGAGCTGAGGAGTTTGTACATGCTGACGTGTGGGTTGTGGTTAGAGGTTGTGCGGGGGTGTGGAGGTGATAGTTCAGGACAGAGTTTATGTGCCCTGGCTAGTGCTTCTGGAGGTCAGGCATTGTGGAGGGCCTGACGTGAGCAAGAGAAGGAGAACACGAACTCTGTCCTGCAACGGGTATCACTGTATACGATGTTTAGAAACGTTCGATCTCAAATTCATCGAGGTTAAAGTCATCATCGTCATTGTTGTTGGTACTGGTTGATGTTGAGGTGCGCTCAAAATCCGACCATGCGCTGTTGTTTGATGCCGAGGCGATGCCGCTGACACGGAGCGCGAAGTCATCGGGGTTACTGGACTGGCTCAGCGCTTCTTCGTAGGTGATGTAACCGTTCTGAAGGAGGTACATCAGGGACTGATCAAAGGTCTGCATGCCGTAGTTATCAAAGCCCTGCGCGATCTGCTCGGTGATGGCGCGCGTGGTGGACTTTTCAAGGATCATTTCACGGATACGACCTGTGGAGACCATGATCTCCACGGCAGGCACACGGCCACGACCATCCGCGCGAGGTACGAGGCGCTGCGCGACCACACCACGGAAGAGGTTTGCAAACTGGTAGCGAGCCTGATCGCGCTGGTGAGGAGGGAAGGCCGTGGCGATACGGTTGATCGCCTCGGCGGCGTCGGTGGTGTGCAGTGTGGAGAGCACGAGGTGGCCCGTTTCAGCAGCCATCATCGCGATCTCGATCGTTTCAATGTCACGCATCTCACCCATCATGATCACGTCAGGATCCTGGCGGAGCGCGGCCTTGAGGCTTCGTGCATAGGAGGTGGTGTCGTTGCCCACTTCGCGCTGGTTAATGATGGAGCGCTTGTCACGAATCAAGAATTCGATCGGGTCCTCAATGGTGATGATATGTGAGGTGCGTGTGGAGTTGATGTAATCGACCATGCTGGCAAGCGTGGTCGACTTACCAGAGCCCGTGGCACCCGTGACGAGGATCAATCCACGGCGCTCTTCACACAGGGTCTTGATGACATCGGGGAGGAGGAGCTCGTCGATGCCCTTGACCTTGAAGGGGATGACACGAAAGACCATGCCGATGCTTCCGCGCTGTTGAAAGATGTTCACACGAAAGCGGCCCACGCCAGGGACACCATGTGACATATCGAGGTCAAGCGCTTGCTGGAATGCGTCACGCTGGGGTTTGGTCATGATGGCGGCGGCCATGCGACCGATATCCTCGGGGGAGAGGCGGTTTGCATCACGCAAGGGCAAGAGGGAGCCATCCACGCGAAAGATCGGGGGCAAGCCTGCCTTGATATGGATATCAGAGGCGCCTCCGCGTACGGCGACCTGAAGGATTCGGTTTAGTTCTGCCTCGGGGCTTGCTGCTTGTTCGCTCATGAATATGCCTTCCGGTGAAGTGGGGTGGGTGTCACGTGCCCTGTGTCTGTGTGAGAGGAGGTCATGGTCTCAGGATGAGATCCTATCATTAGAGCGTGCGACTAGGCAAGAAAGGGGGGGCATGAGGGGTAATGAATTTTTTTCATGCGTGATCGTGTCAATTTGTGCGAATACGATCAAAATTGTATTTTGGGCATGGTGGTAGTGTGCGTTTTGGTGTGTGTTTTTGTTTGTTTTTCAATGCTTTGTTGCGTTTTTGGTGTGTGGGCGATCTTTTCTGGTTTTTTACGCAACTCTTAAAAAAAATGACCGAAAACAGAGGCGCAAATCTGGTGCGAAAAATCTCGTTGATGTTTTTTAATATTATGAATTTAAAGGGTTTTTATTCTTTTTGTGGGTGCGTTATGAACACCGCGTGAGTTCGTTTTGGTGTTTTTGATCGTATTTGCGATAAATGAGACCTTTTCAGCGGGGGTGTTCGACACTAAGATTGCTGGTGTTGAGGGCGAAACACTTCCTCCTCTCTTCTTTCACATTATGAAGTCCCCAAATCTTATTTGGTTCTTAAATCTATCCTGAATCTATCACACTGAAATTGTTCAGGATCATACTCATGGAGAGTTATTATGGCTAAGAAGTCTGACAACAAAGAAAAAGCACTTGAATTGACCATCAAAGCGATCGAAAAACAGTTCGGCTCTGGCTCCATCATGCAGATGGGTGATGATCCTGTCGTCGACGGCTCCGATGTCTTCTCCACACAGTGCATCAGCCTTGATATCGCACTCGGCATCGGTGGCTTCCCTCGCGGTCGTATCATCGAAATCTACGGACCTGAGTCCTCGGGTAAAACAACCCTCACACTCCACGCTATCGCTTCCGTTCAGAAAGCTGGCGGTGTGGCTGCCTTCATCGACGCGGAACACGCTCTTGATGTGAAATACGCTTCAAAGCTTGGTGCCAACATCAAGGACCTCCTTGTTAGCCAGCCCGATACTGGTGAGCAAGCCCTCGAAATCTGCGATATGCTTGTGCGCTCCAACGCTGTTGACCTCATCGTCGTTGACTCCGTCGCTGCTCTTACTCCTCGCGCCGAGATCGAAGGCGATATGGGTGACTCTCACGTCGGTCTCCAGGCTCGCCTCATGAGCCAAGCCCTCCGTAAGATCACGGGCTCCATCAACAAGTCCAACTGTACCGTCATCTTCATTAACCAGATTCGTATGAAGATCGGTGTCATGTTCGGTAGCCCTGAAACCACTTCTGGTGGTAACGCGCTCAAGTTCTACGCTTCCCAGCGTCTTGATATCCGTCGTATCGGTGCCATCAAGGATAGCGGCGAAGTTGTCGGTAACCGCACCCGCGTCAAGGTCGTCAAGAACAAGGTCGCAAGCCCATTCCGCCAGGCTGAGTTCGATATCATGTACGGCCAGGGTATCAGCCGTGAAGGTGATATCATTGACATCGGTGCAGAGCTTAGCATCATCGAGAAAGCTGGATCATGGTACTCCTACGGCGATACTCGCCTTGGTCAGGGCCGCGAAAACGCCAAGCAGTTTGTCATTGATAACCGCGACATCTGCCTCGAGATCGAAAACCAGATTCGTGAACACTACAGCCTCCCTCTGGCAAGCCTCTCTGACTACGGCGAACCAGGCGTTCCTACCGCAGACCCCAACGCTGCCAAGGAAGAAAAGGGCGACGACTAGGTTATTAATCTGGTAGCCAGAAGAAAAAAGACATCAGGGGCAGCTTGTTTGCACAAGCTGCCCCTGATGTCTTTTTTCTTCTGGCATAGATAACAAAAAGCGCGCGAGGTGGGGGGCGGCCTGTTGCATCCGCAACAGGCCGCCCCTTGCCCCTTTGTCTGGTTGC
>CATLTV010000060.1 GCA_950059285.1 uncultured Pseudomonadota bacterium | reverse complement strand
AGATTTGACGGCTTTGTGCGCGGGCTGACATGTCAGCCCGCGCACAAAGCCGTCAAATCTTCATCAGTCATCTATTGAAAGCATATAATTTCCCCAAGCTATTACTTCAGACAAGGAGCCTCGCGGGATGCAACAGAGCACAGATAATCTTGAACAGGATGTCACCCGCACCACGGTCCATAACAAGGAAGTAATCCTTGTAGGTACTGCGCACATCTCACAAAAATCCGTGGAGGTCGTGCGCGCCATCATTCAAAAAGAAAACCCCGATACAGTCTGTGTCGAGCTTGATGATGAACGCTTCAAGGCCGTGCGTGAACAACCCAACTGGGAAGACCTCGACCTGCGTCAAATCATTCGCAACAAGCAGCTCCTCTTTCTCGTCGCTCGCCTGGCGCTCTCTTCCTTCCAAAAACGCATGGGCAGCTACACAGGAGTCAAGCCTGGCGCTGAAATGATTGCGGCCATCGAAGAAGCCGAAAAACTCAACGCAAACCTTGTGTTATGTGATCGAAACATTCGCACAACCTTGCTCAGAGCATGGCGAAAGACCCCCTTCTGGCGTCGCTCTCTCGTCGCGGCATCAATGGCTTTGGGCGTCTTTGAACGCACAGAAGTCAACGAAGACGAGCTTGAAAAACTCCGCGAAGAACACAACCTCACTGGCATGCTCGAAGAGATGGGCGATGCCATGCCCGAGGTAAAAACTGTGCTTGTGGATGAGCGCGACACCTACATGGCTGACCAGATCCGACGTGCCGATGGTAAAAAAGTCGTCGTCATCATCGGTGCCGCGCACAAGCCTGGTATTATGCGCAAAATGGACACCGCCTGGACACCCGAGCAAATCAAAGAGATCGAAACCATCCCTGACAAATCGATCTTCTCCAAGGCCATCCCCTGGGTACTCCCCCTGATTGTTGGAGCACTCTTTGCTGTCGCGCTGTACACAGGCAAGTATGAGGAAGCCAAGAGCGCAGCCCTTGCATGGGTCCTTGCAAACGGCATCTTCTCCTCCGTTGGCGCACTCATCGCGCTCGGTCACCCACTGACAATTATCACAGCCTTCATCGCTGCTCCTATTACCTCACTGAACCCCGCGCTTGGTGCTGGCATGTTCGCAGCCCTCACACAGGTCTGGCTTGTGCCCCCCACCGTTCGCGATATGGAAAACGCAGGTGATGACATCGCAGAGTGGACGGGTTGGTGGAAAAACCGCCTCACTCGCCTCATCCTGGTCTTCTTCCTCGCATCCTTTGGCTCAAGCATCGGTACCTTTGCCTCGCTAGCCCTCTTCAAAGACCTGCTCTACTAAGAACCAAATGATAGCATAAAAGGCCCCAGGCGAGCAGTTGCGTCAGCAACTGCTCGCCTGGGGCCTTTTATTTACTATTTATGAATACTCATTAATATCAACCACTTACTTGACCATCTTGGTGCGCTCTTTACGTGTGTTTCCATCTGCATCTTCTTTCATCAAGTAGATGCTCGCATGCATCACACCGCACTGACGGCCATCTCTCCAGAAGTTCCAGTGCACATAAATCTTGCCATTGGGACTGACAATTTGAGGTGGTGGATTGGGCCTGCGACCAATGCTCCATGCCGTGTTAATCGCTTCGGAGTCAAACATGATTTCGCCCGAGCTTTTCACCACATTCACCGCCTCAAACTCGCCTGATTTGGCATCAATCACAAACTCAAGCGTGGTGTTCAGGTTGGGGTCTTGCAAGGGGGAGCTACGGGGATAAGTCACATCAAGGCTGATAAGAAAGTCGTTGGCCCAGCGCTCATGAATACGACGGTGTAACGCATTGATATAACCTACATATACGCTGCGCTTTGCATTGACGCTGGTATGATTCCCTGGCTTGATCTCGGTGATCATGTTCTCAAGGCTCCCCTTGATTAGCTTTTGTTTTTCGGCGTAGTTTGCAAACAGGCGACGACGCTTTTTCCCCTTTTTATCCATACTCTTGGGGGAATCTGACTCCTCACCAAGCACACGCTCGTAATCCTTGATACTCGGACCAGAAAACAGCTTTTTAGGATCGACCTTCTGAGTTTTAGATGGATTGAGCTTGTTGTCTTTTGACGTGCTCTTTGAAGCTGAAGGCTTGAAGAGTCCATCTGGAGACGGAGGTCGCTCGACCTCCTCTTCTTTTTCTTCGGGCTTGGTATTCGACTCCTCCAACGGTTGCTCATTCTGGGGAGGATCTTCGGAGAGTTCTGGTTTGCTCGGAGCAATTGCCATGGCGAGCTCCTCGGACTGTGTCTCTTGAGGATCTTCATCCCTGTCGCTGCGCTCCACATCAGGATCAGGAGAGCCTGTATTTTCTTGCTCAGGAGTCGACTCATTGGAAGGGAGCACATCCTTCATTGTTGTCTCTGTGGCGCGCGTCTCTTCCTTGGTTTTATTGGCCTGTTCTGACACGTAATTGGCATCAACAGGTTCCTCTTCATTGGTCACCTGTTCGACGGTCTTCTTGAGTTCAATAACCTCGGGCGGCTCTTCTTTCTTCTCTTCCTCGGGCTTCTCTTGTTCTTCAGGTTTTTTCTGAGGTTCGGGAGTTTGATACTCAACCGTTCTCAACACCACGCGCACTTCATCAGGAAAGTCTTTGTTTTCCTTTGGCTTGTCTTTCTTTTTATCGGCGAGCATCTTTTCAACATCATCCTGAACCTGATCGAGGTCAGGCATAAACCAGGGGATGACAAAGATGACAAGACCCAGGTGCACCAACACAGCCAGCAGCAGCCCCACCACAAGAGGCAGGTTGTTATGTCGATGTTCCAGAGGAGTGAGCACTTGTTTTGGGCCTTAAAGACGGTTATGTAAGATGGTGAAAGCAACCTCACCATGTTCGCGAACATGAGTCGTAGACGAGGCACCTCTTTCGTGCAAGCATACAAAGAATTCTCTGACGGCTTTCGCATCATGCGGGCCTGAGCAAACAAAACACCCGACGACACTGAGTCAATCCCATGAAGCCGTTTCTTTTGCGCTCATACAACCTGATGCCCTCGCTTCGCAACATCCTGATGCTACTCACACTGTTCACAGGACTTCATTTGACAGCGTGCACCACACAGGTGGGCGACACATGCCAGAGCAACGCCGAGTGCAACACGCAGGATGGTGCAATTTGTGATGTCAGCGTCCCTGATGGATACTGCACTGTAGCACAATGTGTTCCCAACGGTTGCCCTGACAACTCAGTCTGTGTACGCTTTGATGAAGAGACATCCTATTGCATGCAAGTATGTCTCACCTCTGAAGAGTGTAGAACGGAGCATTCATGTCGCGACATTGGAACTTATGGAGACGAAGGATTTGGCTACTGCTATATCAGCGAGTAGAACTCTCATTCCTTGCACTCATTACACTGCTCAGCACACTTGCGGTCCTTGGCACAGGATGCCCTGAACCCCTGACATGTGAAGACACGGGGTGCGCCTTTACACAGGTCTGTAATACGGACTCGGGTTTATGTGAGCAGCGAGTCTCTGACTGTCGTAAAAACGCTGCGTTGTGCTCAAGCAGTGAGTTTTGCAATCAGGCGACTGGCGAATGCGTATCTACCCAACAACAATGCGGTCGTGATCAAGCCCCCTGCCCCGTGGGTCAAACCTGTGATGCTGAGGCGGGCGTGTGTCGGCCAGAAGGCATCTGTCGCACTGACCTGGACTGTGATCCTGGCGAACAGTGTGGGCTCACCAACATTTGCGAACCGATTCAGTGCACATCAAACCTTGATTGCACGCAACAAGCGGGCTTCATCTGCGTCAGCCAGGTGTGCACGCCTGGGTGTCAACTCCCCGATAATCCATGCCCTGAGGGAAGCTTCTGCCAGGGCAGTAGTTCATCCTCTCCTGGAGAGTGCGTGGACAGTTGTAACTCAAATCAAGATTGCAACTTTGGCTACATATGCGACACCCTTCTGGCCAAGTCAACCTGCGTGCAAGAAGATCCTTGTGAGTCAGATACGGACTGCCGCCAGGATGAAATTTGTCAACAGAATCAATGCCAAGCAGCTCCTTGCTCCATGGACAGTGATTGTCTTGATGGACAGGTTTGCGATCGTGCACGCTGCGTTGGAGGAGATTGTCAGGAAGACACTTTCAGCCCAAATCACACACCTGAAGAAGCATCTCTGATTGAGGATGAGGTTGAGATCTCAAACCTCACACGATGTGCAGGACGACCTGACTGGTACAAGCTGGAAGTTCAGGCGGGTGAAGTGATTGATATTGAGCTTATTCATGAAGCGGGTCAGGATCTCGACCTCTATCTTCTGGATGAGAACCTGCGTGCACTCGCACTGGATCAGGGACAGCGCACACGCATTGCTTTGACCTATGAGGTCGCACGCGCGCAAGACATCTACCTGTACATTGAATCCACAAGCTTTGAATCATCCTTTTACAGCTTGAAGATTTTGCGCAGCCCTGCGAGCACATGCACAGAGGACAGCTTTGAGGAGAACGACTTCTCATCAGAAGCGTTCCGCTTATCGCTCCAAGACAACACCCCCATCACACTGGCGCTCAACCTTTGTTATGGTGATGAAGACTGGTTTAAACTCCCAGAACTACAACCTGACCAGGGCATTGGCGCATCCTGGAGTGGTGCCACAGACGACGCTGTACATGTGGACCTGTTGACACCAGATGGTGAGGTCTTCAGATTGCCCGCCAACACATTTTACAGACAGCTTCGCGTGTACTACGCAGGCACATATTATGTGCGCGCCAGAAATGTGGACCCTACCACACAGCAAACTATTAGTCTGAGCCTTACGGTGCAGAGCCCATATACATGTATTGACGCAAACAGCTACAACTCACCCGCCAACGCCTTTGCGCTGGAGGAGCAAACTCCCACACAGCTTGTATTATGTCCTGATGGTGATAGCTGGGAGGTAGATTGGCTCAAGCTCACACCACCAGAGGAGCAGGCACCGCTGGACCTGGTGATCACAAGTGAGAATCCCGAGTCCATGTTGGACATTGTCCTCTTTGAGCTGCCCGAAGATCCCGAGGGTGAACCTGTATTGTTGCGTCGAGCATCTCAAACAGCGTCTCAACGCTGGGAGATGTCGGTTGTCGCCAGACCCGACAAAAACCTTGCCTTGCGTCTGACAACAACCACACAGCCCGAAAGGATCATATCGCCTAATTTCTACAATGTATCCTACATTTACAGAGATACAGGAAACTAAGCACTGTTGAGCCAGGCGGCCAAGCTCTCGGCCTATTCTTCTTCAGCTTGAAGTTTATCGGGGTTCTTCAGCGCCCATTCAGTCTGACTGAAGATACCATGCCAGATGGCAACCTCGCGGGTATCCAGACCTGCACGTTTGAACATTTCGCGAATGGTGCTCATCATGTGTTGATGTGAGTCTTCCTTGAGGAACCCAACCTGAGCAAGAACACGTTCGGCGTGTTGGACCATACGATCCATTTGCTCGTGACTTGCCAGAGGATCATCACCATGCGCCTGCGCGATATGTTCAGGGAGTCGCTTGATGGGCGAATCTGTTGCGACACGGTGCACTTCCCAGAGCATGAGAAGGACAGCTTGAGCGAGGTTGAGTGAGGAATAATCAGGGTTTGTAGGAATAGTCACAAGCGCATTGCAACGATCCAGACATTCATTGGACAGACCTGAATCCTCGCGCCCAAAGACGATCGCCACACGTTGACCTGACTCGGCCTGCTCGTGAGCCGTCTTGACGACATCCGCAGCAGCGCCGCGAGGCTCCACATAAAGACGCTTGTTACGGCGTTGACGCGCGGTCATACCGAGCGCGAGCGTGCAATCAGCGAGCGCTTCATCAAGAGAGTTATAACGCTCAAGCTTGTCGATCAAATCTGTAGCACGAGGGGCTGAGATAAGGATTTGTGGTGGGTGTGCCTTGGCAGGGTTCACCAGTCTGATGGACGTGATGCCAAAGTTCTTACACGCCCTGACCACACTACCGATATTAATGTCATTCTGGGGCTCCACGAGCACCACGGAGATACGATCAAGAACTGGGGCATTGGACATGGTATTAGACCTCTTACAAGTAACTGGAAACAAAGAGCTACAAGATGAAGAGCGGCGAGCGCTGGTATACCAGCGCTCGCCGCTCTTCATCTTGTAGCAGATAGAGTAAGTCTTGTGATGATGGATTCAAGCGCATCAATCGACAGACCTCTCATCACGACTTATTCCTGTGGTTTCTTTCGGTTACGACCGCGAAGAAACGTCGGTGTATCAATCTCTTCTTCCTCTTCGGCGCTTAGACCACCACCTGTGCGACGGTAACTTCCCGTGCTGTTGGTGTTTGTTGGCCTGACGTACACTGCACGACGAGAACGGTCCTGACGAGAAGGCGCATCATAAGAAGGCGCGACGCCTTCCTGGATGTCCTGCTGTGAAGGGTCCTGCTCGGGAGCGTTGTTCTGATAACCAGGTACGGAACCCATGGGCTGGGTCACGTTCATGGGGTATGCTTGCTGAGGAGGCTGAGGAGGCGTGTTTGCAGGCTGTTGCTGAGCACGCTGTGCGTTCCCCTGTTGACGACGACCAAGCTGGACATAACCTTCATGCTTTGGAGGCTGTCGTGTAAGGTCGTTATCAAAACCAGTCGCGATGACAGTAATCTTGACCTCATCACGCAAGGACTCATCAATCACGTTACCGAAGATAATCTGAGCATCTTCATGCGCAGCCTGCTCAATCAGGCTGAGCGCTTCATTGAGTTCGGACAATGTCACATCAAGACCACCTGTCAGGTTCACGAGAATACCTGTCGCACCTTCAATGGAGACGTCTTCAAGGAGCGGTGACGAAATCGCAGTCTCGGCGGCTTCAAGCGCGCGTGAAGGACCAGAGGCTGTGCCTGTACCCATGAGGGCCAGACCTTTTCCATCCATGATGGTGCGCACATCAGCGAAGTCGACGTTAATCAGACCAGGTACGGTAATCAGGTCGGAGATACCCTGCACGGCATGCAAGAGCACTTCATCCGCCTTCTTGAAGGCTTCAAGAATGGTGGTGTGCTCGCCGCTGATCGCCAACAAACGCTGGTTTGGAATAATAATCAGAGTGTCCACAGCGCTGGCGAGGTTGCGAATCCCTTCCTCGGCCTGACGGAGGCGACGACGACCTTCAAACTGGAAGGGTTTTGTCACCACACCCACGGTGAGTGCGCCATGTTCGCGAGCAATGTTTGCGATCACAGGAGCAGCGCCTGTACCTGTACCACCACCCATACCTGCGGTCACAAAGACCATGTCTGAACCTTCCAGACATTCGGCAATACGCGCCTGATCTTCCAACGCAGAGCTACGACCAATCTCGGGATTGGCACCTGCACCAAGACCTTTTGTCAAACCTGCACCAAGCTGAATCTTGGTTCCTGCAAGGTTGTTCTCAAGCGCCTGGATATCTGTGTTTGCTGCCACAAAGTCAACGTTGCGAATCCCCTCGGATATCATTGTGTTGATCGCGTTTCCGCCACCACCACCGACACCAATCACTTTAATTCTCGCAGTCTGCGGAAGCTCGGTCTCATCAAATACGAGCATGATATCTTTACCCTCTTCAATCTATCGTTCACGTGCCTGCACCAAACAATGCAAGACCACGACTCACTACCCTTTTAATCACCGCACCACGAAGCTAAAGTAAAGCTTCAACGATCGCTCATTTCTCCTTATAGAACTTGCTTGTAGAGCATTTTTCACGGACCAAGCAAGCCTTATCGCGAACATATCAGATATTTTCAAATCATCAAGCCTTGCTTGACCTATCAAGACTTAATTCGAGGCGCTTAAATAAACTCGCGACCTCACTCATGTTGAGGCTCTGACCATCAAGTCAGAACCTCAACAGCACGAACCTAGAAGAACTCCGAGAACCACTGCTTCATGCGTGTCGTCACCTTGGCATACAGGTTCTCTTCCTGAATCTTGAAGATCTCGCGTTCTTCGTGACGGGCACCGTAACGTACAAGCCCAACACCTGTAGCAAATTTTGGGTGACGCACCACGTCAATCAATCCGCCCACGCCCTTGGGGAAACCACGGCGCACAGGCATACCAAGCACTTCTTCAGCAAGCTCTGGCATGTAATCAAGCACCGTGGTGCCACCTGTGATCACCACACCACTTGCAATCAACTCTTCGTAGCCTGACTCAATAATCTCACGACCCACAAAGGCAAAGATCTCTTCCACGCGAGGCTCAATAATCTCACTCAAGATCGCACGACTGAGCACGCGAGGAGGACGACCACCCACGCTTGGAACCTCAATGGTTTCGGTAGGACTGATGCGATTTGCCATGGCGCAACCATAAGCGTGCTTGATCCTTTCTGCTTCAGCCATTGGTGTGCGCAAGCCCACAGCAATATCGTTGGTCAAGTGATTGCCACCAATGGACAACACTGCGGTGTGCACAATGCTTCCCTGGCTAAAGATAGCAATATCTGTCGTTCCACCGCCGATATCCACCACGGCGACACCAAGCTCTTTCTCATCTTCGCTCAACACGGCCTCGGAGCTGGCAAGCTGCTCCAGGACGATGTCAGACACATGGAGGCCACATGCGTTTGCACATTTGATGATGTTTTGTGCACTTGTGACGGAGGCAGTCACAATATGAACCTTGGCTTCAAGCCTGACACCACTCATTCCAAGCGGGTCCTTGATGCCATCCTGTTCATCAATGATGTATTCCTGAGGGATCACATGGAGGACTTCACGATCCATGGGGATAGCCACTGCACTGGCGGCGTCCACGACGCGGGCGAGCTCTTCGGTGCGGACTTCCTTGTTCTTGACTGCAACAATACCGTGGGAGTTAAAGCCCTTGGTGGGACCACCAGCAATACCAGCATAGACGGAGTTCACCTCAACGCCTGCCATAAGCTCTGCTTCTTCCACAGCTTTCTTGATCGAGTTAATGGTTGCATCAATGTTGATCACCACGCCCTTCCTCAAACCTGTTGAGGGGTGGCTACCAATCCCAATGATGTCCATACCTTCTGGACCAACTTCCCCAATAATGCACGCAATCTTTGTGGTCCCAATATCAAGGCCCACCACTATATCTTCTCGCCTTGCCATATTTAGCCTCCTTGCTCTTCCTCTGGCTGACTCATTTACATTTAATTTTAAATCATCGCATTGTGTCTGCTTTCATGTGTCAGACACCACCACATTGTTGCCCTCACCTATCCTTGGTTTGGACTGGGCCTACAGCGACCTGATTTACCTCTCCATCCTGATCGACAAGCACATAATCCACTGCGACTCCTCGATCAAGCAAATCCTGATACACAACACCAAAACGGTCCAGGCGCTCCGACCAACTCCCCCACCCCAGTCGAACCTCTGTACCCTGAACTCCCACAATCAAGGAGAGCCCCAATACTTCATCAAGATGAACCTCCGACACGGGTGCGACTTCATTCAGTCCTCGCTCATGCCAAAGCTCCCAGACCTGCATTGCCACAAGAGCTCGCTCTCGTTCAACCTCTTGTTGCACAAGCTTGTCCTTCTGCAAACCAGAAATTAAAGGCAACGCGTCAAAAAGCGACTCCGTAAGTTCCTCGGGCTTCATCGTGCGAAATGGCACGCTGTTTCCATCAAGCAACATGTACTCGCCGCGGTCGATCACGATCGCCACGGGCTCATGCTCTGTCAGCTCAACACGCAAGGTTCCAGGCAGCTCAGTGCTGATCTTTGCATCCTTAACCCACTCGTGACGCTTGAGCTGTTCCTCAATCCTGACCACGTCCACATCAAAGATGTTCACGCCAGGTGCAACCTGCCCAAAACTCATCACCTGCTCCTTGCCAATATGATGTCCGCCAGATACCTCGATCTCGGTGATCGCAAAGCTTGGACTGGTGACCGCAAATTGGTAGGACTGATAACTCACATACGGAATACCAAACACAATACCAGCAACAAGAAGGGATGGATACACCTTCTTGAAAATTCCTTGCACGCTCTCGCCCATACTTCTGGCTTTGCGTGAAGGACTCTGCTTGCGCCTGTTGACTCTCTGTTGTCTTGCCATGGCTCTCTTCCTCTCCTCATCCTTGATAGAGGTCGTCCGTTTCGTTCTACTCTACTCTACTGACCCTTGAGCAACCTGTCCGTGGTTGCGCTGGCGACCATGAGCTCCACGAAGTCCTCAAAGACCACGCCATGCTTTTGCGCCAGTTTGGGCACGAGACTTGTGGCCGTCATCCCAGGGATGGTGTTCGCCTCAAGCACATAAAAGTCATCGCCATCTGCCATCACATCGATGCGGCCGATTCCGCGACAACCAAGCGCATCCCAGCCGCCCTGAGCAACCTCAATGATACGCGTCGCAAGCTCATCAGAGACATACTCATACTGCGTCGTGGTCGACTTGTACTTGGCCTCATAATCATAAAACGTACTGGCTGGTGTAATTCGAATTGCTCCCAGAGGAGCCCCCTGGAAAAAACCAACCGAGTACTCTGGACCAGTTAAACGCTGCTCGACCATGATCTCGGTCGCCAAACCCTCACGCAGCGCAGTCAAAGAACCTTCAAGTGCCTCGGCAGGATCGTCTCCTGCTGAGAGCACATAGACACCATAACTGGAACCGCTATCTGTGGGCTTAACCACATAACCTGACTTACTCCAGCCAAATGAGGACACCCACTGTGAAAACGCAACCTGATCTTTCAATAAATTTTTCGGCACCACGCATCCCTGCGCTACAGGCACCTGACGTGCACGCATCACAGCCTTGGCACGCGCCTTGTCCATGCTCAATGCGCTCGACAACACACCACTCCCTGTGTAAGGCACACCAAGAACCTCAAGCAGCCCCTGAATCGTCCCTTCCTCACCATCACCATGCAATCCAAGCAGGACTACATCCGCAGGCTCAGCCAGAAACTGCTCAAGATCCACAGGCAAGTCATACCCCGTCACACGATACCCTTTGCCCACAAGCGCCTTGCAAAACGCCTCGCCCGTCAAGAGGCTGATTTCTCGCTCTGCTCCCTGACCGCCATAAAACACACCGATATGCGCGTCACGATATGTGCTCGTGTCAATGCTATCCCAAACGTTGCTCATCACATGTCCTCACTGACATTGGATGATTGGCGCTCCAGCGCTTCAAGCCTGGCTAACTCGCTCCAACCATCAAAACCAACAAACTGAACCTCTGGACGAAGCTCGGTGGCAAACTGTTCCTTGACACGCACACGTGCTCTGGCCATGAGAGTCAAAAAATCGCGCGCCGTGGCATTATCCTGATTGATAAAGAAGTTGGCATGCAACTCACTGACCTGAGCACCACCACACACATTCCCCTTGAGCCCAACAGCTTCAATAAGACGGCCTGCATAATCCCCCTCGGGGTTTGCAAAGGTCGAACCCACGCTGGCAAGCTTGTAGGGCTGCGTTCTGTTACGGCGCTCCTTGTCATCCTGCGCTCGCGTCCTGGCCGCATCCACATCACCCTTGTGCACACGAATTTCGGCGGACATGACCAGCGCGCCCTCTGGCAGGTTAGTGTGCCTGTAAGCTACATCAAGTTCGTCACGGTGCAACCTGAGCACCTCACACGTACGTGTATCCAACATGGTCACATGCTCAAGGATGGCGCCAAGCTCGGCATCTCTGGTGCCTGCGTTCATCACCACAGCTCCACCAAAACAACCTGGAATTAGCATCAGAAACTCGGCTCCCACATAGCCCTGCTTGAGTAAACCACGCACAAGATGCGCATTCACACAACCTGCGCCCACGTTCACAAGCTCCTGACCATCAGGCAAGCTCTCCAGCACCTTCCAGCTCGCAAACTCACCTTGAAGACGTACAACCACGCCATCAATCCCTTCATCGGGAAAGAGCGTGTTACTCCCCAGTCCAACCATATACACGGGCTTATCATATCGGGCGGCGAGCTTGACTGCGTTGATCAACTCGTCCTGAGTGTGCGGCTCAATCCACCATGACGCAGGTCCACCGATCCTTAAACTGGAACGACGCGCGAGCGGCTCCGACAATCGGCACCGCTCACCTAACAACCCCTTCATCTCACTGGAGAGCTCATGCTCCTCAACCAGACTCTTCAACTCTACCACCTTGGAACCATCCTGGTCCACTTTCTCAAGTGTAACTTTAAGTATAACAACTCGATTTCATTACCGAACTTCCCTGTTCTCGTGAGCCATCATACACGAGCATTTGGACCGAGCAAGGTTAAGTTCAATCGTTCTAAAAAAATTTCAACTTTAAGAATAAAAGCCCTCACAAAAACAAATATTTACCGACCATGCTTATGTTAAAAACAAAACCACTAAAAAGACGTTCAGTATTGCACTTTATATATAACAAACAAGAAGAGAGAGGGGGCGAATTTTTGCTGCGCAAAAATTCGCCCCCTCTCTCTTCTTGCAATCACCAGCCCAAAAATGACTGACAATCACCTCTTCATCAGCGCCTCGCAGCGCCTTGCAATCTCCTCACCTGCGCCCAATCGACCAAGCTCACGAGCACCGCGCGACATGTTCTCAAGCGACTCTGGATTCCCAAGCAATCCCTCGATAATACGAGTTAATTTGCCAGTAGGAACATCGCCCTCCTTCACCATCATTCCTCCACCACCCTCAACTACTTGCAACGCATTAATGGTCTGGTGGTCATCTGCAGCACCCGAAAATGGAATGTAAATCGCGGGCAAGCCAAAGCCCAAAACCTCGGCGATAGTCGTCGCTCCAGCACGACATACCATGACATGCGTCCCCTCATAGGCACTTGACATATCATCAATAAAACCAACAACCTCGGCATCACCCTTGAATGCCTTGTAGGCCTCCTCGGCAATCTCTCCGCTCTGCTTGCCCACCTGGTGTATGACCTTGATCCTGGCCTGTTGTTCATCACTCAACGCACACAGCGCCCCTGGCACATCACGGTTCAACGCGAGCGAACCACCACTTCCACCGAGCACAAGAATCTTGAGTTGCTCACCTGGTGCAGGAGCGCTGTATTGAAACGCACGCGCCCTCTCAAGCAGCTCCAGTCGCAAAGGATTCCCCACCACGTTGACCTTACCAGCAGGAAACGCCCATGCAGAGCAGTCATAGGTCAGAAACGCCTCCTTGACGACCTTCCCCAACCACTTGTTGGTCATACCAGGCACAGAGTTTTGCTCAAGCAACACTGTGGGCACCCCCATCAACGCTGCACTCATGGTAAAAGGCCCAGATGCATATCCCCCCACAGCAACAACGAGTGATGGGTCAAGACGCCTGACCATCCTGCGTGCAGCCAGACCTGATCCAGGCAATTTCATCGCGCCCTTGAACAAACCTCCCACACCTCCACCCTTGAGCGCAGTCACCTCCATACACTCAAGCGGATAACCAAGCGTAGGAATGAGACGTGCCTCAATCCCCTTCTTTGTACCCACAAAGGTCACCTCGATCTCGGGATCAAGCTTGTGAAGTTCCTCGGCAAGCGCAACACCAGGAAACAAATGTCCTCCTGTTCCACCACCTGCAATAACAACTCTCTTTCCTGCACTGCTCATATCAACTCCTGTCTTTGCTCCAAAAACATGGGCGATGTTGCGACCTCAAATCATCAAGTCAGCACATCGCCCATTCTGTTATCTTCAATCAACCTGATTGTCGTACTTTTTATGCCTCGTCGAACTTGTCTCTGAGATCATCGCGACGATTCAAGATCCTGTCGCGTTTACGATCCCACTTGCGTTGTGCACGATGCTTCTTCCTGTCTGCCTTTGAAAGTTCCCACAAATCGGGTGCTCCCTTGGAGATATTGAGCAACACACCCGTGGCGAACATCGCCATAATCAAGGAACTACCACCAAAGCTCACAAACGGAAGCGTCAAGCCCTTGGTGGGAAGCAATCCCGTCACAACACAGAGGTTTGCTGTTGCCTGCAATCCAAACATCGCCGTCAAACCAAACGCAAGATACGCACCAAAAGAATCGTGAGCATGGTACGCAATCTTGAGCCCTCGCCAGATAAACATGGCAAACAAACCTACAAGCAACACCACACCCCAAAGACCAAGCTCTTCTGCCACAATTGTACCGATAAAGTCGTTCCAGAGCTCAGGCACATAACCAAGCTTACCTGTACCATTTCCAAGCCCCTTGCCCTGCACACCACCAGAACCAATCGCAATCAACGACTCACTGATCTGATAACCAATGCCTCGCCTGTCGCTCCACGGATCAAGAAACGCCATAATACGCTTCATCCTGTACTCACTGTTGGTAATCGCAATGTATGCGCCCACAGCACCAAGCCCCGCAAAGATCGAGAGGTAAACAACCTTGGCCCCACTGACAAACAGCAGGATCATCATCATGGTCAGCAAAATGACCGACGAACCAAAGTCAGGCTGCTTCATGAGCAGCGCAACCATCAGACCAATCGTCATCAAGTGAGGTATAAAGCCAACCGCAAAGTTCCCCATGCGCTCGCCCTTTTTACTAACAGAATAGGCCAGGTACATTACAGCAATAATCTTGGCAACTTCGGCAGGTTGAAAACTAAAACCGCCCATACTGAACCAACGACGCGCACCGTTCTGCACCGCACCCACACCAGGAATAAGCACCGCAACAAGCATCAAAAAGACGCCGCCAAGCATGGGATAAATCAAGCGCTTGTACCAGCGATAGTCAATCTTGAGCCCTGCAATCAACAGCACCATGCCAAGACCAAACTTCGTCAACTGGTTAGAGACAAGGTGGAAATGCCCTGCCATACGTTGTGATGCCATCACAGCGCTGGCGGAATACAACATCACCAATCCCAACCCAATTAATACAAATACAGTGAACAACAACCAGACATCCCAGCCCTTGTGCTCACGTTGCGCCATCTGCGCCTTGCCTGTCACTTGCTTGGCCAGCGTGGCCAGTACATCTGCACTCATCGCAGCTCCTCTATCCTTGAGTTTGCTTGCTCTGGTCCCTTTTTATCTGCTCCGTTCATCAGAGCAATGCTCAAGGCCCACGACTCATCCTGAAGCATAGACCTCGACAAAAAGGAGAAAAATAAACTTATTTTTCAGAAACTTAAATCACCTAATCTTGAGTGATGCCAACGCAATCAGAGCGAGCATCATCGAGATTACCCAGAATCGTATCACGATTCTGGTCTCTGGCCAGTTCTTCTTCTCAAAATGGTGATGAATCGGGGCCATACGGAAGACACGCTTGCCTGTGAGCTTGTAACTGGTCGTTTGAATGATGACGCTCAACGCCTCGGTCACAAACAAGCCGAAGATAATCAAGCTCAAGAGTTCATGCTTTGTCAGGATGGCCATGGTGCCAAGCGCACCACCAAGAGAGAGGCTTCCCACATCGCCCATGAAGACCTGTGCAGGGAACATGTTGTACCACAGGAAACCAAGACCAGCGCCAATGATGGCTGCACAGAAAATAGCCAACTCCTGAACACCAGGAATTTGCGGAATCATCAGATATTTCGCGACATCAAAGCTACGTGTGACCACCTCTCCACCCTGCGCAACCTCCTCATAACTCAGGACGGTCGCAGAGCTGTAGGCAAGAATCAGAAACGTGCCTGCCGCAATAATGACAGGACCAATGGCAAGCCCATCAAGACCATCTGTCAAGTTGACGGCATTACCCGTACCCACAATGGCGACTGTCATGAAGGGGATGTACACAGCGATAGGCAATGTAATGCTGAATTTTTCAGTACTTACAAAAGGAAGATAGAGCTCGGAGCTGTAGCCAAATGCATCATGTGTCAGCAGGAAATACATCAATACACCGCTTAGACCAAACTCAATAAGCAGCCTGACTTTACCCGACAAACCAGCGGTTGATTTCCCCTTGAGCTTCATGGAGTCATCAATAAAGCCTACAACCCCAAAGCCAACTGTAATAATGAGGATCAAACCCACAAATGGGTTTGTAAGGTCAGCCCATAACAGGGTGCTGACAACCACGCTAAGCAAGATGAGGACACCACCCATGGTAGGAGTGCCTGCCTTGGAGTAATGACTCTCGGGGCCTTCCTCGCGGATGACCTGCCCAATCTGGCGCTCCTGTAACTTGCGAATAAACCAGGGATAAAGAAATAAGCAGATGAGAAGAGAGGTCACCAGCGCCGCGATCACACGGAAGCTGACATATCGAAAGAGGTTGAACGGACCATAGACGTCCTTCAACATGAAAAACAACTTGAACAGCATTGCTTATTCACCTGCTTGCTAGTGGGCATCCTTGCCCGATTTTATCGACTCCAAATCCTTCACGGCAAAGCAATAAACCACTGTTCATGTCGTATTTATTCTATGCCATGGTCATCCATCCTGGATGAGCTCTATCAAGCGTTCCAAACGAGCAGAACGGCTCGCCTTAAGGAAAATCACACCTCGACCCTGTTTCGTCAACCATAGAGCGACATCTTTGAGATTTTCGCTCGCAATGACCTCAACCTGGCCTCGTTGCTTCTCGGCCTCCACTTTCATCTCATGAGCGTAGTCACCCACAAAGACCAGCGCATCAAGGCCATCTGTATCTACCATACGACGCGCCACCTCAAGGTGCCAGTTTTTCGACTCGGGTCCAACCTCTGCCATCTGACCAATGACAGCGATACGAGGCAGCCCCTGCCCTTGCACAAACTCCTCGCTCCACCCCATGAATGCCTGAAAACTCGCCAACATACTGCTCGGATTGGCATTGTAGCTGTCGTTCAGAAAAAGTAAGTCACCATGCCTGAGAACCTCGCTGCGACCACCAGGAATCACGAGCGAATTCAAAGCATTACCAAGCTCATCTTCGCTCATTGCCTCACCCAAACCACGCACAATCGCGACACAGGCGGCAAGGTTTCTGGCGTTGTGCTCACCTTGCAAAGAGACATCGACCACAACATCAGCCGTGGCATCTGCAAAGGAGAGTTGAACCTTCATACCTTCGGAGTTCTGACCCAACACAGCTGCACGCACATCTCCTGTCGAGCCTCCAAAACTCAACGCTTGTCCCTGAAAATCTTCAGGAATTAAACTCTCAAACTCATCATCTGGAACCACGGCAACAGTGTTGCTGTTGCTGCCAATAAAGATCTCACTCTTGGTCTGTCGCACACCATCAAGTCCGCCCATGCCTTCAAGGTGAGCGTATCCGATGGAACAGATCAATCTGGCGTGTGCAGGAGCTATCTCCGTCAACTCCTTGATATCACCACGTTTACTTGCCCCCATCTCGAGGATCACAACCTCAGCAGAACATGGCGTTGCGCAAATCGTCAGCGGCACACCAATATGGTTGTTGTAGTTCCCATATGTCGCATGAACCTTGTGGCGAAATGAACACAACGCCCTGAGAAGTTCCTTGCTTGTTGTCTTACCGTTTGAACCTGTCAGAGAAATCGTTTTGACACCTCGCTCAAGCAGTTCCTGCCAGAGGGCTGCGGCGAGCATCTGTAAAGCAAGAAGTGTGTCAGGTACAAAGATCAGGATCATGCCATCAGGCGCGTCAAAGGAGCCCTGTGATTTTGACACAAGTGCAGCACAGGCACCTTGATTGTAGGCATTTTCAAGAAAGTCATGCGCATCAAAACGCTCACCAACAAGGGCCACAAAGAGTGCCCCCTGTTGCAACGTGCGTGTGTCCGTACTGAGTGAGGATAGCTGCACATCCGAGATGTCTCCAGATACGACAAAACCTTGTGCATCACACCATGCCCAAAAATCGAACGTGGAGAGAATGGTTGCATCCTGCAAATCTGCCATCACACTAACCTCTTAATTTTATGGATTTTTCAGACTGCTCAACATCACAGAAGTCGATTCGTCCTGTGGCAAGCTCCTGATAATTTTCATGCCCTTTTCCCGCAATCAACACCACATCCTCGGGGCCAGCATCGATAATCGCAGCGCGAATAGCGAGCGCACGATCAAGCTCGACAAGGACACTTTGTTGACTGGAGCCAGATTCAACCCCCGCGAGGATATCTTCTACAATTTGCATTGGAGGCTCACGACGAGGGTTATCAGAGGTGACCATCACCTTGTCAGCATGCGCTACAGCAATTGCACCCATCTGAGGCCGTTTTCCCTTGTCGCGGTCACCACCACAGCCAAAGACGCACCACAGCTCGCCGTCGCAAAATGGTTGAAGGGTCTCAAGGACATGCTCAAGTGCATCAGGAGTGTGTGCGTAATCCACAAAAACAGCAGGCATATTGCCAGGATTGACGCGCTGCAAACGCCCAGGCACACCTGTAATCCCTTGCACTGATTGATGAAGCTGCTCTTCGTCAATAAGATCCATGGCCTGAATCATGGCAAGCACCCCGAGGACATTGGCCACATTGAATTGCCCAACCAGAGGTATATGTAACTGTTGAGCATTCCCAAGCGTTACTTCAACCCCCTCAAGCGACGATTGCAGTGACGCTGCAATCCAGGGAGAGTCCACACCATCAACAGCAGCATGTGCGCTGTAGCCCACCACTCTGGAAGGATCGCGCTGCGCACAGAGCGAATCAAACCACTTCCTGCCAACCCTGTCATGAACATTAAGCACTGATATTGATTCAGGTTTCAGATGCTCAAAGAAGAGCTTTCGTTTGGCCTGCTCGTAGGATTCCATGGAACCATGAAAATCAAGGTGGTCCTGTGTCAGGTTTGTAAACATGGCGCCATCAAACTCAACGCCAACAAGACGGTGCGTCTCAAGACCATGACTTGAAACTTCCATCACGAGGATCTCAACACCGTCCTCAATCATGCGGTGGGCAAGCTCATACAACACCAAACTTTCGGGTGTCGTATTTGGCGCATCAAGCACAACCTGATGACCCGTTTTTGGGTTGGTCCATCGATAGTTAATGGTGCCAATCACACCCACGCTCAACTTGGCAGAGAGGAGCAATGACTCGGCAATATAAGAACATGTCGTCTTGCCATTGGTTCCAGTGATACCGATGACGGCGCGAAACTTATCAAGAGGTGAGTTAAAGAATGCCTTTGCAAGATTCCCCAATACAGCGCGTGTGTTGAGAGCAACAAGCACGGGCACATTGCAGTCTTTGAAGCTCTCCAGCTCACTTTGCTCAACCAGAATGGCCGCAGCGCCCTTCTCAATCGCGGTCTGCACGTAGCGGTGCCCATCAACCAACGCCCCCTTGAGCGCGACAAACAATGAGCCCGCCTGAACCTTTCGACTATCGATGATAATGGAGTGAATAAAGATGTCGTCTGTAAGACATTGAGGGTTAGAACATGAGATGAGCCCTTCGAGCGCATCAAGCAGAGCGATAAGTTGCTGCTCAGGCATGGGTATAAAACCTCCACATAGTTTATCTGTGCAGCATACAAACCACACATTAGAACACTCAAGGAAGTGCACGTCTCCTACAGTTGCGAAGAGTAAGAAAATTGAAGGGGATTTTATAGTTTCAGGGAAATGGCCCCTTCACCCACGCATCACAGTCAACGCACAACCTTGAATCAAAACAATGGCCATCACTCACCAGAACCAAGCGCGGGTTCTTCGGCAATAAGCATGGTGTCCGTCGCTGGAAGAAGTTCCAGTTTGATGGGATCTCCCTCTTTCCAGATCTCGCCCGCCTCAGGAGACTGTGAAACCACACGACCCCAACCATTAATTTCGGGCAGCGCACCAAGTCGACGCCCCTGTTCAATGGCCTGCCTTACGGTCAAACCACGAAGGTTTGGCATGCGAATACCACCATCCACGCGAATGTTGGTCTCAACATTACCAGAGACATCCGAGAGCGTGCTCGCGCCGAGATCAAATACCTGCTCCTCCTGAGGTTCAACCTCTTTTCTGGCAGCAACCTTCTCAGCAGACTGTGCTGTACCATCAGTATTTTCAGGCTTTGGAGCCACATCCCAGCGCTCGCTTTCAGGCACAGGGAGAATACCAAGGACATGCACTGCTTCTTCGGCAATCTTCTTGAAGACAGGAGCGCTTACCACACCACCATAGTGCACACGCTGAGGCTCATCCACGCTGACCGCGATAACAATCTCGGGGTTTTCAGCGGGCAAGAACCCTACGAAACTTGCGACCCACATGCGGTGATCATAACGGCGAGTTTTGGGGTTCACCTTCTGCGCCGTTCCAGTTTTACCTGCGACTGTGAAGTCATCCATGGCAGCCTGAATTGCAGTACCGCCTTCAACGGTCACAAGCGCCATGGCACGCGCGGTTTGCTCTGCAACTTGTGGAGACACAACCTGACGCACAAGTTCGGGCCTTGGTTGCTCGACGACATTGCCATCACGATCGAGGATACGTCGAACAAGACGAGGCTTCATAAGCATACCACCATTGGCGATGGCCGCCGTGGCGTTTGCAACCTGGAGAGGTGTTGCTGTGAAGCCCTGACCAAATGCAACGTTCGCAAAGGAGACCTCAGCCCAGCGCTCAGCAGGCCAAACCAATCCAGGCTGCTCACCACGCACACCGAGTCCAGTGCGGGCACCAAATCCAAAATTCTTGTAATATTGGTAGAGCTTTTCACGCCCAATGGTTTGCGCCATTTTGTAGGCGCAGATGTTACTCGAGACCTGCACAATCTCGGCAGACGTGAGCGTCTCATGGGCATGTGAATCGCGAATACTGTAGCGACCGATTTTGATGCGACCATTTTCACAATCAAAGCGCGTCTGAAGATTAACAGTATTTTCCTGGAGAGCAGCAGCAAGCACCAAAGGTTTAACTACACTACCAGGCTCAAATGTATCCGTGATGGTACGCAATCGCCAATCCGAGGAGGTAAACTCTCGAAACCTGTTGGGGTCAAAAGAAGGCGTATTGGCAAGGGCAAGAACTTCACCTGTACGTGCATGAATCACGACAGCATAACCACCCTTGGCGTTATATTTTTCGATCTGTTTGTTGAGTTCGGTTTCTGCGACGCGCTGAATGCGCTCGTCAATAGTGAGCTCAATTGATGCCCCCTCAAACGCCTCGATCTTTGGCGCTTCATTGGTGAGCATCATACGGCCCTGAGCGTCACGCTTGCCCATGATCTTGGTTTTGTCGCCTGCAAGTTTACTTTCGTAAGCGCTCTCAATACCTTCAAGACCATTGTTATCAATCCCAACAAAGCCGAGGATCTGTCCTGCGAGCCCCTGTTGTGGGTAATAACGCTTGTGTTCCTGAGCTAGCCCTACCCCTTTTAACTTTAGCTCCATGATCTGGTTTGCAACATCAGGTGGAATCTGGCGTGCGAGCCAAGCGTAGGTGCGCTTGGGGTTGAGTTTTTTGTAGACGGTTTCGCGGTCTTTCTGAAGGATTTCTGCGAGCTTGGTAGCGGCCGCATCGCGATCCTCAATTTGGCGAGGATGAACGTAGATGCTGGGAGCTTTGACGGAAATGGCAAGCTCCTTGCCGTTGCGATCAAGGATACTGCCGCGTCGAGGTTTGAACTCCATGGAGCGGTCGACGACGGTTTGTTTGGCCTCAAGATCTTCCTGAGCGATGGCCTGAAGGTAGTAGACACGACCAATCACGGCACACAAGCCAAACAAGAAAAGGCTCACCACGAGAGCCATACGAATCTTGATCCCTTTACTTCTGTTGTTTTCCTGCCAACTACTCATGGTCATGTCATCTATCCTTGATGATTATCAAGCTGCCTTCATCCTTGAAGGCAGCTTTAGCAACGAATGGTTCAGGCCATCATAAAGAGGTGTGATGAGCACGAGAGAGCACTCATCAGATAGAGCCTGATTCAGGGAGTGAGCGAAGCGTGTTGTTCGGGCATTTTCTGAAGAGGTTCAGCGGGGAGGTAATCCTGCACCACGGTGATTTGCTCGGGACGTGTAGGAGCAAGCCCGTAACGCTCACGCGCAAGGTTTGTAATGCGCTCGGTGCGGCCCTGCACAGCAGCCTCAATCTGGAGCTTTTTGTAGTCCTCTGCCAGAGAGCGGTGCTCGCGCGTCACGCGGGCAATGTCGTAGCCCGTCTGAGAAATCTGGTACTGTGTATGAACATGTGAGAGCAGCAATGCCACAGGGATAGCGACCACAGCAAAGATCGTGGAGATCTGAAGCATGTCGACGATGCTCTCTTTGAAGAAATTTTGAATAATGTCCTGGATCTGGCTCACGTACACACCTCTTTTTTCACAAAAAACTAAACTCTATTTTTGCCAGTGCCGATGCTCCGTATCGGCAGAATCTGTTATCGCACAAAAATAGAACTTCTCAATTTTTTCTTACATAAAACAAATAGCTACGACTGTGTTGCGGCAAAAATCAGGTCGTCGGCAGAACTTTGGCGATCCTGAGAACAGCGCTTCGCGCTCTGGGGTTTGCCTCACACTCCTTATCAGAAGCCTTGAGTGGCTTTCTGGTCACAATTTCAAGTCGTGGTTGTTTGTGACACACACAGGCGGGCAGTCCTGGAGGACACTCACAAGGGTTAGCAAGATGCCTGAACCCCTGCTTTACGATGCGATCTTCCAAAGAATGGAAACACATCAACGCAATATAACCACCTGGCCTGACACACTCCACAGCGGAGTAGACAGCCTCTCTGAGGTGGCTTAACTCATCATTGATTGCAATGCGCAGAGCCTGGAACGCGAGCGTTGCAGGGTTAATATTCATGCGACGCATCAGGCCAGGCTGAATGGCAGAGACAACCACCTGACTCAGTTCCCCTGTGTTGGTAATCTTGCCTGCGGAAAACGCAGAGATGATCGCCTTGGCCACTCTATAAGAACCTTTGAGTTCACCATATTCCTTGAGAATTTTAGCGAGTGATTCTTCATCCTGAGTGTGGAGAAACTGCTCAAGTGTGGGGGTGTTGTCATCGGGACCCATGCGCATATCAAGTGGGCCCGAGTTCCTGAAGCTAAATCCACGGTCAGCGTCATCGAGTTGATGAGAGCTGACACCAGCATCAAGCAACAGGCCATCGACAAAATCAATACCAAGGTCATCAAGCACGGTACGCATCGCCGAATAGTTGGACTGCACTGCCTGAAAACGGTCCCCAAAAGGAGCCAGACGTGTGGACGCCTCAAGGATAGCCTCGGGGTCACGGTCAAGACCGATGACCTTTCCATCAGGCGAGCTGTGTTGCAGGAGGGCCTCACTGTGACCTCCCCCACCAAGCGTGGCATCAAGATATGTATGGTGTGCCGAGACGTGAAGGTGTTGCAGTATCTGCTCCACCATAATGGGGACATGATAACTGGACGCATTGGGGAGCGTGATTGATGACGACATGACAACTCATACAAAGAGGCCCTGGAAAAGTTCCAGGGGCAACAACAGGAACAGACAACTACATTGAGTACCCGCAAACAAACGTCAAGCCTGCCCTTGAAGTTCAAGGCAGGCTTGTTGAATTATGTGATGTGCACGAGCGCGCATCACATGACAGTCGGTCCGCGGTCACAGCCCCCAAGAGCAGGTGTTCATCACCAGTTGGGGCTGTCTTTTTGGAAAGAGAGAAGAGTTGCCCATCCTTGGGCATTCACGAGCATCTCGACGACCCTGTGAACCTTCAATCCTTGAAACACTTCTCATCCAGACTCATCCATAAGCCTTGCTTCTGTGACACATTCAGAAGCTCTCATCCTTGAGAAAAGCTTGGAAACACTAAACAAATCAGGAGCACTTCGCACTGTGTTAAACATCAAACCATCTGACCTCAATCAAGCCAAAGTATGATTTACGAGTGAGAATGCTCTTCACCAAGCACATTTGTTCCCTTATTAACTTGCCCTTCTCTCATCAAACCAATACATCCTTGTATCTTCATGTTTGATGACCAGGCGCGTCATCGTTAAGGAGACAAATTGAGTGTCTCTTCACATCCCTGAATTCACCGCAAATCATCCCTCGTGATGGCACACTGTGTTGAACTCCATCTCAACATGCGTGCGCTTGAGGCCAATTTGAGTCGTGGGCTCCGTCCCACTGATGAGGACTATAATAACGGGGAACTGCCTCCGTCAAGGTTATTTTTATGGCCAAAACTTAACCAACCCCGCTTATTATGCGCACCTCAAGCACTTCATTAGCCCCAAAAAAACTTAAAGCATTACATTAAACCTTTAATACTAAAACCTTAACCGGAAGGCTTTCTGATGCCCTGAAGTGGACTTTTCCACAGATTGTGGTTTTTTGCCCAAACTTGGCCAAATCATATATCTACAAAACCTAGATACAGCTCCCCACAAAAAGCTAAAGTTAAAGTTTAACTTTAATAAAAAAACGCCGCTCCTAAACTTTTGCTTCAGACGATTTCAGCGACATGCACACATTTACCTACACTCACCTTGTGCCGTGCTTGCCCTCACACGATCAACATCACCCAGACCCATGACCACGCTCTGCAATGGCATGACGTGATACCCTGCCCTCCTCATGGACGCAAAAAAATAGAGCGAGGGGCGAAAATTTACTCCGTAAATTTTCGCCCCTCGCTCTATTTTTTTGCGTCCTCTCACTCCATGGCACTTCAATCACGCCACAGAGTCAATCTTGAGAACCTTATGCTTCTTGCTCATACTTGATGTAGCGAGGCATCACGCGGACCTTCTTGTGAGGCATGTACTCAATTTCAACGGTCTCGCTGACGGGAACCATCTGCTTGGACACAAAGCACATGATCTTCTCTTCGGATTTTGTCTCCACTTCCTCTGTAGCCACTTCCTGGCTTGTCTGCTCTTCTGACATCGTATTCTCCTTTGTCATTAGGTTATTAAGTTAATGTATACAGACCAGTATCATTCAACATCAAAGTTCAACTGTTCTTCTTCTTTTTGGCTCTGAACCAGGCCCTGTGTCTTCCACAAAACCAGCCCACCATTTTCAGAGACGTCCTCGAAAATAGGCTCGTCTCTGTATCGCTTTTTCAGGTCACTCGTCAAGTCTTGACTTGTACCCGATCTAGCACTCAACCCAACCTGTTAGCGAACTTCACCGACAGGATCATAAGGGTTGTAGAGCTCTGCCTTGTCTTGCGCGATGATTTTCATCGGCTCTCGCTGATCCACACCACCAAAGACAAATACCCTGCCATTGGTCATGTAATCATAGGTTGCATCATATCGTGGGAGACGCATTTCACCAAAGTTACCGTTGACGCGCTCATAAGGAGGCGTCTCGGTGATTCCGTTAAAACGCAAACGCTCCGCACTCGTGACGGTCGAACCATCCGCAGCACGACCACCAAACAACATGATATCACCACTGTGAGGCAATACCACGGATTCAAGTCCGCCTCGTGCCGTGGCAAGCTTCTGAGAAGGAAGCAACGAGAAGCCCACATTGATATTGGCCACGCCAAGCTCAACACTATCCGTAACGGCAGCATAATCCGCAGCAGTATATCCACCCACGGCAATCACACTCCTGCCCGAACCACCTTCCACAAGCTCAAGACCAAACCCATAACGTGCCTGATTAAGGTCAGGACCATCTTCCACGCTCACACTGGTCGCACCAAAAGTAACAAGTTGAGTGCTCGCAAGCACGCCATCTTTATTTCGACCACCAGCAATGAGAATGGAGCCATCACCCAGAACCTGCACCTCATGGTCCACGCGTGGTACACCTGTGTCCACACGCTGACCAATGACACGCAATCCGCTGAGATCAATCAACTCGATCTCTGAAATCACCTTGTCTTCCGTCTGAGTTGTGCCGGAATCACGACCACGACCACCAATCAGCAAGATCCACAACTTGGCATCATCGCCCTCACCCTGCTCCACATACACGGCCTCGTGATACGCTCTGGGCGTTCCAAGCTGGAGTGTCTGCCCAATGCTATCGGTCACCTGAATCACACGCTCACCATGAGGTGCGTTCATGTTGATTAGCTCAATGCTGAGGACGGGGCGAGTTTGTTTGGCACCATCAGGAAGCGTTCGGACGGTATAACCACCTGTGACGATGAATCGGTCATCGCCAATTGGAGTGACCGTGTGAAACGCCCTTGCGTCCGTCAGACGGTCCTTACCATCTGACTGTGGTGCGCTCTCATCTTCATTTAGATTGAGGTCAGTAAAGTAACCTGTCTCGGGATCGTAAACCTGCACATCACCATACACACTGCTCATGGTGATAGGGCTGTCGAGATTCCCTGACAACACATTGGGAGTACCACCCACGATGAGCACGCGACCATCACTCAGCACGGCGCTACCATGACCCACACGACCAAGCCATGCAGGTTGAGTTGAGTTAAGATCTTGCAATCTCAAACGCTCAACACGGTAGTCCAGTGTGCTGTCTTCAATGATGCGCTCCTCGCCCTGTCGATAAACCGCGACACTTGGCGAAAACTCGTTAATGGGCGACATCATCACGTTGAACGCCTGTGGTGTGGTGTCCTCGGTGATTGTAAATACGGAAGATGAACCTGTAGCGATCACCTCGTTGGAAATATCAAGAACCTCCAACTCAAGTCTCATGGCCTCGTCGTAAGGCAACGCAGGCATCTTTGCCGCACCACCTTCAACGCTTGTCAGCTCTCTTGCGACAATGCGATTATCAGCAGGCACTGTGCCAATGACGCGCACCTGCGATGCACCTTCATACGCGGGCATACCATCAACATAGGTCATTTCGGTGCTTTCTGATTCGCTATCTGGCCCCCAGCCAACCACAGAAATCTTGAGCTTTTGTGGTGGAGGAGGAACATCCGTCTGGCCGCAGCCCTGAGCCACGGTCAAACCAAGCGCACCTATAAGTAATGTTGCAGCTGTTTTCTTGATCATGATTGAACTCACCACGACACCTCCGCACTGAAATCTGTATTGGTTGTTGGTTGCTCATCATCATCGTTGGCTAACATCACTCCGCCTACAACAAGGCCACCAACAACAGCGACGGCAGCAGCGCCAATGCCCACATACTTCCAACGACGCTTGGAGTCCTTGGGATCATCTTCTTCAATCGGGTCAAGGGGCTTCAACGTTTGTGTCTGGTCACCTGTGGTATCAGTACCGTCTGAAGGAGGTGTCACGATCACAGGTGAGGTTGTTGTGGTCGTGCCTGTCGTTCCAGTTGTTCCTGTTGTAGTGACTGGATTTGTAGCGACAACCACAGGCGCTGCACCCACAGTCACCGAGGTCACCTTGTTATCCTCAGGCATATCCTGTGCGATGACAGCCATGGACTTGGCCATCTTGTTAACGCCCAACACGAGGTCGGTCATCTCCATGTTGAACTTTCTCTCCTCCACCATCACGAGCATGTTGTCTTTTGCTCGCCAGATAAATGGAGCAGCCATGTAGTTGGTGCCTGTTTTGTACACCAGAACCCACGCGATATAAGGTGCGCCAGATTGCTTGCTAAGTTCGGTCAAGTAAGGTTGCAGCTCAACGCTGTTGATTTCACCCGTCTTGATGGAGGCCAACAGATCCGTGTAATACACGGGCATCTCATCACCACTGGTGGCAGCAACATTGCCTGCTGAACTCAGGTTCGCGTTAACCTGCTGCTCTTTCTTCTTACCACGTACACGCAATTGCTCGGTGTGCACATTACCCTTGCCATCCTTGATGACAAGGTAGTGGTAACCAAAACCCACATCATCCAGTGTGACGGGCGTCACACCACGATCCTTCCCATCAATGAACACTTGCGCGCCAGGCGTCTCGGTTGAGATCACCAGCTTGCCTGGGCCTGCCTTCTTGATCTTCTTCTGCTCGGACTCAAAGACCTCTATCAGCTCCTTGGGGAACTTATCAGGGCTCAGCGTTGCCTCAGGACGGATGTGCGCAAACTGCTGCATCTTCTTGCGGCTGTCCACATCATAGCCCATCAAATGATAAGCCAACGCCAGATTTGAGATGGTGTCAGTCAAGATGTTGTAGTTTGTGACATCTGCAAGGTTTTGCTCCTGCAACTCCAGAGAACGCTGAAATGCGCCCATGGCTTGCTCGTTGTTCCCTGCGGTCAACAAACCAATGCCCGAGGTATACAACTGCTCTGCCTCATAAATGACAGCGCTGGAAACACCCTGGCCTGCGAGCTTCTTGCGAATCTCGACAAAACTTGGCATCACCACCACCTTGCCGTCATCCTTGAGCCGAACA
>CATLTV010000059.1 GCA_950059285.1 uncultured Pseudomonadota bacterium | reverse complement strand
GATATATATGTTCAGGTCGTGATGGCGCGCGCTTGAGATCAAGGCCAAAGTTCTTTGATTGGTGGGCAAGTCCAGCCTTTGATTCCCATATAGTCAGCCGTTGAGATGAGCAGTTCATAACGTTCTGGTGGCTCGGTCGTCTCCATGGCCCTCCATAAATTGTATACTCCTTCGGTCTGGAGCTGCTGGAATACACGCATGTACATTACTTTTTGCCTCCCCTCTTCGATAACGTCTGCATAGCCTTGTTCAAGTGCAACAAGCGCTGTGATCTCATCGCAAATAACATCCATGTCTTTATGTTCATCTGTTCTGGTGTCCACAACAACCTCAGGTGTGCTCCCCGCGTCTTCTGTCATGTCTTCTTGTACAGTCGAACTTGGTGGCGTATCTGGTGTGCCTGACTTGGTTTTGCAACCTAGTGTGAAGGTGAAAATAAATAATGATATGAGTTGGATACATGTTTTCATGGTGCAGTGCCTCGGTCATTTGTAGCCTCATCCATGATATCGGAGAAAACCACAAGAAATTAATCTACTTCCCCTGACATCACGTGTGCATGAATTATCATATTTGGTGATATATGTGAATCTAAAGTGTCATTGTGAGTGTTGTTAGTTGGGGGCTCACCCACATCGTCTAAAACGATAGAGAAGAGTCCTCTACATTGAGGATCATCTTCTGCAAATCAAGTGAACCTGTTGCCTTCTTCTCCATACTCATTAACCTGCCTGGCATCGATGCGCTAGCTCTCTTGTTTTGAGGGCTCGACCAGATGCGTTTGATGTGTTGGCCTTCACCACAGGTCTTTGACTCATCAAATGGTACTAGCTCCTCATCAAGGATCATGTAGCGCGCCTGAAAGGTGGAGTATTGATGGGCCTCATCGTGCGTGGTTTTGGTGCCGATCTTGCCCGTGACATGGTCAGGTGTGCCTGTGCCTCCCTTCAAGAATGGTGCAGTGGTAAAGATCAAATCCTCTGTGGCGTCCTTGGGAATGCGTGCATGGAGTCGTGTCACGGTGTGTGAATATGGCGATAACTGCCTCATGTCCAACACCTTCCTGTTGTGCCAGATGACATCTACTGTGAACAGGTTCCCTTCGGGCTTCAATTCACTGGCGGCATATTTGGCGTATTCAGTTGCCCATCCATCAAAATGAAGGGGTTGCTCGTCTCCTGCTACCACCTGCCTCCTGAAGATGCGCCAGCTATCGTCATCTTCTTCATGTTTTATAAAGTCATACCGGACATGCCACAGAAATGGCTTGTCTTCGAGGAAGTTGCTCGCAAGAAAACGCATGTGTAGGCGGTGTTCAGGCATGAGTCGATAGATCAGTGTAAGGGACTCGTCGGCATAAGGATCGATGAGCTTGAAGTCCATCTCAACCTTTGTGGGGAATGAGCTCCTGTCCCTCAAGTCCACCAGTAAATCATCCTCCAGTGCAGGGTTAACGAGCGTGCAAGGATCACACGTTGACAGACCAGGCGTGGACCAAATACCCACAAATTCGGTCAGAGCAGTGAGCTTTTTTGTGGTGCGTTGGTGGTTTGTTAACTCTCTGTAAAATAATGGAAAATTTTCTTGTGTTGAGGCGTCTACGATCAGGTTGGTCGCGACAGGTGCCGAGGGGTAGTTCGCAATATCATAGCGTCCATTCTTGGAGACAATGTGAATGAGCACGTCTTGCGAGGACTCTGAATTGACCGTGCCAAGTCGAATGGGCAGCTTGAAGTCTTCCGAGTGATAGGAGAAGTGCAGGGGTGATAGGACCGCATGTCCACGTTCATCAAATGTGAGCTTGTTGGGGTTGATACGGGCGACCATAAAATACATCCCTTCATGGATGTATCCCTGTATGATATCCGCCCCTTTCTTGGGCACGTGATACCCCTCCAACTCCAGCCAGGTCAGCAAGTTAGTAGACTGGCTCGCCTCCAGAATCACCAGCTCATACTCCGCCACGGAGAATGCATTTTTGACGCGCACGTTCAGGTCTGCTCGTGTGGTGGGTTTCTGTACATGCTCCTCATAAAGTATGCTCCCCCCACGTTCAGGATAACAGACATCTTTGCGTTGGTATTTGACAAGGCGAGGGGAGGTGTAGGTCGCGATCCTGTCAAATCGCTGGTGATCAATGGTGTAGACTTGTTGTGGTGAGAGCACCTCGGTCACAGGGATGATCATGGCAAACTCTTCGGGTTTACCGTGGTAGTTATTTCGCATGGTGATACCTGTCAGCGTACCGTCACGATACAATACAACCTGTGTGGCATCATTGAGGAGCTCACGATCTTCTTCTGTTGCGATGTACATCCCACAGAATGCATCAGCTCTGGTTGCCCATGCTGACGTGATGAGAATTACGATTAAAGTCAGTAAGATATGTTTTGTTGTTATCATCCCATCCTCATCATGGTCAGAATATTTCATGTATGTGCTGAGTATAACAGGTGGGTATCTTTTCTGAAATAGAGAGTGGCCAGAGCAAGAGGGGGCGAGTTTTGCTGCGCAAACCTCGCCCCCTCTTGCTCTGGCCACTCTCTTTGACCGATTCACGCTTCGTCGTGCTCTAACTTGAGGTGGTGTTCCTTGATGAATGTATTCAGAGCGAGCTTGAAGTGTTTGTCCTGTACATGACGAGGAAACTTGATGAGTTCCAGCGTGAATCCGTCGTGCATGGTGGCCTGTACGGTCTCTTCGGTCAGCCCAAGCCTCTTGATGTGTTGCAAATCAATCACTTCCTGTCTGGGCTGGCTTGAGAAGATGCTCTTCTCAAGGGTGAGCTCCTGTTGGATTCTGTTCAAGATCCAGCGCTCACGTGTGGCCACCTTGGAGAAGCCAAAGGCAAAGCCAAGCAGGGAGGAGATCATCAGCAGGGAGAGCACAAACAGCGCCTGATTGAGGAGTGGTTCGTGTTGATATTTGGCAAAGAAGTCGGGGATGAGGATGACGGCCAACACTGCGAAGGTAATGCCTGTGCCCATGAGCATACGTCTGAGCGCGGCCTTGCGTCGCAAGGCCGCGCTCTGCCAGAACATGATCTGTGCTGGCGTGACCTCAAAGCAGATCATTGCATCAGGTGAGTTGGATGTTTTTTTTTGGGGATCTTGTTTCATAATCAATGGGTTACGCTGTTCTTCGTTTGAGCAAGGCGATGACAAGTCCTATCAAGACCCACGCGACGCCAACCATGGCCTGTGAGGCTCCCACGGGAAGTTCATAAATGAAAGCGAGCACATAGCCAAGAAATCCAGTGGACGCGCCAATCAGTGCAGCCAGTACAAGTGCGCGTTGCACGTTGGCCACAAGCTTGAGCGCGATCATGCCTGGGAGAATGCTAAACGCAAATGTGGGGAGCGCACCAAGAATTGCAGTGCTCAGTGCAACCGCAGCAGCGAGTGTAATCATGAGCAAGAGCTCAAGTTGTTTGACAGGCAAACCTCTGACGCTTGAGTCCTCGGCGTCCAACACAATCGCCGTAAATCCTCGCCAACCCACCACATGGATCGCGCCAAGGACGAGCGTGACAACCACCAGGAGGTGGAAATCTTCGGGCACAACGGCAACCGCCGAACCAAATAGAATGGTTTGTACATCATGCAGTTCCTGCACGATGCGTGTGCCAAGAATCAACGTGCCAGCTGCTCCTGCGACATACACCAGACCAAGAGCACTGTCGCGCACGCCAGGTTGTTCAATATGTTTGGATGACAGAATCAACAGCGCGACAAAGGTCATCACACCCGCGCCAATCATCGGATGAAGGCTGTGCAAGCCAAGGCTCATCTGGAGGAAGAACATCAGCACAATGCCAAAACTTGCAGATTGTGAGAGTGCGGCGCTCAAAAAGACCATGCGCTTCAAGATGATGTAAATCCCAAGCGCGCCAAGCAGACCACCTGCGAGCGCGCCCGACAGGGCGGCGTCACCAAACAGTGACCAGGAGTCAAAGAAGGTCCCGATGTTCATCTCGGGCTCTTCCATGTAAGCCGATGTGACGACGTGCTCGTGTGCATCGTGCTCGGAAGGTTCTTCTTTGTGTGTGTCTGAATCTTCTTGTTTTTCAGTGGGTTGTGGTTGTGTGTCTTGTTCTTGCTCGTCGGCGTCTTCCTCGAGAGCCTTCATAAGCTCTTCAAGTTCTTCTGCGCTGGGCTCGTTCTGGTCTTCTGGCATGGGGAGGTGTCCTCAGAAGGTCTGACGCGTATCAGTGATGATGGTGTGAGTGGTGATGGTCATCATGGTCATGACAGAGATGATCCATGGTGTCTTCATCAAGGGCGCAGAGGTGTTGCTGACGTCGTTCCATGCCTTCTCTCAGGATGCGTCCATAGCGTGCGCGGCAGGTGTGGTGATCAGCGATCTCCTCGATAGGGCCGCTTAGCACAGCGTCGCACTCACGGTCAAAGAGTACGACATGTGTGGCGAACTCGGCGACCACGGGGAGGTGGTGGCTGACAAGGAGCACAGCGAGGTTTCGACCATGACGAAGTTCCTCGATAAGCTCAAAGACATCGTGCTCAGCTTGCATGTCCATGGCGCTGGTGGGCTCATCAAGCACGAGGATGTCGGGCGAGTTTGCGAGCGCACGGGCCATCAGCACGCGCTGCTTTTGTCCTTCGCTAAGGGTTGAGAAACGTTGGTTTTTTAGCTCTGTGGTGTGTGTGTCCTTGAGCGCATTACGAATGGCGTCCTGTTTCTGGCGTCTGTAACCAGGCTTTAAAAACGACCATGAGCGCTCCACGCCTTGCTCGACCAGATCGATCACTCGGGCAGGAACGCTCAAATCCACGCGTGTACGCTGTGGCACGTAGCCAATATGGACGTTTTCTTTCCAACCGTGTTCACCAGAAAGCTCTGGCAAGAGCCCAAGCAGTGTCTTGAGGAAGGTTGTCTTCCCCGACCCGTTTGGTCCTACCAGGGCCCACAGCTCACCTGGATTAATCTGGAGGTTGATTTTGGGTAAAAGCGCCCCGCGATGGGTGCTGTAACCAACCTCCAGATCATTGCAATGAAACAGGGTGTTTTCTTTATTCTTCGTGCTCATGTTCGCCATGCTCAATCACCAGTCTAACCTCGGTCTCCGAGGTTGGTCCTATCTTGATCTGGTAGGACTTGCCAGCTTCAAGTTCAACAAGGTTTGCTACGCTGACCTCTGTGCATTCAGTGACAGCTTCGCCTTCCTCTTCAAACGCGATGGCTGTGTCACCATCTGTAATTTCAAGTGCTACATCTGCGCTCACGAAGATGGCATAATCGCCAGTCTCTTCAGCCTCGTATCGCACATATCCCCCATTATCCTCGCCAAAGTCAGCGCCTGTGACAAGTGTGATATCCACGCGAGTGTGTTCCTTTGTCGCATCGGGGAGCGCGCTGAGATCCTTTTCTGCGCTTGCTGTGATCGCCTCGCTTGGACCGTTTTGCATGTGCAAGCAGGCTTCCTCGTGAGGGTTTTCTTCTGAGCTGTGGTTCTCGTGGTTTTCTTCATGATTGTCATGATTTTCTTCATCACCACATGCTGTTGTGGTGAAGAGGAAAGAGAGCGCTAAAGCATATTTGAGTGATGTGTTCACGATGGACATTGTGCTTCCTTGTGGTGTTTTAAGTTACTTGGGTTGGAAATTAGTTTCGATTGAAATCTCAAGCCTTTCCATGAGCTTGAGTTCGTTTTCAAGTGTGGTGGTTTGCTGATCAATTGCCTGCCAGTCCACACCATCAAAGCCCGAGGCGGGAAAGAGAATATTCGCCCCAAGGTTTACTTTGTAATGTTCAAGATCCTCGCCGATGACCCCTTCAAGAGGTTGCTCAAGGCGAGCTCCTGCAAGGTCAAAGGTATGTGAGATTGTGAGTCCTTCTTCAGGGAGTCGTTGCTGCTCGCTTGTATCAAACACGGTGAATTCCACATGCGCTTGCGTCATGCTGACGTAGGCGCTTGCGAGCTCTCCCTGTGGCAAAAAGCAGTCATCCTGACACAGGCTCGAATCAAGTGCGATCGTGGTGGTGTCAGACTGTGACAGCGTGGCTGTCTGGTCGATGATCTGGCTCACGCCTGGAAGCGCTGCGCCACTGCTTTCAAGCAGTTCAAGTGCGATATCATCGTAATCCACAAGTCGCCCATCATCTGCGTGGCAGTGGCCATTGTGGCAAAGAGAGTAGCCCGCAGGTGGGTTTGCTGGATCGAATGCCGTGCTTGCTGTGCTGTTGGGGCTGACATTCACACGCAGTTCACCTGTGGTGAGTGTGAGTGTGGTAAGTTCAAGCTCGTAGTTATTGCCGATCCTGTAGAGACCTGTGGATGTGTCCTCACGTGAACCAAGCTCATGTGAAGCCGAGAGCGTGGGGTGAAGTTCTCCCCAGCTGTTGCCCTCCTCGAAGGTGCATCCGTAGCTGCCAAGTGCGAGCAGCGTGAGGAGAGGATATGTGAGCTTTGTGATGTTCATGGTTGTTGCGTATCGTGTTGGTTTTTATCTGTTTTGAGGCTTATTTTGAGGCTGCCTTGTAGATGGCATCGGCCATGGTCTTGATGCGTTTGATATAGGTCTGTCCATCCGAGACGTTGGTGCCTCCTGGGATGACCACGAGATCTCCCTTGGCAAGTTGTGCGAGCTTCTGGCTAGCCTTCTTGGGGTAGAAGGACTCCTGGAAGATGAGGTGGACATTTTGCTTACGCATTGCGGTCAGCACGGTCGCGATATGTTTGGGGTTGGGGGCGATACCTGGTTTGGGTTCGACCTGCATCACCTCCTTGAGCCCAAGCCAGTCCGAGATATAGATGGTGGAGGCATGGTAGGTGACGACCTGTTTTTGCTCCGAGGAGAGCTTTGCGAACTTGTCCTCATAGGTCTTGATGACTGTGCCAAGATCGCTGGAGAAGCTCTCGTTATTTTTGGCATAATCTTTCTTGTGATCGGGATCGAGCGCAGCGAGCTTCTTCTCCACAGCGGCGGCGATGTTGAGCGCGCGTCGTGGGTCGTAGGTGAAGTGGGGGTTTCCACCTGGGTGAATATCGCCCTGGCTACGATCAATGGCCTGTGTGGGGACCTGTAAAAGTTTGACCACGCTTGAGGCATCAAGATAACCCTGAGCGCCTGCCTGAATGTTCTTGTTGCGCGCCTGGACCACAAGACCAGGAAGCCAACCCACCTCAAGTTCAAGGCCATTGACCACGAGCAGATCGGCCTTGTTGAGTTTGACGATATGGCTTGGTCTTGGATCGACATAGTGAGGATCTTCGGTATGGCGTGCGAGCGATGTAACCTCGACGTGCTCACCACCGATGGCCATGGTGATGGCGGCAAGATCGGGCGTGCTTGTGACCACACGAATTTTCTTGCCTTTTGCCCATGCGGAGTGAGCAAAGAGCACGATGGCAAGGGTGATGAATGCTGATGTGATATGTTTTAAGTGATTGTATTTCATTTTGTTTTCTCTCTTTTTAGTAGCCATGTGCACCATGTGCTCCGATGAGGACCTCTGCGCCAAGCATGGCGATGAGGATGGGGCGTTCATACCAACCTGGGTTATCGTAGCCTGCCTGAAGACGAAGCCTTGAGAAGTGTGAGGGGTAGAATGTCCACTGTGCCGTGGCGCGTTGTCGGTTCTCGGTCCATTCGGGGTCGATGGTATCGAGTCCTCCTGCAATTCCCTCTACAAAGTCGTAGCGAACGCCCAGCGCATGTCGGAAGTTAATGTCCCAGACGAGCTGTCCGTAGCCGCCATTGTCCACGAGGATATCACCCGCAGTCTGGCGTCGACGGTGCATCGCCTCGACCTGTAGAGAGACGCTTGTGCGCGAGGGGTTATTCAGTGGTCGCCAGCGCAGGTAGAGGTCTGTGGCGTAGATTTCCGTGCGGTTTCCAAGTCCTGTGGGGTTTGGCCCAAACTGAGCGGAGGTTCCCCAGAGCAAGGAGAAGGAATCCGAGAGCGCAAAGAAGTGCTCCATGCGTGTGGTGTAGAGCAAGTCCGTGGGGGAGTTCACGCCAAGATCCTGTCCACCATAAAAGCTGCGTGCGCAGCATGCGCCTGTGGCCATGGTTGAGCTTGCAGTAAGCTCCACAAACCAGGGGAGGGGGGTCAGGTAGGATACCTCCATGCCGAGTCCTCGGCTGCCTTCACCGCCCAGGAATTTCCCATTGACCAGGGGTTGATCAAGGAAGCTCCAGGAGTGAGGGTGTGTGGGGTTAAGTCGCCCCATCTGCGTGAGGAATTGACCTGCCTTGAGTTGGAGGTTTGCGGGCAATGCGAGCGTGCGTGCGTAGGCTTCTTCGACCTCAACGCCAAATTGAGAGAATACGATGTTGGCTTGAAGTTCAAAGAACGGGTCCACGTTGGACTCGATATGCATTTCAAGTTGTTGGAGGTTGAACCCATTTTGATTGGGATCGTGTGCGCCACCCTGGAGAGGTGTGTTTGAGAATCCTGCTGCGGCGACATCAAGAATCAGGGAGATGTCGGGGTTCATGCTCTGGAGCGTGCGCCCCATGGTGGACTGTGAAAATCCCTGTGTGGAGGCTGTCGTGGCCAAGGATGGTGTGTCTTCTTGAGCTTCCAGATCTTCAGCGAGGGCAGCTTCAAGTGCCTTGAGTTCTTCATCCGAGAGCTCTTCCTCTTCCTGAACAGGTGCGCTGTCTTCGGCAGTGACCTCACTTTCTTGTGCGGGATTATCCTGTGTATCCAGTTGCTTGGGCGGGGTGGCGTTGTCGTCTGCCTCCTCAAGCTGGCGCGTGATGACCTCATCATCAGGAGCAGGTTCAGATGGTTGCTGAGCCTGAGCCTGTGTGGAGTACAGGAGAGCAAACAGGACAAGGGTCCAGAGAACGGCCTTGTGTTTGATGAGGATATGAGGTTGAAGCATCATGGAATTTTGACGGGGGCATGTCGGTGTTTTAATTCAAGCATCTTGCTGTTGCAATTGGCTTGCATCAGCAAGATGGTCTGAATCAATAATGCAAGTTGCTTGCAGAATCAAGCAATTTTATTTAGTCTTTTAAGTCAAAGGACCTGTTTGCCTTGAGTACCCTGTAAATAAGAGAGTTTAAGTGATGAATAAGGATGAGGTTAAAACGCTATTAAAGTCCCATGGGCTGAGAGCAACAGCGCCCCGCGTGGCTGTATTAATGGAGCTTGCACATGCAAGTTCACCGCTTTCACACTCCGAGATGTTGGAAAATATGGGGGATGCGGATTGTGATCCTGCGACGATTTATCGAAACCTGGTGAAGCTGACCGAGGTTGGTCTGGCGCGCGTGGTGAGCAAGGCAGAGGGGATGTCCAGGTATGCGATGGCGCATGGTGGCGACGAGGATGATGAGCACCACCACCCGCACTTTGTGTGTGATGATTGCGGCCATGTGTCCTGTTTGCCTGTGGACATTAATCTTGGGGCGGTGATGGACAAGCGGTGGGCAGAGAGCCTGAAGGTTGCGACTGTGCAGTTGCACGGAGAGTGTCCCGAGTGTCTTGAGGCCAAGGCATAAGACATCGTTGATGATGAAGTGGGGAGGAATGTTTGCTAATGTGTGGTATGTTTGCATCCATATAGCATTGTACCGTGCCTTGCCACCGTTGCGTGTGTGAGGGACGGTTCGTTTTACGTCCCAAGAACGTCATGAGAGAAGATAAGTTTATGCAGATCAAGCGTGCATTGTATATTGGTGGATTGGTTGCGCTTTTAGGTGGTTTTTCTGGAGGTTACGACAGCGGCGTTGGGCGTCATTTGGGCCTTGTGTCGGAGGCGTATGCGCAGGATAGCTGGGATGTAAGCAATGACAGCAAGAGGCGCGCCGAGATCCTGCGAAGGTACAAGCAGCTTGTGGAATCGAACCCTGAAGAGGGGTTGGCGTTCAAGAAGATGGTGGAGTACGCAGGCGGTGCAGCGGGGGTTGCGGCGCTGGTAGCCGAGTATGAGAAGAAGACGCAGGATCATCCTGACAAGGTCAAGTACTGGCTTATTCTTGGTCACTTGCGAAAGACGGCGACCGATTATGCCGAGGCCATTCTTGCGTATGATGAGGCCCTCAAGCTCGATGATAAGAGCGCGCCTGGTTACCTTGGGAGGGGTCAGGCGAGAATGATGCTTCAGCAGAATACGGAGGCGACAGAGGATTTCGAGAAGGCGCTTGCGCTGGAGAAGGGCAAGGACAAGAAGCAGGATATTTTGCGTAAGCTTGCGGACCTTTCTTTTGCCCAGCGTGACTGGGAGAAGGCGCAAGAGTATTACGATCGTTTGATCGAGCTTGAGCCACGCAGTGAGTATTTGCGTATGGAGTATGCGCAGGTGCTCGTGAAGTACAAGCGTTATGACAAGGCGCTTGAGCAGTACAATGCATTGCTCAAGCTCTCGGGTCGCGATGTCAAGGCGCGCGCCACGGCGTATCGTGATATGGGCGAGCTTTATGAGCTGATGGGGGACTATGAGAAGGCGCTTGAGACGTACAAGAAGGCGCAGAGTTATGTGAAGTCCAACAACTGGTTATACCGCGAGGTCGAGCAGCGCATCATCGGCGTGTATCGACGTATGGACAAGCTCATTGAGTATGCCAGTGAGCGTGAGAAGCAGTGGCGCAGTCCAAACTACGATCAGGCGATGATGCTGGCCAACTTGTTTGATGAGCTTGGTCAGGAGGACAAGGCATTTGATTATTACAAGATCGCCTCAAGGAAGTCGTCACGTTCGGTTGATCCGCGCTTCAAGATGATTCAGATCCTTCAGCGCAGGGGCGATATTGCAGGCGTCATCAAGGCTTATGACGCGTTGATTCGTGTGGCGCCATCCGAACCACGCTACATCTTTGATCTGGCCAAGATTCACTTCAGGAATGGAGATCAGGAACGTGCCTTGAAGCTCCTGAAGAGGGTGCAGAGCAAGTTCTCCAGACGCTCCGAGGTGATGGTGCAACTTGCTGATATGTACATGCGTTTTGGCAAGAATGACATGGCGCTTGATGTGTATGAGCGCCTGGTCAAGAAGAACCCTCGCAACGAGATGTATATTCTGGGGCTGGGTGAGTATTACTATCAGAGTGGTGACACCACCAAGGCGCTCAAGATCTGGGAGACGTTGCTCAAGTCAAACCTGCCCAAGGCGCAGGCGCATGCTCAGTTTGGGCTAGTGCTTGTGGACCATGGCATGGTGGAGCGAGGTATTGAGCAGTACAAGCTTGCTGCGGATTTACTCCCTGATGATCCTGATGTGCAGCGTGGTCTTGCTGTGGCGTATGAGATGGGTCGATACTGGGAGCGCGCCATTGATGTGTGGCTCAAGTTGATGCGTGGTGAGCCTGATTCTCCGATGGTGAGTGAGGCGCGTTCACGTATCGTGTCGCTGTACAAGCGACAGAACAAGCTGCGCACCAAGATTCGTGAGTTCAAGGATGCGTTTGAAGGCACACCTCCTGATGTGGAAGCGGGTTACTTCCTTGCCGAGGCGTATGGGAAAATTGGTGAGCACGACCGCGCCGAGGTGGTGTGGAACAAGATCATTAACCTTGATAATCAGATCGATAAACAGGACATCGTGGCGTTGCAGGCGCTGGAGAAGATGTACACCTTCAGGGGAGAGACGGAGAAAGCAATTGGCGTGCTGCAAAAGCTTGCCGAGGTGAGGCCCGCACGAGAGCGAGAGTATTATCAGCGCATCGCCGAGCTGTCGTTGAAGAGCTACAATGATAAGCAGGCTGTGGAGTATGCGCAGCTTGCATTGCAGAAGAACCCTGATGATGCGATGGCGCACTCCAAGCTTGGCGATGTGTATGCCAAGATGCAGCAGTCAGAAAAGGCCATTGCGTCGTACCGCGAGAGTCTTGATCTTGATCCTCGCAACTTCGATGTGTACTTCAAACTTGCCCAGTTGCTCGTGGAGAGAGACGAGTTTGAGGAGGCATACAAGCTGTATTTGTATGTCGCCAAGCGCGCCACTGATGAGGTTCAGGTCTTGCGTGCCTCGCGTCGTCTGGTCACGCTTGCGCGTACAGATGATGAGCTCTTTTTGCTTGAGCAGGAGCTTGCTCCCGAGGTCTTTAACTCGGCCTCCATGGGAGGTGCTTACCGTCATGTCTTGATGGAAATTTATGCACGTCTGTCAGGCGTCGCCGTCGCCCGCAGAAATGCAGGAGCGACATTAAGCGAGGCCGATCAGGCTCGCCTGAAGGCCGTCGGCACCCGAGCATATCCCGTGTTGGTGGATGCATTGCAATCACAGGAGGTGGGTCAAAAACAGCGCGCTATCAGTATGTTAGCGGAGCTTGATTTGAAGCAGGCTGGCATGGCTTTGGCGAGGTTGGCTGCGGATGACAAGGAGTCCCTGCGGTTGAATGCGATGGCTGCTGTGGCGATGCTTGGTAGTGAAGATGCCGCCGAGCTGTTGGTGCCCTTGCTTGAGGATGAGGACATTTCAGTCAAGGAGTCCTCGACCTGGGCGCTCGGTGCGCTGGGAAGTAGCAAGGCAATCAAGCCATTGCAAAAACTCCTTGAGCGCGATGATGTGGGATCAAGGCAGAAGGCTCTGGCGGCGATTTCACTTGGCCGCGTGGGAGACAAAAAGGCAGTGCAGCCATTGTTAAAAACGCTGGACGCGCTCAAGAAAGAGGGCATCTACGATGAGCAAAGCATGGCCGTTGTTATGGGGCTTGGTCTTGTGGGGCATCGTGATGGCGTGAATGCGTTGGGGACGATTCTGACAGAGGTTGCAGATGATGATGTGGTGAGCACTGCTGCATGGTCCTTGGGTCAGGTTCAGGACAAGAGCGCAGTGAGCGCCTTGCTTGATGCATACTGGAGTGATGATCCTGGCTTGAGGGAGCGCGCCTGGAGAGGGTTGAACTGGTCGGTGTCGATGGATGCCACAGGCGGATTACACCCTGATTACAGGCAGATGCTCAAGGAGTCGAGCTACATTCATGAGCGTGAGAAGCAGGTAGCAAACAGGTTCGATAGCATGGGGTTGGTGAGACAACTCAAGCAGGAGACGACCCAGTCACCTGTGACCTCACCGTATCCACTTTTTGAGAACTACAGCGATACATTGCTTGCCATGGTCAAGGCCAAGAGCAAGACGAGCTCAAAGGCGCGTCAGATTTTGTGGGGAGACCTGATGCAAGATCAGCTTGTATTGGGTGTGGGGATGGTTAGTGGTGATGAGCAGCAGGCAGGCGTGGAAGAGATGAGGCGAAAGTTAATCGCCGCGATCAAGCCCGAGCTTGAGGCTGCGCTGAAGTTAAGCGATTTGAGCTGGCAGGAGCGCCGCGCAGCGCTCGTCATGCTGGGGATGTTGGGTCAGCAGGCCGATCTTGATTTGGTGGTTGCCAGTTATGGTTCAGACAAGCCCATTGTCAGGTTTGATGCAATGCGAGCGATGGGCATGTTTGCAGGCGTCAGCGATGCGCGCGTCAAGTCGTTGATTCTCAAGGCTGTGGCTGAAGATGATTCACCTGATGTGAGGGCACAGGCAGCAGTTGTGCTTGGGCAGGATGCCTTTGCAGGCCAACCTGACGTTGTTGATACTTTGATCAAGGGTCTGGAGGACGCTTCATTACTTGTGCGTGTGGAGTCGGCTCGTTCCCTGGGGCTGCTTCGTGCAACTTCGGCAGTGGATGCGTTGTCCAGTGGTCTTGATATTCGTGACGGCGAGGACTTGTATGCGCGTGTGTACGCGCTTGCGAGGATAGGTTCGACGGAGGCAAAAAAGGTGCTTGAGCCATATCTTGCGCATGGTGATTTCAGGGTGCGCGAGGCAATTGCTCAGGGTGAGGCAAGGTAGATGATACGTATTGAGCTCAAGGGGTTGAAGGTCGCTCGCACAGGAACCTTTGCATCAAAAGAGGTGGTGGCAGCGCTCGACAACCTTGAGTCATATGGTGCTCATCTGGTGAAAATCTCTCGCAAGATGCAGCTGTTGGTGTGTGGGGCAAATGGGTTTAGCAAGCAGCCTAACAAGGCGCATAAAAAGGGGATTCCTATCATTGGTGAGGAGGATCTCCTGACGTTGCTACGCCAGGGATACTTGGATTTCAAAGCGGAGGGGGCGATTGAGAGGGTCGTGGACACGCGTCGAGAGCAGGCAGTGTTTGGTGAGGTGCGATCAATTTTGAACATGCCGTATGCGCACAGGCACTGGGGGCATCTGTGTGTGTTGTTGGCGCAGTGCGAGGGGGAGGCGTTGGATGCGCTCGTATGTTATGTGGAGCATGAGGTGTCGAGGTGGACCGTGGATCAGCAGCTCTCGTGTGATCTGCCTAAGGCATGGATGCTTCAAATGCTCAAAGGGGATCGATCGCCCATGTTTGGTTTGGTGCGTTGCATTGATCTGGGGATGGGGGAATCGATGGGAAGAGAACTCGCTGGTAAAGAGGCTGCAAAGCTGCTCCAACATCCAGATCTTGAGCATGTGATGTCCGTGAAGTTTCCAGGGTGGTATGGATGGCCTGGGGGTCGAGATGTCTTTTATGCGCTGGACGATGTATCTTGGAGAGAACGCCTGATTGAGGTAGACATAGGGATGGTGTCTTCATCTGAGCTTGATGTATTAATGTCAAGAATGACCTTTGATGGAGTGCGTCGTGTGCGTATGGACTCTTTGAAGACAGGCATGAGTGATAAGATTGCGCGCCAGTGTTTCTCAATTAAGGCGCTCTTTTTTCGTCAACCAATTGAGCGGCTAGTTGCGCATGCAGAGTTGATGGAAACTGTGGGGTATGTGAAGTGGGTGGAGGAGCATGGGGAGGAGGTTTATTCTGAGGATATGTTTTTGAATAGTTTGTGGGGGCATCGTTTTGATTATTTCAGGGAGTGGGTGCGAGAGATTCTGGCCAATGTGAATATGCTGGACTTGAGTGAGGTGAAGTGTTGGAGTGATTTTACACAGGATGGTTTTGCAGATGTTCAGGTCAAAGAATTAAGTGTGTTGTGGCCTGATGTGATGTTGGAGCCTGAAAGCCGACAGACATATTTTGACTGTGTGTTGAGTCAGAATATCGAGTTGGATTGGGCACAGTTCAGGTTACCTGTGGGGGTGAGGTTGTTGGAGTGCGTGGTCAATCAGGAGAAGGCTGCTGAACTCGTGACTGTGCGAGGTAAGGAGTTGCTTGGGCAGTTAACGCAGGGGGCAGATGAGCTTGAGCAGGTCGTTGTGCGAGGGAATTACGACGAGCGTGTGGAGGGGTGGTTTGGCGATGTCTTTGGTGAGCGTGTGGTGTTTTACTGAGGTTGGAGGGGGGATGTAAATAACTGGCTTGCTTTCTCTTGCTTGAAGCCTTAATCTGCGCTGTGTTTTTAAGTGCCAAGTGACACTTCAGTCCTGAAGCTCTGTGATTGACGGGCTTGATGAAGGGATGACTTGTAGAGGTCGTGAGAGTGGTGATTGGTTTGAATGATATAATTTGCCTTGGTTTGGAAGAGGAGAAGCATGTCAGCGAATAATCGTATCTGTAATCAATGTGGCGCAGTGGTCCCAGACGGTCACCATTACTGTGGTCGATGTGGAGCGTTTTATAATGAGGATGGTGCGGATGCGCGTAACGAGACGATGTTCTTTGGTGCGATGCAGGCACCAGGACGCGCGAAGCTGATTTTGATTCGTGGTGAAGGTCTTGAAGGTCTGAGTTATCACTTGAACGCGACAAAGCATGTGGCAGGCCGAAGCCATGGTGCGATTTTGTTCCCCGAGGACAGCTACCTGAGCTCCAAGCACTCGACCTTCCTGTACCGCGAGAACCAGTTGTTTGTGCGCGATGAGGGCAGTGTAAACGGTACATTTTTGAGGGTCAGAGAGCCTCGTGTACTTGAGCACGGTGATGAGATCATGGTCGGCGAGCAGGTCTTGCGTCTTGAGATGTTGTCGCTTGAGCGAGAGTATCCAATGCAAGAGGATACGTTGATGTACATCAGCCCACCCAAGGATTACAAATTCCGCCTCGTGCACATGGTGCGTGGCGGCAAGCCTGGTTCCTCTTACTGCTCGGTGAACAATGACATCCTCATTGGTCGTGAGGGTTGTGATGTGAACTTCTCCGAGGATCGTTACAGCTCACGTCAGCATACACGCGTGACTTGGGTTGATGGTCAGGTTGTGGTGTCTGATATGGACTCCAAGAACGGCACCTTTATCAAGATCAAGGGCGAGCAGAAGTTGATGCATGGAGACTACTTGCACCTTGGTAGCGAATTGCTCAGGGTTGAGATCAACCAGTAAAGCTAAGAGGGTGTGAATAGTTTCGCTCATTCATTTCAAAATCGAGAAGCGTTTCAGGTGCATAAAAGGCCTGTAGAGTAAGATTTCAGGCACGCAAGAGGCTCTTTCATGCGTTGTTTTGCGATCCCATCAATCTTGCTCTTATTTCTGCACTGCGTTTCGAAAAAGAGCTGGCGGTGATGGGTGCAAAACGCTCCGTCAAATTCCTCGTTTCGCCTCTTATGCATAAGCTCTGACTTGACTTGAGTTATTCATAGGTCAAGCAATTTCTCCGTGTTCCAAGGCTACACAAAAAATTTGTCGTCGCTCGCCTTGTCGGAACGTGGTGACTTGCGTGGCTGGATTCTTGAACACTGTCGTCCTGCCCGAGAAGACAAACGACGAAGGGGGCGAGTGTTGCGCAGCAACACTCGCCCCCTTCGTCGTTTGTCTTCTCGGGTTCTTAACAGACAGAGGCGCGATGGGGGCGGCTATTTACGCAGTAAATAGCCGCCCCCATCGCGCCTCTGTCTGTTGCCTCAATGACATTATTGTTTTTTGTATTCCTCGGCGCGTGTGCGGGCGCGATTGACGTAAGGACCATCAGGATCGGCCTGAATGTAGAGCTCGTAGTAGCGTGAGGCTTCCGAGTAGCGCTTGAGTGAGCTCAGGACGTGGGCCTTGTTGAAGAGGCTTTGTGCGAAGTTGGGGTCGATTGCGAGCACAGCATCGTAGGCGATGAGCGCTTCTTCGTAGTCTGTCTTCAGGTGAGGAATGAGCGCAGCATTGTGAAGTGCGCGTAGCTCCTGAGGCTCAATGGTGAGGATATGGGAGATGGTTTCCTGTGCCTCCTCGTATTTACCAAGGAAGACATAACCCGAGCTGATGTTGACGAGGATGTCGAGGTTGGTGCTGGATGTGAGGCCAAGCGCGACGCGGTAGGCGTCGATGGACTCATGATACATCCCTCTGTTCTGGTACACATTGCCCAAATTATACCAGGTCAGCCAATCTCGCTCGCCGCCTTTCTCCATGGCAAGGCGGATGGATGTGATAGCAGCCTGAAAGTCGGGGACTTTGGATTGGGCAATGGCAAGGTCGAGGTAGAGCTTCCAGTTGTCAGGATCGTTTTTGGTCGCGGCAGTGTAGTAGGATGTGGCCGAGCGCCAGTTACCTTCTTCGGCAGCTTGTAGCGCTTTCTCGGTGTATATCTTTGCCTCTGCTTTATCTGTAGAATTCGAAGTGGTAGAGGTCTCTGTGATGAGGCTTTGATCGTCTTGCGTCTGGGGTTTTGATTTACAGCCCGTGGCAAGTGACAGGGAGAGTGTGATGGTGAACAGTGATGTCAGGAGACTTCGCACAGGTTACTCCTTGGAGGCGAAAGAATTGGACAGAAGAGGACACAATTAATGAGTGAAGGTTTAACACAAGAAAGCACATCAGAACAGATGTATTCATCTGACGGAGTGCACGTTCAGCTTATTCAAACGGCCCGTTCTTTCATGCTGCTGCTGTGGTGTGTGATGGTGTTATGCAGCGTGATGGGGTGTCGTCATGGCAAGCCTGATACGCAGGAGTCCACGCCAATCAAGGAAGAGGTGGAAGAGGTACAGCAAGAGGAGTCTGACAAGCCCGAGCGAAGCGAGCAGATCTTGTTTCGTGCGATCATTGCAGAGTGTGAGGCGCGTGGGTATGAGCTTGCCACGGTGTCAGAGCAGTTTTTTATGGTGGTCACCGAAAGTGAGCCTGTGTCGGCGAAGCTCAGGAAGAAGCGCCTGATCAAGATTATTGTGTTGCCTCGAGGAGGGGCGCTCAATGTGCAGGTGGTGTACGAAAGGGATGCTGGTGTGGGCGACCAAAGTGAGTGGAAGGTCGTTGAGTCTGAATCCATTAGAGCGCGCGCGAGCAAGGAAGAGATGGAGATTGCGCGTGCGATCGAGAAGCGGTTTCACACAATGAGGCGCTGAACTATCAGATGTGTTTTGCGCTATCTTGTGCGGCGACGTTGGCGAGTAAATCCGAGCATGGGGATGATAAAGAGTAATGGTTCCAGTGGGATAGTGGGGGTGTTTTTGGAGGTCTTTGCACAGCCTCCACACCCCGTGGAAGGATCATCAAGGATGATGACGACATCATCACCACGGCTTTCCATATCTTGTGATGTGGGGGGCATGTAGCCCATATCGCCAGAGTAGTTTTCAAGGGGGAGTTCCTGGACAGGGATCTCTCCTGAGCTTGATCCATCTTTGGATACGATTTGGATTTTTGATGAGAACTGGGAGAAGTTTACCCAGGTTTCGTTTTCGTCAAGGATGGCGGGGAAGACACACCATGTGCCAGGGTTGGCATCGTCTGCAACGGTGTAATTACCTTCCAGCGCAAAGAGTCCAAGCGGAGAGATGGTGGGGTTTGGCGTGGACTCGATAAGCGTGAACGACAGGAGCGCGGCACCTGCCTGACAGTTTGAACCCATGAAACCGCGAATAGCAAGTTTGGGCGGGACGATGACTTCATTGGTGGGGTTTGAGAAGTAGGCTGTAGCATCAAAGGTCTGGCCCTGTTTGATCGTGGTGAGGTTCAGGTCAATGACCGAGCCAGGTATGATGGCATCGATGTCGGAGTTTTGCCCTGTGCCCGAGCTGCTATGTCCTTCAAAGTTGAGCGTACCTGTGCCGCCTGTGCTTTGTGCGGATGTGATGCGTTTTGGAGCGCGATCAAGAGCAGTGGAGCTGGCGATGAGCTGAGGTTTTTCGTCGATGGAAGCGGTCAATGAGAACCAGTGGAGCTGGTGATTGGGGTGTGGTTCGGTCCATTTTCCTGGCTCAAAGCTGGCGAGGATGATGCGACCTGACGGTGTGATTGTGGCGCTGGAAAACTGACCATTGAGCGCTGCGTAATCCGAGGTGTGGATTTGCCATGTGATGTTGCGTTCGTCGAGGTCGAGTAACATGAGTGAGGATGTGGTGGTGACGAGCAAGTGAGATGCATCGATGGCGAAGATGTCCTGTATGTTTGAAAGCTCGCCAAGGACGGTGTCTACGTTTGTGAGTGAGGCAAAAGGGGAGGAGGAGAGTTTGAACCGCGCAGGTTGTTCATCCTCCGGGGAGAGGTTGAAGATATCGATGACCCAGGCGTTTTGTGAGGATGAGTAAGACGCTGTGGCGATGCGATTTTCAGGCATGGCGATGGCCTGAATAAAGGTGGATCGTGTGTTGGATAGCGATACGCTCTGTCTCCAGAGGTAGAGTTCCTGTGATGTGTCCCAGAGTTGAATAAGGGAGGTGTTGGAATCGGCGACAAGGAGTCTTGAGATAGAGCCTGGTGCGGATGCTGTGGCGACGCTTGCTGCGGAGATGGTGCTAAAGGTGTTGTTGGCGGTCCAGAGCGTGGTGAGCGCGGCGTCTTCGGAGCGCACGATGATGTCTTGAGGGGCTTGTTGGAAGCCTGCCGCGAGGATGCTTTGATCGGGGAGGACCTTGATATCCGAGAGGATATCTTCTGACATGGATGAGGGTATGATGGGTGTATCTGCGCGTCGTTGCACTGTCCACGATGTGCTTGAGGGGAGGATATCGTAGGAGTACAGCGCACGCGTACCACCATGAGGCAAGACGAGGACGCCATCATCTGCATATACTGAGGCCGAGGTTAGCAGGAGAGTAAGTGTGAGTGTTGTTGTTTTTAAGTGGTTGAAAAATTTCATTATTCTTTGGAGTTGTTGGAGAGGTCAAGACCCGCAGGGAAGGCATAACTTACATAATCATCGTAAGCATATACGATGAGGCCAAAGGGGCGATTCGACGAGATGGAGTGGAGTCCTGAGTTGATGGAGATGTTGAGAATTTCCCATTCCTGTCCCTGGGATGTGATGGTGTGGGAGGAGACGACACGATCGGGGGAGAGGTTGAGATCCTGGTAGGAGAGTGTGGCGGACTTGGGTGCGATGATCACAGCATAGGTTTTCTGGAATGTGGGTGATGTGATGAAGCTGTAATCGCGTCGGAACTGTCGCACGGGAGGGAGCAAGAACATGGCGGGGTCGCCTGCCTGGGTGCCATAGTCAGCGAGTCCAGTGGACTGGTGTCCAGAGATGACACCTGCGATGATCAGGGGCGCAGAGGAGTCGAGGGAGAGGGGTTGATTGATGCCAATTTCACAGGCTTCGCCCTGGGCAAGTGTGATGCTATCGCCCTGTTGTTTTTCAAGGCAATTTGGGGTGGCAAAGGAGGATGCTTCGTAGGAGGTCAGGTCCCTGAGTTGGGTAGATGTGGTGATGGTTGCGTCCTGGCTTGCGACGATGCGCCAGTAGATGCCTTCACGTGAGGTGTCTTCAATGTTGTTGGGGTTGCGTTGCGCGATGGATGGGAGGATGTAGCGAGAGCCAAGTGTATCTTCGGGGAAGAGTTGTTCTTCGAGGTGATCGCAGGCCCATGCGTCTTGTGGGACAAAGGTGCAGGGGTGTCCAACGAAGGCGGCGATGGGGGAGGAACTTGAGACATGTGCCCCTGACATATCAGCATCGTTTTGATTGTAGTGAGCGATGTCGGGAGGAATTTCGAGGGTGATGATCTGGCCACGGTTGATGGTGAGCAGGTGATCGATCAGGGGAGGATACAGGATTGTGCTTGTGGTGTTTGCGAGCCGCAAGGGGACGGGAGAGTTGAGCGTAATTGTGGTGTTGTCCTCGCTACCAATGAGTGTGAGGTAGGGCGTTAACAGGTCATTGGGAGGGACATACATGGTGGGGTAATTGATCACTCGATAAGATGTCCCGAGCGCGCCTGTGGGGAGGAGTAGGCTTGCATCATTGCTCGCAGTGAAGTTGCAGCAATAAGGGTTGAACTGGTAGGCGACGACAGGCTGGGTGCTTTCAAGAAAGAACGCATCCTTGTTCTCGCTATCCACAAGGAGGGTAGCGGCCTCACCTGGCTGGAGCGTGATCTGTGTGACAGAGGAGTCGATGGAGCTATTGGGTTGATTGGTGCGAAGGATCTGGCTTCGCACGGTGGTTGTTTCCCCGAAGGTGTAGTTTGGAGGGGGCGTGATGGAGCGTTGAGAGATACGTTCGACAGAGACGCCTTGGGCGTTTGTCATCGAGATTGTGGTTGGGAGCAGATGGTGTGGATTTGCGGCGATGACAGCAAAGGGACTTTCTTTGGAGTCCTCTGTGGAGGTGTAGATATTGTCGAGGTTATTGGCAATGAAGCTACAGGCCTGATAGTCGCCATCTTGTTGTGCGAGCTCACAGCGATCGACGCAGAATCCGCTCTGGCAGGTGAGTGGTGATGGGCATGTTTTGAGGTCGGTGACTGTTTTACCAGAGCTTGCGCAGGTTGCCTGAGCGGAGGGGCCAAGACAGATGGAACGACCCGGGACGCAGTGAAAGGGAGTGCATTCCTGATCCTTGCAGATGGATTGATCGGGGCAGGGGTCATCAAGCCAGGAGAGGCCATCGGGAGCACAAATTTGTGACAGGGGGCTGTGCTCGGAGAGGCATCGGCGAGCATCAGGAGTGCACAGCGTGGTGGCGAGCGAGGAGAGATCGGGCTGGGCGACGCCAAGGTCTTCGGTGGTGGAGCCCATATCGGGGGCGCCGGTGGGCGTGGGTGCAAAGGGTTGTTCTTCGTCCGTTCCGCAACCAAGTGAAGAGAGCGCGAGGAGAGAGCAAAGTGAGGTCAGGATGATGTGTGATGATGTGGTTGGTTTCAATTGTTTTTACGGGGCTTCTGGGTATGGGCATCAAGGGCAGGAGGTATGAATAGATGCGAGGAGAGCTTAACACAGAGTGTAATGTGATGCTACAACTGGCAAGAATATGGCGAGTATCTGGCGTTCCCGCTTGACTTGATGCGAGGAGAACAGAGTAAGGTATGGTGCCCATAATTCGTGGTAATGTTGTGTATGTAAAAAGTGCGTCAAGTTCTAATCCTGAAGAGATTGTAAGGAAGAGATGTGAGTAAGATTCAGTATAGCGGTTTGGCAGCGATGACCGAGAGTGGTCTGGAGATCATGGCATTTCATCTTCACCGTTTTTTGGCGGGTTGGATGGAAGCCTATCAACAGGAGCGTCTCTTCATCACACTGGGTTTTGAAGGCGCACAGTGTGAGGCTGCAACGTTTATGATCGAGCTTCATCAATCAAGAGCGCTTGATGTGGGGTGGAGTTTTGATGACCTGTGCCAGACGTATCGTCAGGGCGATGGTAATTTGTACCTTGAGCATGCCGATGAAGATGCCACGACGGTGTTGCGCACATTTCCTATTTTGGATCGACCTGCGACTGGAGGACAGGCGCGTGTCGCGATTGGGTTTGTGTTGATGCCACAACATGAGGAATCGCTTGATTCGGAGCATCTTGTCGCCTTGCAAAACAGGGTGTTTGAAGCGATTTGCGCAGCGCGTCGTAACGCGATGCGCCTCTTTTTTGATGAGCATCGCGACCATGAGATCAAGGGCTTGTTGTATGCGTTTATGGATCATCTCCCCGAGTGGACAGGATGTGACTATAGCGCATCGATGATCCTGACGAGCTCGTTGGAGACCATGACGCTGGATAGTTCCTCACGGGCACACTTTAACATTCTGGCCGAGAAGCTTTATGGGCATCGCACGGGGATATTGCCCGAGCGTCTGGTGGGTATGATGGTGCGCATGAACGAGGGAGAGGCGCAGCATGTTCTGTCGGCGGCGTTCCATCGTCAGCGTGAAGATGCTGATCTACCCTATCAGTGTTTTATGAAGCGAGATGGCAAGTGGGAGAGTCAGGATTCTGGTCAGCGCTATTCGGCGATTCATGCGGTGAAGGGGAGGGAAGAGGAGTCAATGATGGTCTTGACTCCGTTGGTTGCCATGGATGGTCAGGACCGTGAGCTTCTGGGCTTTTTGAGCATCACGTGGAAGTCGGGAGCAGAGCTGACAAGTTCTGCGGGAGATTTGCTCTCCGAGATTGGCAGTTATGTGGGGCCATTGTTGAGGCACTCCTCGTTGTATATGTTGGGTGCCAAGAAGTTGTGGATCTTACGTGAGATGCGCGCGAGCGCCGAGGCGCTGCTTGCCAACGAGGCGCAGGATCTCAGTCAGGAAGAGTTGATTGGTGGGTTTATTGGTGAGGCTGCGGAGCTTTTACGCGAGCACGTGGCTGTCCCAAGCTTTGGCCTTGCTTACTTGAAGCATTGTGAGCGTGGCCGTGTGTTGAGGTTTGAGCATCCGCATGGGTGGGCGATCAATGAAGGTATCGACCTGGTGGTTGATGTGGAGCCTGAAGCTCGTATTGATTCTGGCGTGTCAAGTCTTGCTGTGAGGTTGAACAGACCTCTGGTCCTGGCTGGAGGTTATGGTGAGGGGGATGACTTTGGGTTCAAGAACTCACTCTTTGTGCATGAGGAGACGGGCCGTCTTGAGGACGTGCGTCGCGGCAATATTGGAGACAAGGGAGAGCCTGGTGAGTGGGTGGCCTTGAGCGCCTATTACAAGCCAGCAAGAAAACATGCGTATGCGACACTGGCGTACCCGATTACATTTGCCAAGAAACCGCTCGGTGTGTTGACGATTGAAGTGGATAAGGAAACCGACTGGTTGTGGTGGACTGGATTTGGTGGACATTTATTCTGGCAACTGTTTGCATCTGAATTAGCTAGCGTATTCTTTGCGTTAGGTGTGCGCGCTGAGCAGTAGGGCATGTGCACCTTCAATTTTTTTTCAAGGGGAAGTGTAATTTTTTGCTCCTGATATAGTTGTGCGTGCATCTAATTGCTGTCACCGTTAGTATGAATGAGTGAGGGTGACGCATGGACGATGATAATCAAGGAACTATCTGATTGAATCTCTTCATAAATCACAACACGTCGAGTGCTCTATATGGATGAGACGTGTGATTGCGTTGGTAAATGAAAGTCAGAGACCACAGGATGATGTATGCAAATGTTAAGACCATTTCGAATTTTGGTTGTTGATGACGATGAGGATGATCGCTTCCTCATTGGCGATGCTCTGATGGAGTGTGATATCCATGATGAGAGCGTCATTTTTGTGGAAGATGGCGAGGAGGCCATGGACTTTTTAACACAGGGTCATGGTTTACTTGGGGAGGAGCATATTGACAGGGCTTGTTTGCCAAGCTTGGTGCTCCTGGACTGGAACATGCCGAAGATGAATGGCCGAGAGGTATTGGAGGCGTTGATGACGTCGACAGTGCTCAAGACCTTGCCTGTGGTGGTGTTGACTACATCCTCGCAGAAAAAGGATGTGTTGCAGGCCTATGAGCTTGGCAGCCGTTCATTCATCACCAAACCCACATCGTTTGATGGGTTGGTGGATGTGATGCGTCGTGTCAAGGATTACTGGCAAGGTACAGTCACATTACCCGAGCTGCACTAGATCGTGTTTGTCATGAGTCTTTAGAGGCTGTAAGAGAGTTGTTCGCAATGTGTGTCGTCAGTAGTCGTGACGTATGCATTGCGGTATGCTCTCCGTCGCACAGGTTTCGTGTCGAGTTTATGAAATCAAGGTGTGCGTGGTTGATGACACACAAGAATCGTGGATAAAAGGAGAATAGCTTTATGACGTCACAAGTCATCAATGTCTTGTTGGTGGATGATGATGAGGAGGACTTCATTATCGCTCGTGACTTGTTTGCAAGTATCGAGCAGGGCAATTATCATCTTGACTGGATAGGCACGTATGATGAAGCTCTTGAAGAGATCAAAAAACAACGCCATCATGTGTACCTGTTAGATTATCATCTTGGGGGACATGATGGCCTTGAGCTATTGGAGGCAGCGCTTGATGCAAAGTGCCGCGCACCGATGATCATGCTCACAGGTCAGGGCGGTCGTAACGTTGATCTCAAAGCGATGACAATGGGCGCGTATGATTATCTGGTCAAAGGTCAGATTACACCAGGCATGTTGGAGCGTTCGCTGAGATACGCCATGCAACATGCCCGGTCAACCAATGCACTCCGCGAGACTGTGCGCATTTCAAGCGCGCTCCTGACAGCGATCAGTAACCTTGATCGTGGTGTGGCGATTACCGATCCTCTCACTGAAGATGCCCCTATCATCTATGTCAATGACTTCTACATGGAGATGACAGGATACGATCGTGAGGACTTGATTGGTCGTAACCCTCGTATGTTACAGGGCGTGGAGACCTCGGCGCGCGAACTCAAGAAGATCGCCAAGCTCCTCAGGAGAGGGGAGCCTTATCGTGGTGCACTTGTCAACTACAAGGCAGATGGCACACCCTTTATCAATAACCTCTCAATTTATCCTGTGCAGAACAATGAGGGCGTCGTGGTTCAACACATCGCGTTGTGTGAGCCCCGTGAGTACATCAGCGAATAGCGTTTTATTGTGAGCTAGAGCAAGAAATCAAAAGGGCAGTCGCTTTCAAAGCGACCGCCCTTTTGATTTCTTGCTCTAGCTCTTTTCAGTTTGAATGTGTTCAAAGATAGATACGAGCGCGTGTTTTGCTGTGTCCTCAATATGCACATCACAATAGGGTGTGGCGAGGCTTTCATGGGTGTTGATTTCGATGAGCCGCGCGCCTGACTCCTTGGCGATTGTGGGGAGCTCTGCGGCAGGATGCACCAGTGCGCTTGTACCGACAATCAAACACACTTCGGCGCTGGCGGCGGACATCTTTGCCTTGTTCCACTCTTCATCTGCAAGCTTCTCCCCAAACCAGACCACGTCAGGACGTAATGGACCGCCACAAAACTGACAGTGAGGCAGTTGATCAAGAGGAGGAAGTGGGTTTGAGAGAGAGGTCGCGACTTTATTGCACGTGTGGCATCGAGCCCTCTCCATGGTGCCGTGAAGGTGTACAATGTGAAGTTCTTTGGCGCTACGAGATGTGTGCTCAAGAGACTTTTCAAGGAGCATGTCGACGTTCTGAGTTACAAAGGTAACCTTGCTCTTGGGGGACAGGACATCACCCGCAAGAAGTTGGACCAGCGCCAACTGCCCTGCGTGGGGTTTTGCCTCTTCCATGACCTCTCGCCAGCGCTGATGCCACTGGAGCTGCTCTTTGGCGTGCTCTGTGAATGTCTCGCGGTGGGTCATTTGCCATGGCTCAAGGCCACTGTAGATGGCTTCCTGATCGTTGTTTTTGGTGCGGAAGGATGCGATCCCCGAGTCGACAGAGAAGCCGCTTCCCAGAAACACCATGATATGTTGGGCGTGCTTCAGGGCATATGCAGCCTGCTCCACAGGCGTGTCTCCTGGGAGTGTTTGCCCGGAGTCCCAGAATGCTTGCTGGATGGCGTCATCAAAGACGCTCCAGTCGTTGAGTTCAAGCCATGTGGAGACAAGCTTCAACACCTTTTGTGCCAGGGACTGGTCCAGAAGTGTGAGCATGAGCTGCTTGAAGAGTGTGAAGACATCGTGTTGTGTCATGGTCTATTAACTTTGAAAGATCTCTTTGGCGATGTGATAGGTCTGTTGATATGCGTCAACAGTGTGTTTGATAGGAGAACAGTAACCCCCTCCAAGGGTAAGGACAATGGGGATATTCCGTCTTTCACAGGAACTCAATACGAGCATGTCGCGTTGCCTCAGTCCTTGCATTGTCAAAGCAAGGCGACCAAGCCGATCCTCTTTGAGGGCATCCACACCAGCTTGATAGAAGATGATGTCAGGACGTTGTTCAAGAACGATGTCCAGTGCCTCACGAAGAGTATTGATGTACGTCGTGTCATCGCATTCATCTTCCAGCGCATAGTCACAGTCTCCAGGTACTTTTTTGAAGGGGTAGTTATGCTTGCCATGAATGGAGAGTGTGAACACGCGGGGTTCATGGTGGAAGAGTGCAGCGGTGCCATTGCCCTGATGCACATCGAGATCCACGACGGCGATTTTTTCTACCATGTGTGTGTGGATGAGTTCATTGGCTGCAACGGCAATATCATTGAAGACGCAGAAGCCCTCACCATGGTCATACATGGCGTGATGTGTACCACCAGCAAGGTTGCCAGCGATGCCGTCCTTGAGCGCGCTTCTGGCTGCGTTGAGTGTGCCTGCTGTGGATGCCTTGACCCGGTTGACGAGCGTGTTACTCCAGGGGAGTCCAACCTGCTTCATTTCGGAGCGTGTAAGTTGTCCATGCAGGAATCTTTTGACGTAGCCTGGATCGTGTGTGCGCGCGACGATTTCTTCCAAGATGGGGCCTGATGCGATGAGTTCTTCTGGATGGAGGATCTGGTTGTTCAGGAGCTGCTCTCTGAGCAGACGATACTTGGACATGGGGAAGCGATGCCCGTCGGGGAGCATCACCTCATGATGATCGGCATAGAAGACATTCACTGTGGAAGGACCCAGGCATTGAAGCAGAAGAGTTTATGGTCATGGGATTTTGCGCTGACCCTGAACGTGAGCGGTTCGATGGTGTGGTTTGCGATAGTTTTGAGCGGGATATCAAGATGATCCCAGGTGGATTCTTGCGCCTTGTATGTGTGTGTTGCCAGTGATTGATCGCCTTGAAGGATCTCGAGGGTGAGGTCATCGTTGTGTTTGGCCAGACGAGCACCACGAAGGTCGATGCCTGCACGCACTCTGAGCGTGGCGTGATCGAGCTCGGTTTTGATCTTGGGGAAAGTAATGACAAGTGTGTCGGAAGGAGACTTTGGAGGATGCGCGAGGATGCATGTGCGCGGTTGATCATCTAGCTCGTATTCTGCGGCTCCGATGATGCGCGGATGTTTGGCGCAAGCCCAGCCTGGTTCTCTGGGGTTATTACGCCATGATGTACACGAGGTGGGTTTTCCTTTTGGCTTCTCAATCGACACGGTTGCTTTGCGAAGGAGCGTATGAAGTGGAGGTGTGGTGTATTGTGTTTGGGGAGGAAGCGCGACATGGAGAGCGAGCACTGAGTTGAAGTTTTCCTGCCGTGTGTTTTGGGGTGTAAAGGGGAGGGCACGAAGTGCGTCTTCCTTCCTGTCCTGAGGGGTCAGGATGATAATCTCGGATGTGTTTTGGAGGTCTTCAATCGTGGGGGCATGATTCCAGAGGATATACTGGCTTTGGTCCACGAGGTGTGGCAGTGGAGTTTCTCGCCATTCGGGCCAGACCATGACACGTGTGGGTGAGTCTTTACTCTGTGTGTTCTTCTCAAGTTGTCTGAGTGCGTGATGTGCAGCGTTTGACCAGTCATCAGGGGATGTGGAGTCTCGCAAGAATGAGAGCTGTCCAAGTGTGCTCCAGAGTGCGACGAGGAGCAGAGCGAGTGCTGGTATGAGGGGGAGGTAACGCTTCACGGAGGTACCGATTGCAAGAGAGAAGTACGAATGAAAAAAGTAGTATAGAGCAACGTCAGCGAGCTGGTTCATATGAACCAGCTCGCTGACGTTGCTCTATACTACTT